>NC_020126.1:3185937-3504531 GCF_000331735.1 Myxococcus stipitatus DSM 14675 | reverse complement strand
TGGGGCGCGAGGCCCTCGAGCCGGACGCCATCGTGCTGGTGGCCGAGCTGGAGGGTGAGGTGGTGGGCTATGCCTATGGCCGGGTGGAGCCCATGGACTGGAACGCCCTCCTGGACCGGGCGGGTGCGTTCCATGACCTGTGGGTGGACGCGAAGGCCCGAGGCACCGGTGTGGGCGCGCAGCTCGCCGAGGAGCTGATGCGCCGGCTGACGGCGCTGGGCGTCCCGCGAGTCGTGCTGCACGCCGCCGCGAAGAACGAATCCGCGCAGCGCATGTTCGCGCGGCTGGGCTGGCGTCCCACCATGGTGGAGATGACGCGCGAGGCGGCGCCCGCCCCGAAGAAGTCCTGACCCGGCCGACTGTCCCGAGCCATGCACGGACATCACCCTGGAGAGTGAGAGTGCTCACCCTCCAGCGAGGACGGCGTGTGCGACGCCATTCGCTGGTCATTGACGGAAGTGCGAACCTCCGCGTTCTTCCCTGGCCTGAAATGAAATGAAGCCGCTCGGCCTGACTTGTCATTGAGCAAGCCGGGACGTCACCTTGGCGGCGTCAGTTTTCCGGGGAGCTGTGTATGACGAAGGTACGAGGACGTGGAGTCCTGGGTGCGGTGGTGCTGTGCCTGACAATGGGCGCCTGTACGGAGTCGGAAGCGCCCAGGGACGGGAAGGAACCCGCGCCGGACCAGGCCCCGGCGGGCATGGCCGGCACGCATCAGGTGGTGGCGACTGACAGGGATTTGGTGCCCACCTTCGTCAAGGGGGCGCTGGGCCCCGCGCCCACGGGCCGCGACGCCCTTCGAGGGCTCCGGCCGGAGTCGCTCGCGCCGACCCTGGCGAAGGTGGCGACCCTCTTCCGGGTGTCCCCTGAGCAACTGTTCCTGAAGAAGGCCTATGTGGGCTTCGATGGAGACACGCACTTCCGCTTCGGCGTGCGCATCAACGACGTGGAGGTCATGGGCGCGGAGCTGCGGCTCCATGCGAGGAATGGACAGGTCTTCGCCGCGAACGGAGACGCGCGAGGGGACCTGCTCGCCCCCGAGGGCGCCTCGCTGAGCGAGGGCCTGGCGCAGACGACGGCGCTGTCGGACCGGGGGACGCCTCCTGGGGCGACAGTCTCGGGTACGCCCGTGCTCGTGTACTGGCGCGAGGGGGGACAGCTCCTGCTTGCCTATCGGCTGCGCATCGTCGGGGAGACCGAGGAAGGTGCTCCGGTGGATGACACGGTGCTCATCAACGCACGCACGGGGGACCTGTTCGAGCGGTTCACGAACATCCACTCGGCGCTGTCGCGTCGAATCCATGACGGGGAGAACACGAACGACCTCCCGGGTGTGCTGGCGCGCACGGATGCGCCGGTCGCGGACCCCATCGTCAACGCGGCGTACGACAACGTGGGTGCTGTCTATGCTTGCTACAACGAGCTGTTCGGCCGGGACTCGTTCGACAACGAGGGTGGAGCCCTGGTCGCCACGGTGCATCATCGGGTCAGCTATGTGAATGCCTTCTGGAATGGCGAGCAGATGGTGTTCGGCGATGGCGATGGGGTGACGGCGAGCAACCTGGCGGAGAGCCTGGACGTCACGGCGCACGAGCTGACGCACGCGGTGACGGACTACGAATCGCAGCTCATCTACTCGGGGGAGTCGGGAGGGCTGAACGAGTCGATGTCGGACATCTTCGGGGCGGTGTGTGAGTGGCACTTCCAGGGTCGGACCCTCGACGAAGGGACGTTCCTGGTGGGCGAGGATGTCTGGACGCCGGGGGTCGCGGACGATGCGCTCCGCTACATGATGAATCCGACGCTGGATGGGGATTCGTTGGATGACTATCCGGACTACAGCTCCGGGGTGGATGTCCACTACAGCTCGGGCATCTCGAACCTGGCGTTCTACCTGTTGGCGCAGGGAGGGACGCACCCGCGCTTCCCGACGCGGACGGCGGTGGTGGGCATCGGCATGGAGAAGGCAGCGCGCATCTTCTACAAGGCGAACGCGGACATCCTGACGCCGACGTCGACGTTCGAGGCCGCGAAGGTCGCGACGGAGCAGGCGGCGCAGCAGTTGGGTTACGACGCGGCGACCATCGAGTCCGTCTCCAATGCGTGGAAGGCAGTGCAGGTGGGCATCGTCATCCTCCCGCCGCACCGGGTGCTCGAGAGAGGGGTTCCCCTGCCCTTCACGGGCAGCCGAGGCTCGAAGGAGTTCGCGATGGGAGAGGTGCCCGAGGGGGCGACGGACCTGCGCTTCACGATGTCTGGGGGTTCGGGTGACGCGGA
Source organism: Myxococcus stipitatus DSM 14675 (assembly GCF_000331735.1). Lineage (GTDB taxonomy): Bacteria > Myxococcota > Myxococcia > Myxococcales > Myxococcaceae > Myxococcus > Myxococcus stipitatus. The sequence goes on along the minus strand of NC_020126.1, from coordinate 3,502,254 downwards.
CATGTACGTGCGGTACGGGCAGGTGCCGACGAACGGGGTGTATGACTGCCGTCCTTACCGGTCCGGGAACAACGAGGAGTGCCTCTTCCCGACGCCCGCGGCGGGCAAGTGGTACGCGATGGTGAATGCGTTCACGGACTACTCCGAGGCGTCGGTGGTGATGAGCTATCGGGGAGGGTTCTTCCCGTTGGAGCCGGGCGTCAGGGTGGATGGGTTGTCGGGGGCGACGAATGACTCAAACGGCTTCTTCGTGGAGATTCCGGAGACGATGCACCCGGGGAAGCACACCGTCACGGTGCGGGTCCAGGGGGGAACGGGCAACGTGGACCTCTACGTGCGAAAGGGGGCCATTCCCACGCATAGCGAGTACGACTGCCGGAGCATGAAGGCTGGCAACAACGAGCGCTGTGAGTTGAAGGGGGTCACCCCGGGCAAGGTCTACGTCTGGCTTTACGGGGCGAAGGGAGGCTACTCCGACGTGGCGCTCATCGTGACGTACCGCTGAGGCGGGAGCGGCGACGTCCAGGCGGCGGGTTCGATTCCCGCCGCCTCCACAGAGTGAAGCCCAGTAATCCTCACGGGTTCCTGGGCTTTTGTTTGCCCGCTTGGCTTCATGTGTCCTCAGTGTGCCCTACGGCGTCTCGGGGCGGTTCGAGGTGGCGGTGAGGCGCGGGCTGGTCGAGCTGCTGCACCGCGCATTCCCAGGCTCCCGGTGGAGACAACCTTCAAGAAGCGCGGGTCTTCGAACCAGCCGCGCGCGAAGAAGCGCGGGATTGGAGGGCCGCGCATCGACGCTCGAGGTGCCGAAAACTGGCGGCAGGGGAGCATTGAGCCATGCTGGGCGGCAGAAGTGGACGAGATGAGCGACCTGGGTGAAGGCCAGACCGCCGGACAAATGGAGTCGCCACCTCTCCGCGACAGGCGGCAACAAGAGGCGCCCGTGCCGCGAAAGCGTCCACCCAGAGGCCCGGGTGCACGAGCTTCGAGAGCGAGAGTGTTGTCATTGCGGGGAATTGTTCTGGCTCTTTCGAAGGTGCGACAGGGAACATGCCTACTGTCACGATAGGTGCCGCACTCTGGCCCGCAGAAAGCAGTGGCGTAAAGCGAGCCGCGCCTACCGGACGAGCCTCAGCCCTTCCGAGGTGCGTCGTGACACTGCGGCCCGCAAAGCAGCGCAACGCGCACGGCAGCGAGAGAGGGCGCGACAAACTCGGTATTGTCCACGGCGGGAACCCCTCAGCGCCCCTGCCAGGGGGAGACCGTCTCGGTTGGTTTCTACTAGGAGCTGCCCTCTTTCCCGCTCAGCCCTGCTCGCCGACTACACACTTATAGGGACACGACCCGAATGGATGCCACACCTGCCTGCTTCTCGCTAAACCGCGATGCTGATGGAAACGTCATGCTCGTGCTGAACGGCGAGACATTCAATTTGGGCGACTACGATGCTGCGTCCGCCGAAATGCAGCGATTTCTCAGCGCCTGCTCGTCCAGCGCAGATCCCACGATTGCAGGAAAAACCGTATCACAGTGGGAACGGGATTGGACGAACCGCAGACCATTGACCGACAACTTCTCTGATCTAAGAGAATCGGTGGGCGTGTACCGCGCTTGGTTTGAGGGCAGCATCGTCTACATCGGACGCGCGACAGAGTGGTCGAATGGCGGTTTCCGGAAGCGGCTTCGTGACTATACGCGTCAGGGCGATGGTAATCGCCAGAGCCCGGCTGGCCAGCTAATGTATCTCAATCGCGAAGTGATTACGATCAATGTGCTAGTCACAGGACGTGACAGAGACGCTGCCTTCGCAGCACACCACCTTGAGACTATTCTCATTGCCAAGTACAATCCGCCGTGGAACATTCACGGCATTGACGCAGAGGGGAGATAATGGGCTCTGTGTCCAGTTCTGAGCCTTTTCCACCTCTTCGGCCTCTACATGGGCTGCCCCCGCCTTCGCGTGACTGTTCGCCGTATCCCATCCTGATTCGGAACTGACTCGAGCTCCCCAAGCAGTGGTCAACGAGAGCGGCATCACACTCAAGGTAGTGAATCGCTCGGACAAGGACAACCCGCCCTGCGCCAGGCGCTTTTTTCTCCGAGACCAACGCCTGTACCGCACCGGATTGTTGAGACACCAGGTTGGCAGTAATCAGGCCGCCGGCTTCACCTGCATCAACTCTCGCCGGGCCTGACTCGGTGAGAGGAAGTTGTGGCGCTCCAGCAGCCAGTGCTCGTTGTACCGGCGGCCCCACTCCAGCAGGGCTCGCCTTAGAGCCTATTTCGGTAGGCGGCCCTCTCGCCTGCCCGAAATAGGAATAGACAGTCAGGAACGGGTGTCCCCAATAGGCTCTGAGTCGCGAGCGGAAAGCTCGTCGTGAAACGAGGCCTGAATCTACCTGCTAGCTTTGAAGTCCTTAAATGCATTTCTAAAGGACCCTAGCAATCGATCCAGCACTGGTGAGCCAGGCGTGACCTGATGCTCCCAGCCTCTTCGATGACTCGTGAGCAAGCGCTCCGCAGATTGCGATGAGGTGTTTACAACAAAAAACCGCCCAGGTGCTTGAATATCCCCGATCAGTCCCATGAATGCACGAGCAAGCCCTAGAGGGATGTCAGACGCGTAGAACTTGCACTCCACAGCAAGAACCACTTTGGAACATCTAGGGGAGACGCTGTTTGCTCTACACAGATCCGCTTCGCTCCGATACAGAACTGCGACATCACATTCATGCAAAACCCTGGATCGACCAGCCACGCGAACGCCAACATGCGCCTCCAGCGGAGGCTTGCCTGGGAAACTCAAAACGGCATGTCCATAGGGTTGGGCCGTTGAGAAGATATACCCAGGGCTCGTTCTGAAAACCAAGACTGTTGGCATGTCTCCATGAATATTCTCAAATGCTATCATTGCTCCTTCGCTACCCGCAGCGCGCAGAATGAGTGAAAAAATGTAGGCTTCGAAGACGTCGGAATGGGCGTCGGCGGTCGTCAGGCTGGGCTTGATGGATCCTAGTGCTAGCGCGATGTCTGAGAGTAAGGCTTGCCTAATTGGCATCTATCGCCTCCTTAAGCTCCTTTAGGAATTTTTTGGTTTGTTCCAGCACCGTAATCCGTCCGTGGCTGTCATCTCGGATCAATCGCATCGTTTCTCCCTGCTCTTCAGGGCGAAACTCTAGCTTTTGAACGTAAGGCAGGTTCCTGAGTGTTTCTTGTTCCATCTCTGCCGCTGCGATGATTGCCTGCTCGATGGATGTGGCAAGTAGCCTGAGTCGCTCCTTCGGAAGATATTCCATTCTTTTTGTCATTGCGACACGGCTTTTCCGCGGCCTTACTTTCGACCCCGGGCGTCGTGAAGAAGAAAGATCTGTTGAGGGCGAATTCACTTCGGATTCGATGATCGTTTCCTCAAGCCTGCCTAGTCTAATCTGATCTTCGATTTGTCGTACCACCCATGACCATCCCAAGTCAGAGATGATCATAGTGAGCTTTTGGTAAACGTCTTCAGCTTCTGCGTTGTTCATGGTGGGCTAGGAATAAGTTGGGGCGGTGCGAATAGAGTGGTGCTGAAATCAAGCCGATGAGGTCTGTACCAGCATGGCTATCCTGCGATGTCGCGTCGCGCGCTAGCGCGAACAGGGGGATTATAGCAGCGATGGCAACCTTGTGGCTTGGCCTCAGCCCATTCTCCGTCATGTAGATTGGGCGGCGGAAAGGACTCCGAGACGGCCCGTCGCTCCTGAACGCCTGTGTCGTAGGAACTATCCTTGGTCGCCTGTTCCGTAACCGTCCGGTCAGTGACGTGGCGTGAGCGATTGAAGACGGACGGAGGCCTTTCTCGGCGGGCACCGCGACCGCGGGATGTTCAAGGACTGGGCTGGAGGTGTGACCCGGGAGGGTCTGTGGTCTGCCGCCGCTCCCACTCATGGGGCAGCAACTCGTTGATGCGCGAGTTGGGATGCGTCTGGACGCGGAGCAGGACGTCGGCCAGGTACGTCTCGGGATTGACTCCGTTGGCCTCGCAGGTAGCCACCAGTGCGTAGAGGCTCGCGAGATTCTCTCCCGCGGCCTCATGCCTGGAGGCGAGCGAACAGGGCCACGCGTATCGCGCACGCGGCCGCAGGCCCTTGGATGCCCGCCGGGGTCGATGCAGAAGCCACAGTTCGCGGTAGGAAGGGTTGGGCTACGCTGCTCTCCGACTGCGCCTTCCGGCCCTGGCTGCACCAGCGATACTCCGAATGAGTGGACGTTACCATCAACTGCGGGAGGCCCTTTGGCCAAAGACAAAATGGAAGCATTGCAGGCCGAGCTTGAGAATGAGTTTCGAATCGTCTCGCATGCGATGAAGCGGATCAAAGGACTCCTCGCTCAGCATGCAGATGGCAAGACGCTGAAAGGCGATGAACTGGTGGGCTGGCTCGGCGAGGTCTATGGCAAGCTGCTTCTGGATGGAGTGCTTGTGGCTGATCAAGAGGAGCACGATTTCGTCGCGTCGGACGGGAGCCGGGTTTCCGTGAAGGCTCGAAAAGGAAAGAACTGGAAGAGGTCAGGAGCAATCCCCAAGATCGACGGCCCAGACTGTCCCACGCACCTCATGTTTGTGAGGCTCGGAGATGACTATCTCATCAAGGGCATATGGATTCATGAGTGGACTGAGCTTCACAAATCAGGGCGTTTTGTAAGCCATATTGTGCGCGGAGTGCATCGCTCGTTTGTCTTCGAGGTAAACGAAGGCAAGGACCTTGCGAAGCGTATTTATCCGCAGGGATGAGGTGCGTCCCCAAACAGGAGAGAAGGAACCAAGCGTGGCGACTGAAGCGCTTCACGAAGGACTCGACCATGCCGTTGCTCTCCGAGAGCAGGCTGGCGTGGTTCGGATGAAAAGCCCCGGGCTGGCGCCGAATTCGCGCGTCTCGAGTGCGGTGTAGGGAGGTCAAGGCCTGATGGCGGCTGTCGCTCACGACATCCGTGGGCGGAGCATGAGTTGTTCCATGGTGGGGCAGCGCTGACTGCTGGTGACATTGGCGGGCAAGCCGCCAACGACTGACTTCTTCTGGCAATGTCTATCAGGCTGCCTCGATGACTTCCGCCGCGCAAGCTGACGCACGACCACACGAGGCCACGCGCACCTGGCACGCAGCCCCGGTGCCCGACCTACTGCTCGGAGTTCTCCTCCCAGGACGCGTTGACATCCTCGACGGGCCCGGAGGACATCAGCTCCTCCTCGCCGCCCTCGGACAGCGAGGGCTGGCACGAACCCGGCTGATGGTATTGGTCCTCCCAGATTCCGCAATTGATGATGCGCGTGGTCCAGGGCACGGCACACGTGGTGTTACATGCCTCGAGCTCCCAACAGATTTCGTCGCAGTCCGGCGGCAGCGCCGAAGCAGACAGCGGCGACAGCACCAGCGCAGCGACACCCGCGAACAGCGACTTCGAGATGAGCTTCATGAGGTCTCCACGACAGGACTCCAGGTTGAGCAAGCCATGCCACGTCACAGCGGTACGACTATCCTGCTGGAAACGAGAAACATCAAAGGCAGTCAGACCGGGTCAGTCACCACTCCCCACGACGGCACGGAGTAACGCCAGACACCGTGGTTCGAACACTCACCTTCGAAGGTCCCTCGCGGCGCTCGGCCCCGGATCTGATGAAAGGGCGCACCATGACAGATTGCGGTAATTCAACGCGCCCGTTGGGAACTTCGTCATGCGGATATGGGAACCTCAAAAACGGTCCAGCCACACCGCATGCAACCCAGGTCCCCTTGTCCAACAGAGGAGTGACATTGCCCCCCCTCGCTGATGCCAGACTCGGGAGGCAGCCTGCCAGGAGCGATGCCCCCGCTCACGCACGCGCCCCAGCCCAGAGAGCACCGGGGCCCCACCCGCGCTACCACATCGTGGGGACGCCCTCTGTGAGGGCCACGAACTCGCTCAAGGGCTTGCGCCGGAAGTCCCGCCCGTTGGTCGAATCCGCCAGTTCCTCGGGGGACGCGACCACCAGTCTCCCCCGGGAGTCCATCGCCATGGCGGCCAGCGAGCGCTCCACCGGCTCCAGGGTGTTGCCCTTCAAGCGCAGCAGCCCGGAGGCCGCTCCCGCCACCAGGACCTCGTCCCGGAACTTCGTCACGTTCACCACCATCCCCGGCGACTCGACCACTTCAGACCAGCCGTAGACCGAGCCCTCCATCATCCCGTTGCCACCACAGGCATACAGCTCGTCCTGACTCTCGACGTGGATGCCTGTCAGCATCGCGCGCGTGAAGGAAGGCACCGTGTGCCAGCGCGAGCCATCCCACCGGGAGATGAGCCCCTTGCGCCCCACCGCGTAGACGAACTCGGGCGACACACCGTGGACCTGGATGACCTCGCCAGGAGACGGGATGAGCTCCCAGGAGCGACCGTCCCACCGGAACATCCCCTCCTCGTCCTTGTCCTCGCGCGGGCCCCACGTCAGGACGAACCGGTCATCCACCCCCCAGACCCCCATGGCCACGAGCGGCAGCTCCTGGAACTCCCACTGCGGCGCCCGAGGGTCCTTGCCCGGAGAGACGTGAATCCCACCCCGCTCGCTGCCGCCCTCGGAGACGTAGACCCTTCCCGAGGGCGAGCGCCAGAGGCCCGTCAGCCACCCCACCTGGGACTTGAGCGCATGCATCCTCCCATCCGAGACCTGCACCACCCACGACTCCGCGTGGTCCTCCACCCAGGGCTTGCCATCCCAGCGGTCCGCCAGGATGTGACAGTCGTCGAGCGAGGGACCGCTGACCCTCCGGAACGCATGCGCCAGACTCATCCCTCACCTCGCCTCTCGTGAACCCCGCCCTGGAACGCGCCGCTCAGCCCGCTTGGAGTCGGATGTGGATATCGAACTGGGAGACCTCGGGATGCGCCTGCTTCAAGGCGTCGAGGCACCCCTGCACCAGCTCCTGGAGCTCGTCGTCGCCCTCGCTGAAGGCCCGTCCGTACGAGAACGTATACATGATGGTGTTGGGCAGCTTCGGGTGCGGCAGTGCCCGAAAGAAATGCAACCGAGCGGAGCTCGCGTCGTTCGGGTCGAGCTCGTCATCCGGCGTGAAGAAGTCGTTCTTGCGGATATGGCTCTTCAGGAAGGTCTGCGCAGTGCTCGCAACGGCTTCGATGGTCATCGTTCCTCCAGACGTCCTCTGCAACTCGTTACCTTCAGGCACGCCCCACGGTGTTGGGCGCCCCCGCGCCAGGCACTCCGCGAAGCCTTGCACCTTGCTCCGCCAGGCACCGCGAGGAGCGGAAGAGGTTCGCATCGCGTGATGCTTCCATCAAGTTCCCCATGGCCTCCCTCGCCTCGGGTGTTCCTTGTTGTGCGGCCTGGTGCGCGGCGGTGGCGGTCATGACCTGCTGATCCAGGTGCGCCTGGTACTGGTCCTGGAGCGACGCGCTCGAGGACGGGTCCCCCTGGAAGCTGGCCGGAGGGATGCTGTTCTCGACGTTCTCTTCCATCGAGTCGGCGACCGACTGCTTCATCTGCGCTTCGGCCTTCTTGCGCCAGCTGTTGATGCACTCGGCCGCGGTCTGCCCATCGACGACCTCTCCAGGAGCACACGTCGGAGAGGTCACCTGCCCGAGTCCAGAGCCGGAGGCGCCGCCGGGAGCGCCCCCACTCGACGCGGATCCTCCCGCGCCAGCCCCGCTGGTCGCGCCCCCGCCAGGTGGCTGGTTCTGCGCGGCCTCCTCCGCCGCGCGCCACTTCTCCTGGTGGTCGTCCAGATAGACCTGGGTGCGTGCATCCTCGTCACGCTGACGGTCGGCCTCGGGATAGCTCCGCGTCGGCAGCCCGTTCGCCTGGTTGTACCGACGCTGTCGCCGCGCGTCGGCGTTCTCATATCGGGTGATGACGCCATGCTCGTGCTGGGCATCACTCGCCAGGCCCTGCATCGGCACCGAAGGCGCCCCGCCCTCGGTGTAGCCATCCACCAGGTTGCGACAGGGGTCACCCCGCGCATCGCGGTTCAGGCCATCCGAGGACCTTCCCCCCTCCCGGAAGTTCGAGTCGCGAACCAGGTGCCCCGACTGACATTGGGACAGGTACCTGTCTCCCGCGGTGGGCGGCTCGAGCGCGGTTCCCCTCCGCGGGCTGGGACCATTCGCGAATCCCTGGGCCCGCTCCGCGTCCGATGCATTGTCCCACTGACTGCACCTGCTCCTCGCCTTGGAGCAGACCTTGTCCACCTTGGAGTAGGAGCCGAACCAATCCGGGTTCAGCTTGGCGTTGATGAGCAGCGCCTGGCAGTTCGCGGAGAAGAAGCTGCTACCACCCGCTTCCAAGTAGAGGAGCGTCGTGTGCGGCGGAGGCGTCGGCGCGTTACCTGCCATCAGATGAGCTCCTGCACGGAAGATGCGGCTGCTCGCCGCGAACCCTCACCCACGCCTCCCCCGCCCCAGACCCTCCTCCGATTCGCTGGAGACCGTCAAGGAGCAGCGAGGTCTCGCGCGGCCCTTCGACCCACCCAGCGCCAACGGTACGGTCATCTTCCAGCGCCACGCCCAGCCCCCCCGGCACCTCGGTCAACGGGGGCTCGGGATGTCGGGCGCACAGGGGTTCGCGTGGGGTGCCACGCCACAGTCAGGGCCCGTGCTCTCCACGGAGCGACCGGTGGGGGCCACGAGGTCGGGCCCGGCGCACCTCTCTCAAACCGAGTCCGCCCTTGCCTGGGGCACGTCGAGCTACCTGGCGGCCTGGGTGGATGCGCGCCACGACATCCACGGAGAGGGGCTCCAGGTCTACGCGACCCGACTGAATGCCTCGGGTGAGGTGCTGGACTCCACGGGCATCCGCTTGAGCACGGGCTCCGCTGCGGCCCGCTTTCCACAGGGAATCTCCATCGCCGCGGACAGCACGGGCTTCCTCGTGACCTGGACGGAGGCCCTGTCCTCCACCACCGGCAACATCATGGCGCGACGGGTCCCCCCATTCGGCGCTCCCGTCAAACCCGAGTTCCGCATCCAGATGAGCGGAGCCCCCACCGCCCGGCCGCAGCTCGCGTGCGCCACGAAGACGTGCCTCGTGGCGTGGCATTCCCCGGACTCGGACCCTTCGTGGGACGCGCTCGTCGGTAACTACGTCGAGACAAACAATGTCGTGCTCCCCGAGGGTGCATCATCACGGCTCGTGGGGCGCGGCCCCCTGGAGCAGGACCTGGCGGTCTCCTTCGATGGAACGCACTTCCTCGTGGTGCTCAGCACGAGCTTCAACAGCCCGGGCAAGAACATCCGGCGCGTCTACGCCAAGCCGAAGGGGACGTCCCCCGACGCCCCCTACATCGATCCCTTCCCCATCAGTGGGTGGGCCCCGGGCCTGCGCACCCCGTCCGTCGCGTTCGACGGCACGAATCATGTCGTCGCGTGGATGGAGGGGTCACAGGTCCGCGCCACGCGCGTGAGCCCCGACGGCGTCGTGCTGGACACCTCCCCCTGGGAGGTGTCCCCCGTGGAGTCCTCGCTCGAGCAGCGTCCGACGGTCGTCTCCGACGGGAGCTCGTCGCTCGTGCTCTGGGCCTCGCGTCCTTTCGAGAGCTCGGCGCGCAACAGGATTCACGGTGCCCGGACGATGGCGTTCGACAGCACCCCGGGCGCGCCCCAGGTCCTGGCCTCCGCGCCCTGGAGCGACACCTTCGCGGCGGGCACCTCGATGAAGCCTGGGCAGTTCCTCGTCGGCTACTCCCGGTTCGAGGGGCCGCCGCATGGCGCCCATCGTCTGTTCACGCGCAAGGCCCGTTACAACTCCGCGCCCCGGCTGAACCCTGCGTCATGCGTGGGCCCGGAAGGCTTCGGGCCCACGTGCGGCACCTCGCCTGGACGTCGTCCGCTCACGCCGTTGCCGTGGCAAAAGCTGGCGTGCGGCCGGGCTGCTCGACCTGGGGGTGAGCCCGGCACTCTCGACGTCGCGCCCTGTCACCCATCTCGCTTGTCTCAGCGGACGGCCACAGCCGCGCCACCGTGGACGTCCAGGCTCGAGGCGCTCACGCACTATCTCCGGCCCTGGTCCTCGCTCTGGTCCCGCTCCATCCTCCAGGGTTGGCCCGAGTCCGTCGCCTCTTATCCCGAGGACTGATTGGCTGGCAGAGGTCCGAGGATTTGCGCGAGAGCGCCCGAGCGGCGGGGGTCTATCGCTCCTGCCACTGCGCTTCGTGCAACCCCTCGCTGCGCAGGAGGGTACCCAGTTCCTCGCCCTGAACCCCGTACGGCTGCGCCAGCACGCGCAGCTTCTTCTCCAGCATCCACTGCCTTCGCCCGGCAACCGTGGTGGGCTTCGTCTCTGCGGGCGAGGGGGAGCGCCTCATCCCCGCCACCCTGTTCGCCTCGTGCAACCACTGTGACAACGTCGGCTGGGACACCCCGTCCTGCCAGGCCAATGCCGAGGCGATCACCGCGCCCGGCGCCACCATCTGCGGCTTGGACGCATCTGCGCATGGCACCGCGTCTTGACTGCGCTGCCCGCCTCGCGTCGTCCGCTCGGAATGCCCGCCGAGTCGAGAACTTCCCAGACACAGGGGCTCCACCGCGCACGCCCTGCCCTGCGACGTTGCGGGACAAGCACCGCTCGCAGGGGAAGCACAAGGATGGTGGCACGGCGCGCAGTGGCGTTGCGTACCCTGAAGCCACCGGTCAAGCGGGAGGCCCCCCTGGAGCAGTTCAAGCACATCACCTGCGAGGGCGATGAGGCATAGCACCTCGGCAGAGAGAACATGACATGAACGGCCCAGAGCGTGGCACCCGCCTCATGAGCAGGCTGTTTCGAGGCTCGCGCGCGGAAGGGCTGACCCGCCGCGAATCCCTGGCATGCGAACTCGGGGCGCGACCTCATTCACCGTGGTAGGATGAAAAAATCACCCGTGTCCTACTGGTAACCTGGCATCTCAGAACCATGGAGATCACCTCCAATACGACCGGACTTCAAGCTGGACTGAGCGTCGCGACTGACAAAGGCGCTCGAGACCACTGCGTCGTTGCCCTCAAGGGCACATTCCAAACGAACACACGGGGCGAGATGACGCTGGCCACTGAACAGCGGCCGCTCGTCACCGCCGATGAGCATTATGGCAATCCGGGCTCCTCCAGTGTTCGGTACGAGTGCGACTTCGTGCTTGAGAAACCACTCACGGACGTCATCGTTGTCGGTAGTGCGGTCGCGCCTGGCAGTCAGCGGGTCACGGTGTTGCCTGTACGCCTCGAGGTGCAGGGTCGTACCAAAGACCTGATGGTCTACGGAGAGAGGCGCTGGGAGCGCTCGCTCAGGGGCGTTGTCGCCAGCAAGCCCCTCCCCTTCATCAAGATGCCACTCACCTTCGAGTTGGCCTTCGGAGGCCAGGACGATAGCCGCGGTGCCGGGCACGTGGTCGTCGAGCCACGCAACCTCGTCGGAATGGGTTTCCATCCGCATCGAAGTGCAGCACTCATCGTCAACACACACGTGCCCAACATCGAACGGAGGGGTGACACCATCTCGTCACCGCGAGACCGCCACGAGCCCGCCGGCCTTGGCTGCGTGGGTCGTGCCTGGCAACCACGCGTTGCCCATGGAGGCACCTATGATGAGCATTGGCGCGACGAATGTGCACCCTTTCTCCCCGCGGATTTTGACAGCCGCTACCACCAGTGTGCGCCGGTCGACCAGCAATTCCCGCACTTCCGGGGCGGCGAGCGAATCCGCTGCGTCCACATGGCCGAAGAAGGACCCGTCCACTACGTCATTCCGACCCTGAACCTCCCAGTCAGGTTTCGCTTTCTCGATGGAGATCTTCTCCGGACCCCCGTACTGGATACCATCACGCTCGAGCCACATCTCGGGCTCGCCATGTTGGTCTGGCGTACCAGCGTACCTCTTCGCAAAAAGCTCACGGCGTTGCGGGAGATCCTGATAGGCGAGCGGCCTGCTAGAACAGCGTCCACTCCTCTCGGCCATCGTAATGGCAAACCCGTATTCGCCGGGCTCGGCGCCGCGGTCACCTGGCTGCGCGAGCAACGTCGAGGACAGTCACGATGACCCGTCCCACGTACATCCGGGCGGCGGGCATGGCCACTCCCGTGGGCCTGACCTGGCAGACTTCATGCGCGGCGATGCGCGCTGGACTCACGCGCAAGAGCATCTCCCCCTACCATGATGACGACGGACGCGAGATCGTCGCTTCATATCTCCTCACGCCTCTGCGTGAAGAGGCATCGGCTGACGAGCGGTGGATTGCACTGCTCACCTACGCACTCCGGGATATCGCGCGACAGGTAGACCATCTTGAACTCGAGCAGACACCTCTGTTCCTGGCCCGCCCCCTTCTCCTCCACGGACTCTCCTGCTCCATCCCGCTCCTGTCCGAGGCACTCTCCAACGCGCTCGACCTGCGGATTGCGCCTGAAAACCTGCACGTCTTCAATGAAGGCTCCTACGGCGGATATGTGGCCCTCGAGCGAGGCCGTGCACTTGTTCGCACGGGTCAGCCATGCATTGTCGCCGCAGCGGAATCCATGCTGTGCGCACGCACGCTGCTCAGACTCTCCGACCAACAGCGCCTCCTGGTCGAGGGAAACTCCGATGGAATCATTCCGGGTGAGGCGGCCGCCGCGATGTTGCTCTCCCCGGACAGGATGCAGGCACTGGCGACGCTACGCGGACTCGGCTTCGGCAAGGAATCCGCGGCCCTCGACAACGACCTCCCGCTGCGCGCGGATGGCCTGATCACCGCGGCGCGCGGTGCCTTGCGCGAAGCCAACCTACAGCTTCATGAGCTCGACTTCCGCGTCTCCGACGCCTCAGGAGAGAGCTTCTATTTCAAGGAGCAATCGCTGCTCGTCTCACGTCTGCTGCGTGAGCGCCGTGCTGAGTTCCCACTCTGGCTGTCAGCAGAGCCACTGGGAGACACGGGAGCCGCCGGTGGATTGTGTGGGTTGCTCTGGGCCATGGCTAGCTGGGCGCGAAAGTATGCGCCAGGTCCGCGGGCGATCGGGTTCGCCGGCAACGATGAAGGTGCACGGGCCGCGGTTGTCCTTGAAAGAGGGGGGTAGGCTCATGGGCAAGAAGGTCTACGCGAATGGGATGGAAGTCGCACACCAGGCTGGCGATGCGAAGGTCATCGCGGCATTTCCCGACGTCTGCATGAGTCCGCCGCCGCCTCCAGCGGGGCCCGTGCCCGTGCCTTACCCGAACACGTCTTCCGCCCGGGATCTTCAACAAGGAAGCAAGACCGTCATGATCGGCGGCAAGCCACTCGCGCTCAAGGGGCAGAGTTTCTACAAGTCCTCGCCACTGGGAAACGAGGCTGCCACGAGGAACTTCGGCGGCAGCATGCTGACGCACACCATCACGGGCAAAACCTACTTCCAGGCTCACTCAATGGATGTCGTCGTCGAGGGCAAAAACGTCTGCCGGCACCTCGATATCACGACGAGCAATCACGCGAGCTATCCGGGCAGCACGCCCCCCATGCCCAACACGGAGACCATGGTAAAGGTCGCGTTGGGCCGGATAGCCGAGAACAAGTGCCCATGCTGCGGCGGCCCCAAGCACGCCGAGGGCAAACCGATGTCGCGAGACGAGTGGTACCTGGACAATATCGACAAGCAAGTTCTGGAGAGGCAACGACTGCGCGGCCCGAACAATCCGATGTCGGATGGAGAACGCAGGACCTTGGCGCGCGACATGAAGAAACAATATCGGTCGCTTGCCGCCAGGGCGAAGGAACGCAAAGGCTGCACGTGCACGAAAAAGACGCGAGTACTCCCTGAGCCGCCGTGTGATGTCTTCTACGGCCGCCCTCCGCCAGGTCCTGGGCGCCGCGCACAACAGCGCGCCATCGAAAGCTCGTGGAATGCCTATCGCCCTACCTATCAGCGCAAGGCAGGGATCCCCTCGGAACGAAGGGTTCAACGAGAACTGGCCGTCAAACTAGGCCGGTCTCCCTCTGTCGCGGAGGTTCGCAAGGAGCGACAGGTCAATCACCTCACGCCCAAAGCGGCAGGCGGATGCCCCACAGGGGATCAGTCGAAATCCGACAACACCAACCTGCAAGCCCATGGGCAACTGTGCCCCTCGTGCAGGGACATTGACGCGGCCTTCAACGCCTTCCAGGAATGAGGTGACAAATGGACGACTCAAAGTACGAGTTCGACTACCTCGACTTTCAGCGCCGAGGCTACTTTGGCGCGACATCGGTTCCCCCGGACGCCCCGCCACCACGCAACTGGAAGCGAACACCCTGGTATGGCTGGGCGTTCGCGTTTGCGCGGGCCAAGAAGGGCGACTTCGGCGCTCTTCCGCACTTGCTTCCTCTTCTGGAAGAGGACCTCGGTGGAACCTTTGAGCAGGCAGCCTGCATCCTGCTAGGCGATGCAGGCCCCAGTGACATCTTCGCCAGCCTCAAGGAGACCCTGAAGCGCCATGAAGGCTACGATCTAAGCTTCTATGCTGCGGAAGCCATTGCCAGCCGAGGCAAGCTGGGTGACGTGCCCCTTCTTGTCGCATTCCATCGGGCGACTCACAACCTTCCAGACATTCCCAGCGTTCCAGAAATGCTCTCCGACATTCTCCATCCGGAGGGGCTCCTGCCACTCCCCGATGAGTTCGAAAGTGTCGACGACTATTGCAGGATGGTTGAGCGACGCTGGAAGGAATTGGCTGAGCGATTCGGAACGACGGACGTGTGCCTCTGGTTGGGCGAGCCTACCAGTACCCGGCGAATGGCGAAGAGCATCGTCGCGAAGGCACGAGAGCCATACTTCCCCTTCTCGTACCGCCGAAAGTTCGAAGCATCCACAGGCATCGACTGCAGTGCCTTCTACAAGGCAGATCGGTCCTTTCAGCCCCTCAGTGCAAGCGCCATCGCCGAGGACTTCCTGGCGAGCCCACGGAGTGCTCCGTTTCTCGATGGCACGCGCTACTTCTTCGGCAATCCACTGTCAGATTGATTCCCCCACGTGCTCACCAGGGCCTGCTCCAGTTCGGGGGGCAGGTTGACAACACGTCCCGCATCCAGGGACGGCGGCGAAAAGGGAAGGACCACCACGTACGACGTCACCCGCTTCGCTTGCCCCAGCGGACGACCGCGGCCGCGCATAGGATGCGCCACCATGGACTTCCAGGCGCGGCTCGAGGCGCTCACGCACCAACTCCAGCCCTGGTCCCCGCTCTGGTCCCGCTCCATCCTCCAGGGTTGGCCCGAGTCCGTCGCCTCCTATCCCGAGGACTGGCTGGCCTATGCCCGGTCGCTCGATGAAGCGGGCGAGCGGCGGCTGGACCAGGGGGCACTCGTGGACACCCCTCCCGCCTCCTTGAGTGCGCTGCTGGGCGCCCTCGAGGAACTGACAGCGCTGCCCTGGCACGAAGGACGTCACCCGCTCACCGTCATGGAGCGACAGGGCCTCAGCGACAAGAAGGCCCACGAGCTCGAGCGGATGCTCTCCCTGCTCGGGCCGAGGACACGCGCCATCCAACAGGCGGTCGATATCGGCGGCGGCATGGGGCACCTCGCGCGCCTCTGTGCTCGGACGTTCGGATGGACCTTCCACAGCATTGATCGGGACGCCGCCCTGCAGGACAAGGGGCGACGGTGGCTGACGAGAACCCGCCCCTCCGGCGAGGACACCCTGTGTTTCATCCAGGCCTCCGTCGAGGACGGACTCCAGCCGCGAATCGATCCGCTCTTCTCCGGCCAGGACCGGGCGTCCCTCGGACTGCACACCTGCGGGCCGCTCGCGCTGACGCAGATCCGCAAGAGCCAGGGGGCGGGCTTCGTCCTGAACATCGGCTGTTGCTACGACAAGCTGGAGCTCCCTCGGGACTACCCGGTCTCCCGCGTCGGGCGCGAGCATCCTCTCCCATTCACCCCACATGCCCTGGCGCTGACGACGCGGGGACGCCCGCGGAAGACCGACGCGGAGTTCGCGAGGATGAAGCGGGTGTACGCGTGGCGCTTCGCCTTCCATCTCCTGGCGAAGCAGCACTTTCCCGAGCAGGACTTCGTGAGAGCGGGAGACGCGCCCAAAGGGCTCTATGACGGCCCCTTCGCCCTCTACGCGCGCGACCGGTTGGAGCGCCTGGGACTCGATACCAGCCTGACCGTCGCCCAACTGGAGGCCTTCGAGGTGTCCGTTCGCGCCGAGACGAGGGACCTCCTGCTCTGCCATCTGCTGAGGGACCGCTTCGCGAGGGCGTTGGAGGTCGTGCTCCTGCTGGATCGCGCGATGCTCCTGGAAGAGCTCGGCTTCGCGGTCGACCTCCTCCAGCTCTTCGAGCCGCGGCTGTCTCCTCGCAACCTCGTGCTCATCGCGTCACGGAGCACCTGAGCATTCCACAGGCACGCAGCCGACGCGTCTCGGCGCTTCGTGCCATCCCCTGCGCACCGTGCACCCCGCTGCACACGTCCCCACCACCTCACCGATGAGACATCCCCAGGGTCCGCGCGTTGCAACTCGAGCACACCATGCCCCCACGTCTCCTCCTCGCCCTCGTCCTCGTCCTCCTCCCCTTCGCGTCGCAGGCACAAATCTCCTTCCCCAAGGATGAGCGCTGGCTCACCGTCGGCCCGCTCGTGAGCATCCACGACCTCGCGGACCAACCCCGCTTCGGCCTGGGGCTGGAGACCACCCTCAACTGGTTGAACGACGTCCACAGTCTGGGGCTCTTCGCCCAGGCCCAGTGGATGACCCAGGGACACGCCCGCCTCGCCGGCGGCATCCAGGGCACCCTCGTCTTCGCCGGACTGGAGCTGGGCGTCTACCACTCCACGGGAACCCAGGAGCACCTGCCCACCACCGGGCTGCAGCTCACCCCGTTCCTCACGGGCATCTACGGGTCCCTGGGCGTGCGCATCGGTATTCCCCTGAGCAACAAAGGCGGAGGACTCGGCCCGGATGGCGTCCCCGGCCGCGTCCGACAGGGCCGAGAGGTGGGCCTCGTCGTGACAGGAAAGCTCCCCTTCGAGCTGAGCGACCACAGCACCTTCGAGCCGTCCTACCCTTGGAACTAGGGGCGCAGCTCTCCTCGGGCGCCCTGCCCTGGCGGCCGCCCCAGGGTGGACGGGAACACCCGCGCCACGAAGGGAGGCCCGTGCATCCATCAGCGGGCACGCCACTGAAGAAGACCGCCGATCCTCCGTGCGCAGGCGCCCATGCCCGCGACGTGTCCGCACCAGGGAGGGCGCACGGCCATCAACGGCAGACAGTCGTCGACGGTGTGCATCACGGTCGAGGCTTTCGACGCACCCGCGCCGTCGCCAGGATGTAGCCGGAGCCCGGTATCAGACCCGTTGAGCGAACGGCCGTTGCTGGCGCACGGAGGAGAGCGCACCGGGATCTCGAGACACGAACAGGCCGCTCGCGCGTGGCTGGGATATGAGGGGGCTTTCCCCGTGGTGGGTGGAAACCCAGAAGGAAGCCCGATGCTCGCGAAGCGATGGAAGCCGTTGGCGGGAATCTGTATCGCCGCCTGTGCCCTCACCTTGTCGCCCGGCTGCGCAACCTCCTCGCAGGCGCCTGCCCCAGCGCCAGCCCCAACCCCGAGCGCGCCGGTGAACGTCAAGGCGTTGCAGGCGCAAGGCATGGCGGCCTATGACCAGAAGCAGTACGTCGAATGCGCGCGGATGCTCAGCGAGGCCGACCGGGCGGACCCGGCCGCGGATTCGAACAGCGCCTATTCCATCGCGTGTTGCCAGGCGTTGGCCGGAGACAAGGAGGCGGCCTTCGCGGCGCTGCGGCTCGCGAACGAGCGCGGATTCAAGGACTCTGCCCACCTGGAGCGAGACACGGACCTGACGGCGCTGCATTCGGACACGCGCTGGGCAGAGGCCGTCGCCCAGACGAAGGCCAACAAGGCGGCGACCCTGAAGGGCGCGAACGAGGAGCTGCTCGGCATCTACGAGGCGGACCAGGGTGACCGGATGGGCCCGGACGTCACGAAGCTCGACTGGAAGGTCGTCAGCGCCCGTGACGAGGCGCGCCGCGCACGCGTGAAGCAGATCCTGGACGGAGGCGGCGCGAAGGTGGCGCTCGACTACTTCCACGCGGCCATGGTGTTCCAGCACGGCAAGGAGGTGGCCGACTTCCAGCGCTCCCACTCGCTCGCGGTGAAGGCCTCGGAGCTGGACCCGGCGCTCAAGCAGGCGCGCTGGCTCGCGGCGGCCTCGAAGGACCGCGAACTGATGAACCTGGGCAAGCCCCAGTTGTACGGGACGCAGTTCCGCGTCGTGGAAGGAAAGTGGGAGCTGTACACCGTGGACCCCTCCATCACCGATGAGGAGCGCGCGAAGTGGAACGTGCCCCCTCTGGGGGACGCGCGGAAGAAGGTCGAGACGATGAACGCCCGCCCGCGGTAGTCCCGCGCGAAGGGCCCCCCAACCAAGACCGCCGCCAAGACGTGTTGCGCTGGCGGCGGTCCCGCGGACGGGCAGCCGAGGGCCCATGCGCAGGCCCCCGTCACGCAACTGCCGCGGGGCTCCAGAATCGCTGGCGCTGTTGAAGGTGGAGCCCACCGCGGCCGACTGTCATCCTCATGGGATGGACGCGGATGCTCGCGAGTACCTCGCGATTCAGAGGTTCTACGGACAGCGCCGCGCTCGACGGTCGGGCGTTCTCTACCTGCAACACATCGACGAGGGGCTGTGGGTCCTCCGAGCCCTGGGCGCGACCGAGCAGGCCCAACGCGCGTACTGCCTGCATCCCCTGGTGCAGGAGGATGATGAGCGCACGGCCGCCTGGACCCAGGCGCTCGCCATGAACGCGGACCTCTCCCTGCCGCCTGTCGACGGCGTGAGTGAAGACCCGCGCATCCTCGCGCTCGCGCTGGACTACCGGGAGACAGCCAACGCCGCCCTGTCCCATCGACCGGACTTGAAGACCCCCGAAGACATCGCGCTCAGCAAGGAGCCCGAGGTCAACGACATGCTCCGCGCGGACAAGGTCCAGAACTACAAGGACTTCATTCGCTATCACCGGGGGAGGCATCCCCGGTCCGCCGAGTTGGAGCACTACTTCCAGCTGTGGCTTGCGCGCCTCGACGTGACGCCAGGACAAGTCACCCGATGGCACGCTGCACTCGACCGCCTCACTTGACGCTCTGGGACCGCGCTGTGTCCCAAGGGTCTCCGTCCAGCGCGGACACCGTGTCCCCTTTGACCCGCCACCCCGGGGGCCATGCCCGATTGGTTTTCCGTCAATCACCCCTGGGGGGGAGGGAATGATTTCCAGCCAGGGCCTATAAGTAGGGATATCCCCGCACACCTCACGGGGTTGCCTGACAAGGAGCGCCGGATGTTCAACCCAGCAGACTTCACTTCAAGTGAACTCTTGGTCCGGGAGAAGGTCACCGCAGCCCTCAATTCGCCATTCCTGCCGAAGCTGCTGGAAGCGACTCGAAAGCCGCTGCTCGAGTTCGTCCAGGCAGACTCCATGGCCCTGTGCATCATGCGCCTCGCGCCAGCCCCCGACTTCCGCTGGCACGTCCCAGGCACTCCCATTCCCATCCTCAATGAGTATGCCGGCCTGGTCGAGCAGGACTTCTTGCGGGCCCCCATCCTCGCCCGGCCCGGCGTGCCTGTCTTCGACACCCAGCTGCTCTCCCGCGCGGAGTACGAAGGCACCCTCATCTACCAACGCAGCCTGGAATTGAGGCTGCCCTTCGAACACATCATGGCTGTCCTCGTGCCCATCAGCCCGGGCCTCGTCGCCGCCCTCGCGTTCTACCGGCACGAGCGACGCCCCTTCACCTCCCAGAACGCCATCGCCCTCTCCAGCATCACCAGCACCTGGGCGACGACCTTGGACAACTGCCAGGCGGTCCAGAACATGGCCGCCGGCGCCCAGCTGCTTCAAGAGCTCTACCTCCGCAAGAACTCCGCCTATCTCGTCTTCGAACCGCCCGCGCGCGAGGTGCACCGCACGCCCCTCGCCACCTCGCTGCTGGAGCGCTGGTTCCCCACGCCTTCGGACATCGACAAGACCTCCGGGCTGCCTCGCGTCCTCAAGGAGCGGTTGGACGCCCTCATCGGAATGAACTCGGACGCGCGGCTCGGCAAGAACCTCTGGGTCCTCAATCATCCCGAGGCCTACCGCACCTGCCGCTTCGTCGAGCTGCCCTCCGATGACAGCACGCCCAAGTGGGCCCTCCTCCTGTCCGAGCTCCCCCACTCCATCCCGATCCCCTTTCACATGCAACGCAAGCTCACCCCTCGCGAGCTCGACGTCGCGAGGGGCGTGCTTCGAAACTGGTCCAACGGGCAGATCGCCGATGAGCTCGAGATCTCCG
Organism: Myxococcus stipitatus DSM 14675; assembly: GCF_000331735.1. Taxonomy (GTDB): domain Bacteria; phylum Myxococcota; class Myxococcia; order Myxococcales; family Myxococcaceae; genus Myxococcus; species Myxococcus stipitatus. Next base: position 3,481,988 of record NC_020126.1, on the reverse strand, counting down.
GCGAGACCGTCAAGACACACGTGCGCAACCTCTTCGACAAGCTCGGCGTCGACTGCCGCGCCGACTTCCTCTACCAGGTCGCCCACCTCAACAGACCTGTCTGACTCAGCCCGCACGCCCTCGCGACCATCCGCCGCGAGGGACTCCGTGGGAAAGTGCCTCCCGCAAGCTTGGGTTCAAACGGGAGGTTCTCCCAGCCCGCATGCCCGTGTCTCTACCTCTCGCGGGGTAGAGTGGCCGTGACGCCCTCACGGAAGATGCACGGGTAGACGCTCCGAGCGACCCGGGCCGAGAAGAGGATCGCCTCCTGGTCCTCCGTCTCCGTCAGCCCCGCGAAGAGCCGCGCCATCTCCGCGACGTGGTCTCCGTCCAGCGCCCCGTGGCTGCGCAGGAACGTCACCGACTTGCGGATGTTCGGAATCGTGGACACCTTCCGCAGCCGCTCGGCCCACACGCCCGCTCGCGTCTGCGACAGGTACTCCAGCACGTACGCCGTCCCCAACGCCGCCGTGGGCACACCCGAGCGCGACGTGAAGAAGTTCCACCCGGTATAGGCCTCCACCGCCGGGCACTTCACCGCCGTCTCCACCGACTCCTCCGAGCACCCCAGGTTCCTCAGGTCCGACAGCAACCACCGGTCGTGCCCCCGCTCCTCCTCCCCCTTCTGGACCAACAACTCCGCGAGCTCCGGGTGCCGGCCCAGCTGCTGCAACCGCTCGCCCGCCTCGCGGAGGATGGGCGTGCTCCAGCGGGCGTAGTGGTACGTCTGGACGAGGTAGTGGATGTAGCCCGCCTTGTCGATGGTGCCCTCGAAGAGGCGCCGGCCATCGGGCCGCGCGTCCACCGCCGCCACCAGGCCTCGCGCCTCCACGTCCAGCGCCGCCAACCAGCTCACTCCCACGCCATGCTCCGTCTGGGTCTGCACGTACGTCTCCTATCCGGTGCCTTCGAGGCTCCCGGTCACTGCGTGTTGAAGGTGAAGGGAAGAGAGAAACCGTCCCGGCCTAGGCGGCCGGACGCAGGCCTTGCTCCAGCGCGCGGAAGCACGCCACGGAGTCCGCCGGAACTTCATCGAGCGCCATGACGAGCGGCAGCGTGAACCACTGGAAATACGCGTCGTAGAGCGGCTCCGAGATGAAGCGCGCCCCCATCGTCCGGGCGAAGAGCACGGGCGCCCTGGGCAGCCGCAGCCCGTCCAACTGCCCCTGCGCCGCCCGCGCCCGCTCCTCGGGCGTGTAGTAGGGGTTGCGAGGCTGCACCGGGGCGCTCCGCGGGTCGGGCACGGCCACGCGCCAGTGAGGGCTCAGCCACCCCCGGTGCTCCGCCACCCGCCAGGCGAGGAGCGCGTCCTCGGGCGAGTCCGTCTCCAGGTTCGTGGACGCAATCCAGTGCGTCACCCCGCGGCGCACGCTCTCCACGTACATGCCCGCCTGCAGCCACGTGACGGCCTCCGAGCGCCGCCACTTCGGCAACACACAGAAGCGCGAGGGCTCCGCGACCACCCGGCCCGGCTGGAGCAGACCCGAGAGGTCCACCCGCTGCTCCATCTCGAGGCCGACCTTCCCGCCCTGGTTCGCCGCGACCTCCGCGTTGGGCAACGCCACGCGCATCGTCGCCACCGGCTCGTGGCCCGCGTAGACGAGCACGTGCACCGTGGTGTCGAGCGTGTCGACACACGTCACCTCCCGCCGGGACAGCGCGGACTGCGGGGACAGCAGTCCCAGCTCTCCGCCGAAAACAGCCCAGCGGATGCGAGCCACGTCATCAAGCTCTCGCTGGGTCGCGGCAACACGCCAGCGCCAGTGCATGCAGGTCATGGGTACTCTCCTGGTAGCGAGGCGGGCTGATGTCTCACCGTCCTCGCAGGTACTTTCGTCGCAGGAGACGCGAGTTCGACCGAGCCTCCGTCGTGGAGAGTCACCCCTTCGTTGGACACAACCCCAGGCTCCCCTCGTCCGCGGAGCCCCCTCCACGCGTGGTGCGTCGGAGGTGTCTTCACTCCGCCCCCGCCGGGCGCCCTTGATGGCGGCGCCACCTGGGATTGCCGAAAGGAAACGGGCTACGCTCCAGGCCATGGCACCGCTGACCCACGACCGGAGGGGCCTGTCCCAGGACCAGCGTGACGCGCTGGAGCGCGAGCTGGCTCCGCTCACGCTGCTCCAGGACGTGGTGCGCTGGGGCTTCAGCGATACACCGCCTCGAGATGTCACCGAGGTCGTGGTCCAGGACGAGTTCACCCACGACGTGGTGGTGCCCTGGAAGGACGGGAGCTATCTCGTCTTCGACACCACGTGACTGGGCGGAGTGAACGCGGTCTCCGTGTGGGACCGTCGCCCCAGCGCGGATGAGCTCCTCGACGCCCGGCTCGCGGCCGGCTGGACGCCCACGCCCACGAGCACCGTGGACGGGGACGTCATCCTGGGACATGCCGCATGCCGGGTGCCGCCCTCGAAATGACAGGCGGCTCCCCGGCGTCCCTGGAGCTGCTCATGCTGCACCGTCACCCAGAGTCCCTCGGGGTGACGGTGTGCGGCTGATGAGTCACCGACGTCAGGGCTTCGCCTTGATCTCCATGCGCTCGTCACGGAGCGCTTCGCCCTTCATGAAGGACTTCATCCGCTCGAGGATGCGCGGGTCCGACTGGAAGAGGCCGTCGTGGCCCGCGCCCACCAACACCAGGTGCGTGGCCTTGGAGAGCCCGGGGCGAAGCGCCTCCGCGTTGTCCGGGCTCGTGCGCCCATCCAGGGTGCCGCTGATGAGGAGCACGGGCACCGAGGCCTTCAGCGGTCCGCGGAAGGACTCACCCAAGTCACGCACGCCCGGCACATCTCCCGCGAGCACGGGTCCCGGGTTGACGCTGCCACCGAGCAGGGCCTTCGCCGCCTCCCGCTGGATGAGGGCGAGTCGCGCCGGGCTCACGCCGGAGGCCGCGTCCATGGCGAGCGACATCGGCCGCATCCCCCCTTCGCGAAGCATGCTCGCGAAAGGCACCATCGGCGAGAAGTCTCCGGACTCCAACGCCGGGAGCATCGCGAGGAAGCGCCGGAAGATGGTGGGGTCCCGCATCATCTCGAAGATGGTGCGCTGAAGGTCGAAGTGGCTGATGCGCCAGGTGCGGCGCTCTCCCGTGGTCTCGTCCGCGAACTCAACGGCGCGGGGCTCGCGCTTCAGCGACTTCAAGAGCTTGGCCAACCGCGCCCTCAGGCCCGGTCCCTTGGCCCCTTCCGCGCGCAGCACGGACTCCCATTGCGCGAGCAGCGCCTCCGCGTGGGCAGGTCGCTTCCAGGTGTCGTCCGGTCCCTCGATGCCGGCGAGGATGATGCGCTCCACCTGCGGCGTGTGGCGACGCAGATACGAGAGCCCCAGGTGGGTGCCGTAGCTGATGCCCCAGAGGTTGAGCTTCGGCGCGCCCAGCGCCTTGCGCAGCATCTCCAAGTCGTCGGCGTTCTCCTCCGTGTTGTACGCGCCCAGGTCCACGCCGGCATTGGTCCAGTTCTCGCTCGCCTCGGCGGCGGCCTTCTTCACCGCGGCGGTGAGCTGCGCCTCGTCCGCGGGCTGGTCGAGCGGGATGGCCCAGGACTGCACCAGCTCGACATGGGGGTTCGACTGGCCGGTGCCGCGCTGGTCCAACGCGATGACGTCGGCCACCTCCCGCAGGGCGAGGAACAGGTCGAAGCGGCCGTGGCGAGCGGCATCGATACCGGAGCCGCCCGGGCCACCGGCCAGGTAGACGATGGGCGCGCCGGGCGAGGGGTTCGTGCTCTTGAAGCGCACGAAGCGCAGGGGAAGATTCGGACCGTCGGGGCGGGCGTGGCGCAGGGGGACGGTGAGGGTGCCCAGCTCGGCCTCGACGCTGCGGCCATCGCGAGCCTGGAAGGTGTGGGGCTCCATCTGGAGGCTCTGAGCCTGGGCGAGGGACAGCGGAAGGATGAGGGCAAGCAGGGGCACGGCACGCATGGGCTTTCCTCCGAGAGGCGAGCAACTGAGCGGAGGATGCAGGGGCCCGCGTGCCGCGTGGGGCCCCCGTCGCCCAACGTCTCGCGGCGTCGCCGAAACGCGCGTGGGGCGTGGCCGCGCTGCGTATGCTGCGCCCATGATGTCGTCCACCCTCCTCGCGGGAGTCCTCGCGCTCTCACTCTCCGCCTCGGCCGCGGTGCCGTCCGTGAAAGAGGGACAGGTCCAGGTGCATGCCGACGACCTCCCCCTGGAGGTGGCGCTCTCCGGGGACACGCACGGCTGGCGCACGGTGGACAGGCTCGAGGTGAATGAGGGGACGGGCCCCTTCTGGCTGCGCACCCAGGTGGAGGTGCCCGCCCGGGAAGCCGGAGCCCCGACACCCGCCCTCGCCCTGTCGATGCTCGGGTCATGGGAGGCCTGGTGGGACGGCAGCCCCCTGGGCCGCAACGGCCAGGTGGGGCGCACGTCCGCCGAGGAGGTTCCGGGACGAATCGATGCCCAGTTGCCACTTCCCCCCGAGCTCAGCGCGCCGGGCCCTCATGTGCTGACGATGCGTGTGTCGGCGCATCGGCTCGGCTTCCAGCCCGTGGGGACCCTCCACCGCGTGCAGGTGGGTGAGGCCGTGGCCCTGGCCCAGACGCGGATGTTCGGCCTGCTGCCGGCGCTCTGCTCGCTGGGTGCGCTGGTGCTGATGGGGCTCTACCACCTCGCGCGCGTGCGGCTCACTCGCGACGCACTCGCCACGCTGCTGCTGGGCGTGTTGTGCCTCTGCGCCGCGACGCTGGTCCTCCTGGAGGCGTGGCGCGGGATCGCCAACTACCTCTATCCGCTGCACCCGGTGCGGCTGAGGCTGCTGGCTGGGACGGTGCTGGCGGTGGCCGCGTTGCTGCCGGCGACGGTGCACGCGGCCTTCGGCGAGCCACGCCGGTGGCTGCGGTGGATGGGACTGGGGTTCGGGCTGCTCTCGCTCGCCTTCGTTCCGGGGTTCGACAACAAGCAGGGCGTCGCGCTCGGGACTTCGCTCGTTGTCTCCGCACTGCTCGTGGTGCGCGCGCGGCGGAGGGGAGAACCCGGAGCCTGGGGCGCGCTGGCGGGGCTCGTCTTCTCCGTGGCGCTCTACCTGTTCGAGCCCTGGGGCTTCTCCGACCGGGGCTTCTTCCTCGCCTTCGGGGGACTCCTGCTCTGGCTCACGGTGGTGCATGCCCAGCAGCAGCGCCGCCAGCAGGAGCGACTGGAGAGCGCGACGCGCGCCGCGGAGCGCCTGCAACTGGAATTGCTCAAGCGCAGCCTGCAGCCCCACTTCTTGATGAACACGCTGGGCGCGCTGAGTGAGTGGGTGGAGACGCAACCCGCGCAGGCCGTGCGCTTCATCGAGGCGCTGGGCACGGTGTACCGGCACCTGCTCGCCGTCTCGGGGGAGCGGACCATCCCGCTCTCCCGCGAGCTGGAGCTGTGCCGCGCCCACCTGGACGTCATGGGCTGCCGACAGGGCACGGCCTTCCGCCTCAAGACCGAGGGCGTGGACCTGGATGCCCCCGTCCCTCCCGCGCTGCTGCACACGCTGCTGGAGAACGCCTTCAGCCACAACCGCTACGTCTCGCCCCACACCTTCCGGCTCCAGGGCAGCCTCGTCACCGAGGGCGCCCAGCCGCGGCGGCACTATGCCTTCCTCGCCCCCCTGGGGACGGGCAAGGGCCCAGGGGGAGGTGACGGCACCGGCTCGCGCTACCTGCGCGCGCGCCTGGAAGAGGCCTTCCCCGGTGCGTGGGGGCTCCAGGACGGCCCCACCGAGGAGGGGTGGATGACGCGGGTGGAGGTGCCGGCGTGAGGCTGCTCATCGTGGAGGACGAACCGCTGGCGGCCCGCCGCCTCGCTCGGCTGTGCGAGCAGTGGTTGGGGCCGGGAGCCCCACCGCTTCGCGTGTGCGCGAGTCTGGACGAGGCTCGCGCGCAGTTGGCCGGGCGCGACGTGGACGTGTTGCTGCTGGACCTGAACCTCTCCGGCGAGGACGGCTTCACGCTGCTCGCGGAGGCGACCGCGGGCGCCTTCCTGACGGTGGTGGTCTCCGCGAACACCGACCAGGCCCTGCGCGCCTTCGAGTTGGGAGTGCTGGACTTCGTGCCCAAGCCGTACACGCCGGAGCGACTGGCCCTCGCGCTCGGCCGCGTGGGGAGCCGCGCGGCCACGCCCTTGCGCACCCTCGCGGTGAGGAAGGGCGGAGGCGTGGTTCTCGTCCCGCTGGACTCCGTCGCGTACATCCAGGGCGCGGGCGACTACGCGGAGCTGGTCCTGCGAGAAGGGGGCACCGAGCTGAGCGAGAAGAGCCTGGAGCGGCTCGAGCAGTTGCTCCCCGCCGACTTCTTCCGCATCCATCGCTCCTATCTCGTCCGAGTGACGGACATCCGCGAGCTCGTCGCCTCGGAGGGCTCGCGCACGTCCGTGGACCTGCGGGACGGCACCCGACTGCCAGTGGGCCGCAGCCGACTGCCCCTCCTGCGCAAGCGACTGGAGGCGTAGGCCCGCTTGTTCACGCGGCGAGCCGTGCCCTCCCACTTCGGTCGAACGCCTCGCTATTTCTTGCAGGCCGTCGCCGCATCGACCTTGGCCACGTCCGCGCCCCAAAGGCAGACGATATGGTCCAAAGCGAGACCCGTGCGAGCATTGCTGAAGAACACGATGCCGTCGCCAGATTGCGGACGCATCAAGAACTTCGCGCGGAAGCCAGCCTGGTTGCGCCCGTCGTGCCCCACGGCGGTGCTGCCATCCCCCAGGCGCTCGATGAAGTGACCCAGGCCGTAGACCGCCTCACCGGGTGCACGCGGCGTACTCAGCTCCGCGGGGGTGTATAGCTGGGCCAGCTGCGCCGGGGTCAGCGGATGCGCGCCGGCGGTGTTCGCCATGCTGGCAATCATCCAGCGGGCGAAGTCATGGAGGCTGGTGCTCAAGGTCGAAGGCGCCTGTTCGACGTAGTAGCGCATCGGCACGGGCTTGCCATCGTCACCATGTCCCTGCGCCGCGCCGGTCAGCACCTCCGGCGTCATGGCGACACTGCTGTGCTTCATGCCCAGCGGGCGGAACACCAGCTCCCGCGCCAGGTCCGCGTACTTGCGCTGGGTGGTCCGCTCGATGGCCAATTGCATCAGGGTGTAGCCCCCTCCCGAGTACTGGAACTTCGCACCGGCCGGCGCGAACAGCTCCACCCCGCCGCGGCCGTTGGTCTTTCCGGCCAGCGACTCCTCCAGCGTGGGCAGTTCCTTGAAGTCGAGCCAGCCCTGGTACCCGCCCAGCGTCGTGCCCGCGGTGTGCGACAGCAGGCGGCGAATCGTTATCAGGCGAGGGTCGAACGGGCTCTTCGGCAGCGGCCACGGCGACAGCACATCGGCCACCGGCGCATCCAACCGCACGCGTCCCTGCTCGGCCAGGCGCATCGCCACCCAGCTCGCGATGGGCTTCGACAGCGAGGCGGCGATGAACACCGTGTCGGCCGTCACAGGCACCTTGCCGGCATGGTCCGCGAAGCCGAAGCCCTTCGCGTAGACCAGCTTGCCGCCGACAATCAGCCCCACGGCCGCGCCTGGGATGTGGGCCTCTTTCATGAGCGCCGGCACTTCGCGCTCGATGACCTGGACGAACGCCGGGGCGCTCGCGGCCGCGACGAGGGTGCCCCGCGCCGCCTCGACGTCGCGCCCATCGCGGGCCCGGACGGCCGGAGGCGGCCCCGAGGGACTCCGGGCCTGAGCGAGGGACAGCGGAACGAGGAGGGCAAGCAAGGGCACGGCACGCATGGGCGCTGCTCCGAGGAGAAGGAGATGGCGAGGAGGATGCGGGAGCCCGCGCGGCGCGAAGAGTCTCTGTCGCCCAACATCTCGCGGCGTCGCCGGAGTGCAGGTGGGGCGGTGCCACGCCGCGCGCCTTCAACCGGGACCTGGACGCCCACGAGCACCGTGGGCGGGAACGTCATCCTGGGACCTACCGAAAGCCGGGTGCCGCCCGCGAAACGGCTGGCGGCACCCTGGCGTCCCCCAGCGCTACTTGCCCTTGCCCTGCTCCTTCACCCACGAGTCCTTCAGGGTGACGGTGCGGTTGAACACGGGCCGGCCCGGCTGCGAGTCCTTCGGGTCCACGTAGAAGTACCCCAGTCGCTCGAACTGGAAGCGGGACTCCGCCGCGGCGTTCGCCAGCATCGGCTCCACGCGCGCGTTCGTGATGACCTCCAGGCTGTTCGGGTTGAGGAAGGTCGTGAAGTCCTTCGCGTCATCCGAGTCCGGGCTCTCCACCGAGAACAGGCGGTCATACAGCCGCACCTCGACGGAGGGCGCATTCCCCGGCGCCCAGTGCAGCGTGCCCTTCACCTTGCGGCCATCCGGCGAGTCTCCACCCTTCGTCGCCGGGTCATAGGTGCAGCGCAGCTCCACCACCTTGCCGTCCGCGTCCTTGATGACCTCCTTGCAAGTGATGAAGTACGCCGACCGCAGGCGCACCTCCTTGCCCGGCGCCAGCCGGAAGAAGCCCTTCGCGGGGACCTCCATGAAGTCGTCCGCCTCGATGAACAGCTCGCGCATGAACGGCACCTGGCGCGTGCCCATCTCCGGCTTCTGCGGGTGGTTCTGCACCTCCAGCATCTCCACCTGGCCCTCGGGGTAGTTCTCCACCACCACCTTCAACGGACGCAGCACCCCCATCGCGCGGGGCGCCGTGTCGTTGAGGTCCTCGCGGATGCACAACTCCAGCACGCCCATGTCGATGAGCTGCTGCGTCTTGCTGATGCCCGCGCGCGAGGCGAAGTCGCGGATGGACTTCGGCGTGAAGCCCCGGCGGCGCAGGCCGCTGAGCGTCATCATCCGAGGGTCATCCCAACCCGAGACATACTTCTCCGTGACGAGCTTGAGCAGCTTGCGCTTGCTCATCACCGTGTAGTTGAGGTTCAGCCGGTTGAACTCGTACTGGTGCGGCCGGTCGCCCTTGATGAGGCTGTCGACAATCCAGTCATACAGCACCCGCCGGTTCTCGAACTCCAGCGTGCAGATGGAGTGGGTGATGCCCTCGAGCGCGTCCGACAGGCAGTGCGCGAAGTCATAGAGCGGGTAGATGGGCCACGCATCCCCGGTGCGGTGGTGGTGCGCGTGGCGGATGCGATAGATGGGCGGGTCGCGCAACACGGGGTTGGGCGACGCCATGTCGATCTTCGCGCGCAGCGTGTGCTTGCTGTCCGGGAACTCGCCGGCGCGCATCCGCGCGAAGAGGTCCAGGTTCTCCTCCACGGAGCGGGTGCGGTACGGGCTGTCGCGGCCCGGCGTGGTGAAGTCGCCGCGGTACTCGCGAATCTCGTCCGGGGACAGGCTGCACACGTACGCCTTGCCCTGCTTGATGAGCTCCACCGCGAAGTCATAGAGCTTCGGGAAGTAGTCGGACGCGAAGTACTTGCGCTCCTCCCAATCGAAGCCCAGCCACTTCACGTCGCGCTGGATGGACTCGACATAGTCGGTGTCCTCCGTGACGGGGTTGGTGTCGTCGAAGCGCAGGTTGCACAGGCCACCGTATTGCTTCGCCAGCCCGAAGTTCAGGCAGATGGACTTGGCGTGACCAATGTGGAGGTAGCCGTTGGGCTCGGGCGGGAAGCGGGTGAGCACGCGACCGCCGTGCTTCCCCGTGCGCCGGTCTTCCTCGATGATCTCCTGGAGGAAGTTCAGGCCCTGCGTTTCGTTCGTCGTCGTCATGGTGGGGGCGAATCCTCGTGAAGCCGCCCGGAGCCGGCAAGCGATTCCTTGCTCCCCGGCCGTTCCCGGTGTGCCTCGATGCACAACACCCAGAGCCCCCTCCCCCCTTCCGCCCGCCCCTCAGAGGGAGGACAGCAGGGAGTCCCATGCCTCCAGCGCCCTGGCCGCGGACAGGTCCTCCGCCCGCGCCCGCGCCCGGCGGGAGAGGTCCTGGCGGTGCACCTCGTCCGAGACCGCACGCCCCAGCGCCTCGGACAGCGCCTGGGCGTCCTCCACCGGCACCATCACCCCATGCCGGCCATGCTCCAGCACCTCCGCCGGCCCCGACGGGCAGTCCGTGCTGACCACCGGACACCCCAGCGCGAGCGCCTCCAGCAGCACCATGGGCAGGCCCTCGAACCGCGAGGACAGCGCGAACACCGCTGACCTGCGCATCAGCGCATGCGGATTGGCCACGAACCCCGGCATGAAGACCGTGGACTCCACCCCCAACGAGCGCGCCAGGGCCTTCAGTTCGACCTCCAACGAGCCCACCCCGAGGATGAGCAGGTGGTGGTCCACGCCGCGCTGGCGGGCCAGGGCGTGGCCGCGGATGAGGACATCGAAGCCCTTCTGGGGCTCCAGGCGTCCCACCGCGATGACGACGGGTTTCTCGAAGACGGGGGGCGCCCAGTCAGGCAGAGGCGCCTCGGCGGCGGCGCGCACGACGTCGCCGTCCACGAAGTTGGGGATGACCTGGAGCTGTCCGTCAGGCACCGGCACCAGGGCCTGGAAGGAGCGCGCCGTGTCCTGCCCACAGGCGATGATGCGCTGCATGCGCGGGTAGAGAAGACGCAAGCCCCAGAGCTGGCGGCGGGGCTGCTCGCGATGGAACGCGCCCCAGTCGAAGTGGATCATCCCGACCACGGGCTTGCCGAGCAGTCGCCCCGCCAGACACGCCAGCAGCGCCGCGCGCCCCTCCTGGCCCGCGACGATGACGTCGGCCTCGCGCGCGTGGCGCAGCAGGTGCCAGAGGTACAGCGGCAGGTTCTGCCGGTGGTAGTCGTAGGAGTCCGTGGCCCAGGAGACCTGGGCATTCCGAGGCAGCCGGTCCTCCCGCCCCGGTGGCGGCCGGTGGTGGAAGAACAACCGCGTGGCGAAACGCCGGGGGTCCAAGCCCGCCATCACGTTGCACACCGAGCGCTCGATTCCCCCTGAACCCAGGAAAACCAGCGTAAAAAGGACGCGCTTGGGGCGGGAGTCTCGGGTGTCTTTCGCGGCTTCTCGCGGCACAGGTACCAGCATCTGCCCCCAATCACGAGAAGGCTGACCCAGGGTAACCCAAGGACGTACACGCGCCAACCACGCGAATGTGTCATTCCCCCTCGCGCATACACTAGCGAGACTTGATTAAGCTGGCATCCCTCTCCGGGGGCTCCCTTTCCTGTGAAAACATTCCTGAAACCTCGCCCTATCGTCTTGCTGGCGCCGACGCTGGCCATGCTCATGGTGGGCGGTGTGTTGACCTGGCGCGGTCATCGTATCGGCCAGGGGTTGCTTCATCCTCCGCACGTGCCAGTGGAGCGGCCCGTCGCGGGGGAAGAACTCACGGGATTGGAGGACGTGAGCTTCACCAGCGCGGAGGGCCTCGCGCTGCGCGGCTGGTACGTGCCGTCGCGCAACCGCGCCGCGGTGGTGCTGGTGCATGGCTTCGCGGGCAACCGCGCGCAGCTCCTGTTCGAGGCCCGCGCGCTGGCTCGCGCCGGCTACGGCGTGCTGCTGTTCGACCTGCGCGCGCATGGGGAGAGCGGTGGAGACCGCGTGACGTGGGGCGACGCCGAGCGGCGCGACGTGGTGGCCGCGCTGGACTTCGTCTCCCACCGCCAGGACGTGGACCCGGCGAAGCTGGGGCTCTTCGGCTTCTCCATGGGCGGCACCACGTCGCTGCTCGTGGCCGAGTCGGACCCGCGCGTGAAGGCCGTGGCCGCGGCGGGCGCGTATCCCGCGCTGGAGGCGGACGTGTACTCCGGCTACGGCCGCTGGGGCGCGCTGAGCGCGGAGCCCGTGCTGTGGACGCTGCGCGGCGCGGGCGTGGACGTGGACGCGGTGCGCCCCATCGACGGCATGTGTCGCCTGCAAGGACGGCCGCTGCTGCTCGTCAACGGCGACGTGGACCCGGACGCGCCTTCCAAGCTCCAGGCCAGCCTCTTCCGCGCGGCCTGCGAGCCCAAGTCCCTGTGGGTCGTCCCGGGCGCGGGCCATGGCGAGTACTCCCGCGTGGCCCCCGAGGAGTACGCGCGCCGGCTGCGCGAGCACTTCGACCGGGCGCTGCTCGGCGCGAGCTGAGGCGTCACTCCTCCGCGTCGTCCGCGGGCGCCCACGCGGGAGGCGCATCCAGCGCGGGGCGCGTCTTCAACAGCTCATGAGGGCGGAACAGGCCCTTGTAGCGCAGCGACGCGCACGCCTGGACGCGGTAGCCCAGGTACACGTGGGGGATGCCGCGCGAGCGCGCCAGCTCCACCTGGAACACCACGTTCGCCGTGCCCAGCGAGAGCCCCGCGAAGGCCGGGTCGTAGAAGAAGTACACCGCACTCCACGCGTGCGGCGTCTCGTCGCAGATGCCCAGCGCCACCAGCCGCGGGCCGTCCTCCGGGCCGTCGTCGTAGAAGGCCACCTCGCGCGCGGACGGATGCGGGAAGGCGAACTGGAGCGAGTACTCCCGCCCCGTCAACGGTGAGGGCTCCCAGTCCCGCGACACCTCCCGCTCCGCATGCCACGCGCGATAGAGCGCGAGCCGCTCCTCATCCACGCGAGGCCGCCCCACCTCCACGCGCAGGTGCGCGCACGCGGCGCGGGCCCGGCGCTGGCTGCGGTTGGGGCGGAACGTCTCCACCGGGACACGCAGGGAGACACACTCGTGGCAGTCGGCACACGCGGGACGGAAGTACACCGGGCCGAAGCGCCGCCACCCACGCACCAGGAGGTGCTCGTACTCCTCCGGTGACACGTCCTGCATCACCAGGTTCTCGAGCGACGCCTGCCGCTCCGGCAGGTAGCTGCACGGGCGGGGGGCTTCGACTTCATGTGCCAGCAGGCGGGCCATATCCCTCCATGTTCCTCTCCGGCGTCTGGCCCGCCGTCAAGTCCAACGCGGTGGGTCCAAAAGCCTCGCGAACAGCGCGTCCGCCCCCCTCCCCTCCAGACAGGCCCGTGGCATGGCGACTGCACTCTCCCCAGGCGACTCCCTCACAAGGCGGATGCACATGGCCCGAGACTGCCCGAGGTCCTGGATGGACCTGCCCTCTCAAGAGGAACCCGAGGCCGAGGCCATTCGACCCCAGGGCCTGCGCCTGGTGCCCACCTGGCCGCTTGCCGCCCCCCGCCTTCACCACGACTGGCCAACGCCACACGAGGAAGGGGAGAATGCATCCCAGGTCGACGTAGACCCCAGGGGGGAGCCCGATGACTTCGAATTCGCGGTCGCAAGCTACTGAAGCCGCGTCGGAGCAGGACGCCGACGCGTCGGAGCAGAACGAGTCTTCTCACCCTCATCCACTTCGAGAACGGACAACCCCCGCATCCCTTGCGCACCCGGCGGCCGGGCGCGCACGACTCGCGGGCGATGCGCTTCCCCGGCAAGGCGGCTTCTCAGCCCCCGGCGCGAACGCGTATAAGTCAGACATGTCCGCAATCGATGTCTCCGTGGTGATGCCCACCCACCGGAGAGAAAAGGAAGTGGTGGAGGCCATCCGCTCGGTGCTCCGCCAAGAGGGGGTCCAGGTGGAGGTCATCGTCCTGGACGACACGCCAGAGGGCACCGCGCGAGCACCGGTGGAGGCGCTGGGTGACGCTCGCGTGCGCTACGTGGTGAACGACCCGCCGTCCAAGGGCCGCCCCGCGGTGGTGCGCAACCACGGCGTGTCGCTGGCCAAGGGGCGCTACCTGCACTTCCTGGACGACGACGACATGCTCGCGGACGGGGCGCTGCACGCCATGGTGAGCTCGCTGGACGCGCGGCCCCAGGCGGGCGTGGCGGTGGGCTGGGTGGTGCCGTTCGGCGACGACGCGGACTGGCTCAAGGACAAGAGCGACTACTTCCAGTGGGCCGCCAAGGTGGGCGCCAGCACGCCCAGCAGCCTGTGGACGGTGGCGCACATCCTCTTCCGCGGCACGCTGTATGTGAATTCGGCGTGCATGATTCGCCGCGAGCACTTCGCGGCGCTGGGCGGCTTCGACGCCAGCATCCCCGTCTACGAGGACGTGGACTTCTACCTGCGCGGCATCCGCGCCTACGGCCACGTCTACGTCGACCGGCCCATCCTCCACTACCGCACCGGCCGGCCGTCGCTGATGCACAACCTGGGCAAGGACGGCACGCTGGTGATGCAGTCCAACGACATGATTCACGGCAAGTACCGCAAGACGAACGGCATGCTCGAGTACCGGCTGCTGCAGCTGTGCATGCGGGCGTTTCCCTTCGGCCTCGCCAAGCGTCTGCCGACCTTGTGGTTGCCGAAGCCGGGCCGGGTGCCATGAGTCTCAAGAGTCGTTTCGTCGGAACCGCCAAGCGGCAGATGAAGCAGACGCTGCGGCCCGTGCTCCAGCGGGCCATGGCGCCCGCGCGCACGGAGATTCCCGCCTCGTACTGGGGCCTGGAGCGAGAGCCCTCCCAGGGCCTGACGCTGGAGGGCGTGCCGCTCAAGGAGTTGGTGGAGCGCTGGGGGTCGCCGCTGCACGTGGTGCACCTGGCGGCGCTGCGCCGCAACGCGGAGCGCTTCCAGGCGGTGCCGCCGGGGTGCACGGCCGGCTGCGAGGTCTTCTACTCGTACAAGACGAACCCGGTGCCCGGGGTGCTCTCCGTGCTGCACGGGATGGGCGTGGGCGCCGAGATCATCTCCGCCTATGAGCTGTGGCTGGCGCTGAAGCTGGGCGTGCCCGCGGACCGCATCGTCTACAACGGCCCGGTGAAGTCGGAGGCCTCCGTGCGCGAGGCCATCAGCCAGGGCATCCAGCTGCTGGCCGCCAACCACGCGGAGGAGCTGGGCAGCTTCGCGCGCATCGCCGCGGAGGTGGGCAAGCGGCCTCGCGTGGCGGTGCGGGTGAGCACGGACAGCGGCTGGGCGGCGCAGTTCGGCACGCCCATCGCGGGAGGCGCGGCGCTCCGGGCGTACGCGCAGGCGCGGGCCTCCGCGAACCTGGACGTCGTGGGCCTGCACGCGCACCGGGGCGCCACCATCCGCACCGAGGGCGAGTTCACCGGCTTCGTCGAAGCAGTGCTGGCCTTCACGGACACGCTGCACCTGGAGCTGGGGCTGGACCTGGAGGTGCTGGATCTGGGCGGCAGCCTCTGCACGCCCTCGGTGGAGCACATCGCCGAGCGCGACTGGCGGCTCAACCTCACCTTCTTCCGCGACGTGCCCGCACCGGACCCCGCCCAGGCGCTGGGCATCTCCCGGTATGTCTCGCTCGCGGTGGAGATGGTGGAGTCGCACTACGCGCGCCAAGGGCGCCAGCGGCCTCGCATCTTCCTGGAGCCGGGCCGCGCCATGACGGGCGACACGCAGCTGCTCCTGGGACGCGTGCACACGCTCAAGTCGGGTGAGGACCGGACGTGGGCCGTCCTCGACATGGGCGTCAACCATGCCGAGTGCGTGCGCAACGAGTACCACCAGCTCTTCCACGTGGACCGGCCGGACGCGCCGGCCTCGCGCGTGTACACGGTGGTGGGCCCCATCTGCACGCCAGGGGACACGCTGTACCACGCCAAGCGCCTGCCGGACCTCGTGCCGGGCGACACGCTGGCCATCATGGACGCGGGCGCGTACTTCGTGCCGTTCGCCACGTCGTTCTCGTATCCCCAGCCCGCCATCATCGCGCTGGAGGAGGACGGCACGGACCGGCTCCTGCGACGGGCGGAGACGTTCGAGGACCAGGTGGCGCTCGACGCGGTGGACCCGGTGCAGGTGAACCGGGCCCAGCAGAACAAGACCGAGGCCGCGTGAGGCTGTCGGGCCGCCCGGGAGTCCTGGGCGGCCCGTCTCCCGCGGCGACTACCGGTTGAGCACCATCATCCGGAGGAAGGCACGGGGGTGGCGCGCGGAGCCGTAGACAATCTGCGCCACCTCCACCGCCGAAGGCATCATGTCATCCGAGTCGATGAGCGGGTCCACCGCCACGTCCCGGTGGGACTGCAGCCAGCGGCGCCACTGACGGGCCTCGTCCGCGGGGAGCGCGCCCGACAGCCGCTGGAGGTTGAGCAGCATCTCCAGGGCGATGCGGTTGCAGAACACCTCGCCCTTGCCCTTCCACGCGCGCGCGGCCGCCACCACGTCCCCGAGCGCGTCCGAATCCCCCACCGCCGCGTGGTACGCCATGAGCGGCAGCGGCAGGCCCCGGGCGATGTCGAAGCCCATCTGCCCGTAGTAGCGGGGGTTGAAGTCGATGAGGAGGAACGAATCCTTCGTCTGGATGAACTCCACCTCGAACACGCCGTGGTAGCCCAGCTTCTGGCACAGGCGCTTGAGGCCGTCCGCCAGGTCCTGGCGCACGGGCGCGGACTCGAAGCAGACGCCCACGCCCAGCCGGCGCGGACGCTGGAGCACCTTCATGGCGCCGCGCACCTCGAACACGTCGCCCGTCTCGTCCACGAAGCCCGACAGGCTGTAGATGCCCTGGGCGGCCTCCGGATGGAACTCCTGCACCATGGGGCGCGCGACGGCCGGGTCGAAGTCCACCAGCATGGGCGCGTACCCATCGCGGGCGAAGGCGCGGTACTCCTCGACGAGCTGCGAGGGCTCCGCGACGGGCAGGCCCTTCCTGTGCGTGGAGTAGAGGATCTGCGTCGTCGGCTTGATGAGGACCGGGAAGCGGGCCTCGCGGGAGATGGCCTCCAGGTCCGCCTCCGACTCGGGGAACCAGGTGCGCGGCAGCGTCAGGCCGGCCTGCTGGCCCGCCTCGAAGAGCTTGCGCTTGTTGAGCAGCCCGTAGACCGCCTCCACGCCGGGGTCATAGAGGTGGAAGTACTTGGAGAGCTCCTCGGCGTGGACGGAGACGAGCCACGCCAGCTCGTCGCTCGTGGGGTACAGCACGTGCCGGCGCGGCTCGCTCCTGCCGAAGTCCAGCAGCCACGCGAGGAAGGCCTCGGGCTGGGACTCGGGAGGGCACTGCACGCGGCGCCCGACGAAGCGGGACCAGCTCGCGGGGCCCAGCTTCCCGGGGTCCGCCACGGCGACGTCGATTCCATTGCGCCCGAAGCAGCGCGCGGCGGCGAGCGTGCCATAGAAGCTCGCGGAGAAGAGCAGCACCGGCGGACGATGTTCCTCGCGCCCGCGCACCGCCTGCTCCACCTTCACGTGTTCTGCCTCCACCTGTGGTGTCTCCAGTCTTTCCACATCCTCGGCCCTGCGCGAGCGCGAGGACGGTCCTCGCACCGGGGCCTGGGCCCTCGCCATGACGGCGGAGGCCTGCGTCGAAGCGAGCATCGCGGTGCCCGCGGCAAGCCCGGCGGTGAGGAGTGAGAGAATGTGTCGTTTCATGTCCAGGGGACGCAACATAGCGTCCCCTCACCCCATTTGCCGCTGTCGGGTTCACTTCGTGACGCCTGTTTGGAGCGCGAACGAAAACGGGCTGACGGGACGCCCCCCACCCAGCGGGTCCAGCGCGACGACTTGCTGAGTTCCGTACCAAGTCCGTGTCCCCCATCGCACGGAGACCTCGCGTGTCGGACAGGCACCGCGTGTCAGGGAGGGACGCCGCCGTCGGGCCTCCACACGAGGTAGCCCGAGTCGAGCAGCCAGGAGTCCACCACCACCCCGCTCACCCGCGTGGCCAGGCGGGTGACGGACTCGCGGAAGGCGTCGGCGGGGAGGGTGTAACCGGTGTCACGGGCGTGTTGCCAGACCTGGTTCCACGACTCGAAGAAGGCGTGCATCGGCTCTCCAGGGCGCACGCGGCGGCGGAGATCTCTTGGGAGCCAGTCGCGGAACTGCCAGGGGGCGAAGCCGTGGCGGAAGGTGGTGTGGAACAGCAGGGCTTCGCGCGTGGGTGGGAGGTCCGCGCTGTCGGCGGGTCGACGCAGCAGGTGCGCGGTGAGCACCGCGCCCTCCGGGTCGGCGCTGCCCTCGACGAGCAATCCTGAGGGAAGGAGGAAACGGCCAAGGGTGTGGTGGACCTCGGGGACACGCTCGACGGGGCCCTGACGCAGCACGTTCATGGCCCGCACGAGACGGGCGGGTTCATCCGCCGTGAGCGGAAGCTCGAAGCCGCCCTGGCGGAAGTGGGTGCGAGGCCCCGCGTGGACGTGCGCGGCCTGGGCTCGTGCGGCGTCCAGCTCCACGCCGACCACGGAGAGCTCCGGGTGGAGCGAGCGGAACGCCTCCGCGCTCTCCAGTGTGGTCCAGGGGTGCTCGCCGAAGCCCACGTCGACGAAGACACCGTGGGCCCAGGGGCCATCGGTGCGCGTGAGCAGGCCGGGCTCGAAGCGGCACAGGTAGGCATCCAGTGCGCGCAGGCGCCCCGGAGAGGTGCGCCCCCGTGTCTTCGCGTCGAGCGTGGACATGTCACGCACTTCGACCAGAGGCGCCCCACGCGTCAAGTCTCGCGGGCGGCATTTTCGCAAGGCCTTCCAGGCCATTAGGCTGGACGTGTGCCTCCAGCCTCCGCTCTTACCTGCCCCGGCTGTCAGTCGCCTCGCGTGGAGGGGGCTGAGTGTCCTCGCTGCGGCATCATCTACGCACGAGCCGATGCCCGCGCCGCGCGCAAGGCCGAGCAGGAACGTGCAGCCACGACACATGCCTCCTCGCAACGGGCTGCGATGCGCCCCCGCGAAGTGCCGGCTCACGATGCACCGACCTCCGCCGCGCAACGCGTCAGCGCAGCGGCGGCGCGAGAAGCCTGGGCATCGCGAACCGCCCCCGCTTCGGAGGCGAACCACCCCGATGCGCGGCGTTCCCCGGCGGACACCGCGAGCGCGGCGGCGGCGCGAGAAGCCTGGGCATCGCGAGCCGCATCCTCCTCGGAGGCGAACCACCCCGATGCGCGGCGCTCCGCAGCAGACACCGCGAGCGCGGCCGCGGCACGAGAAGCCTGGGCACCGAGCACGGCCTCCTCCTCGGAGCCAGCACGTTCCGATGCAGGGTTCTCCACGGAGGACAGCTCCCACGCGGTGGCTCCACACGAAGTCCGTGCCTCCCCGCCAGGGCCCACGGAATCACCGTGGCCACGACATGAACGCGACTCCACCGCCCTGCCCCATCCCACCTCATTCTCCCTCGACGATGCGCTCTCCCGATTCGATGCGGCCACCCCCCCCGACGACTCCGAGCACCTCCACGAGTTGAGGCTGCGCGTGGTCGTCATCCCCATCGCGCTGGTGCTCGGCTACCTGGCGGCCACGGGCTCGATGAACTTCATCGTCCGCCTGGTGACCATGTACGTCCACGAGCTGGGCCACGCCGTCACCGCGTGGCTCTGCGGCATCCCCGCCATTCCCGGCCCGTGGGTCACCCCGACGGGCGAGAAGCGCTGGTATTGGATGGCCCTCCTCCTCACCGGCGCGCTCGCGCTGTGGGCCTGGACCGGCAGGAGACATCACCGTCGCGACTGGCTCGCGGGGGCCACGGTCCTCCTCGCCCTTCAGCTCGTCTGCACGTTCGGCCTCTCCCTGGACCGCGCCCAGGCCCTCATCTCCTTCGGCGGGGACGCCGGCATGCTGGTCCTCGGCACCGTGCTGATGGGCACCTTCTACGTGCGCCCCGGCAGCTACCTGCACGCGAAGGGACTCCGCTGGGGCTTCGTGGGCATCGGCGCCCTCGCCTTCTGGGACGCCTTCCACCTCTGGTGGTCCGCGCGAACCGACGCGGAGGCCATCCCCTTCGGCCGCATCGAGGGCGTCGGCCTGAGCGACGCGAGCACCCTCGTGGAGACCTACGGCTGGGCCGAGAGCGACCTCATCGGCCGCCACGTCGTGCTGGGCATCGCCTGCCTCACGGCCCTCGCGGCGCTCTACGCGCTGACCCTCTATCGCGGGCGGGCCCACCTTCGCGCCGCCCTGCGAGCGCTCCCCTTCCAGGACGGGTGAACAGACGCCCCAGGTTGTGACAGGGGTACGGAACCCCGGTACCCTCCGCCCCACATGGCACATCCCGCCCAGCCGCTCCCGTCCTCGGAGCCCCCTTCGTCCTCGGCTCCCGCGTCCCCCGACTCAGTGCAACCGCGCTTCGGCTGGCTGCCCCCCATCGGCTCGTGGAAATACCATGTGCTGCTCAGCGCCGTGGCGCTGCTCATCCTCGGCCCGCTGGGTGGCATCGCCGCCTCGTACATGAACTTCAGCGTGGGCTTCTTCATCGGCGGCCAGGTGCTCGCGGGCATCCTCGGCAGCGCCGTGACGTACGGCTACGGCGCGGAAGGCAAGCACGGCGCCAACTACATGCAGACGATGGCCGCGTCGGTGGCCTCGCTGTGCGCCATGTCCGTGCTCATCCAGGCCATGGTGTGGATGGGCATGGACATGCCCCCCGCGTGGCACCTGATGCTCTTCGTCGGCTGCGTGGGCATGTTCGCCGTGGGCGTGGGCATGCTCTACACGCCGCTGCTCGTCGACAAGCTCCAGCTCGACTACCCGTCCGGCTTCGCGGTGGCCAACATCCTGCGCGCGCTGACGGACAAGCGCCTGCTCAAGGCCTCCATCTCCAAGCTGGGAGGTGGCTCGCTCCTGGGCGCCGGCGCCGCGTGGCTGACGGAGAAGGTCGCGTTCTTCGCCGCCATCAGCACCAGCGCCGCCACGCTCGGCGGCGGCATGATTGTCGGCAGCCGCATCACCGTCCCCGCGATGGTGATGGCCGTGCTGGGCGCGTGGCAGTTGCCCTATCTGCGTGAACTCGGCTGGCTGGGGGCCCAGGACCCGTTCCGCAAGGTGGGCTTCCTCATCGGCCTCGCGATGATTTGCGGCGCGGCGGTGGTGGACCTCGCGCTGCTCGCGGGACAAGCCCTCGCGCGCATCCGCGCCCGGGCCAGCGCCGAGGAGAGCAACGAGCCGGCGTGGAAGAAGGTCAACATGCCCCGGCTCCTCGCCTGGGTGGTGAGCTGGGGCGCGGCGACGCTGCTCGTGGGCACGCTGGTGCTGGGTCAGCCGGTGGTCTGGCTCCTGTTCGGCCTGGGCCTGGCGCTGCTCTTCGTCCTCATCAACGGCATCTCCTACGGCATCACCGACCAGAACCCCATCTCCAGCGCGTTCGTCATCTCCATCATGCTCATGTCGCTGATGGGCCTGAAGAACCCGCTCGTCGCGCTGATGGCGGCCACCATCCTGCTCATCTCCACCTCCGTGGGCTGTGACATGCAGCAGGACCGCTCCACGGGCTGGCGCCTGGGCACCAACCGCAACGTCCAGTTCCGCTACCAGGTCATGGGCGTCATCATGGGCGCGATGCTGTGCGTGGGCCTTGCGCGCGTCTTCATGACGGCCTACCCCACCCTCACCATCAACCAGCTCGACAACCCCAACGTCCCCGTGGGCCAGTGGGGCTCCGCGATGACGTACAAGCTGGTGGGCGCCATCCGCGACCTGGGCTCGCTGTCCGACGCCAAGGTGAAGGCCATGCTCTACGGCCTCGCCATCGGCTTCGTCATCCAGGTGCTGCGCAAGGTGGTCAACGGGCACGCCGGCTACAAGCGCTACATCAAGAGCTCGCGCGCGGGCTTCGCGCTCGGGTGGACCATGGACTCCATCGTGCTGGCCAGCCCCTATGCGCTGTCCTTCGGCGGCTTCGTCGCCTTCCCCGCCGCGATGTGGTTCGGCGCGGGCGGTGTCATCGCCTCCGTGTGGAACACCGTCACGAAGAAGCTGGCCCCGCCCGCCTCGGGCAGCCCCGCCGAGGGTGAGGCGCTCCCCGAGGACATGAGCACCATGTCCCTGGTCGGCGGCGGACTCATCGCCGGCGAGTCCCTCTTCTTCCTCATCGCCGGACTGGTGGGCCTCGCGTCGCTGCTGGCCTGACGCGGGGCGTGACCCCCCAGGGGTTGACCCCTTCGCGCCGGAGTCGGGTCAACCCTTGGCGCCCACCGTCGCACCTGTGAAAGCATACGCACACGGTGTCCGTCAGGGATGCCCTCAACACCACTCAACAGGGGTTGTCATGAAGCGTGTGCTCGCGGTGATGGCGGCGTTCATCAGTGTCGCGTGGCTGGGCTGTGGTGAGCCTCTTCCCGAAGAAGCCTCTCAGGAGCCGCTGTCCACGGAGGAGGTCTCCCAGGCGCCCCGGGAGCTCACCACCTGCTCGGCCGGCTACGTCGCGTGCTCCGACATGGTGGGACGGGGCTGCAGGGTGGAGAACCCCTGTTGCGATGGCGAGTACGTCAGCTGGTGCGCCTGCGTGGACCGGCGCTACAGCTGCTGAGCCTCTCGCTCGCCAGGCCTGTCCCGCGGGTCCGGTTGACAATTCCCGGGCCCGCCTGCATTTTGTTTGTCGTGAGCTCCGTCATCTCCACTACGACCACCCGCACCACGACTCGCTACGGCGGGTGTGGAGCGGTGCGCGTCGTCGAGTGAGCTGACGACCCGCACGGCTTTTCGCCCCGCCTTTCCGGCCGGGGCAGCCGTGCGCTCGCTCAGTGCTCCGTCCGGCAAGGCACTTCACCCTTTCCGCACACGGAGACGCAGCACATGCTCGACGAACACGACCACCGCGCCCTGGGCCAACGCCTGGACCTCTTCCACCTGCAGGAGGAGGCCCCCGGCATGGTCTTCTGGCACCCCCGAGGCTTCCAACTCTATCGCCTGCTGGAGGAACACGTCCGGCAGCGCATGCGGCGCGAGGGCTACCTCGAGGTCCGCTCGCCGCAGATCTACGCCCAGCCGCTGTGGGAGCGCAGCGGCCACTGGGAGAACTTCCGCGAGAACATGTTCCTCATCCAGGACGGCGCTCGCTCCCTGGGCGTGAAGCCCGTCAACTGCCCCGGCCACATCGAGATGGTGCAGCGCATGGCCCCCAGCTACAGGGACTTGCCGCTGCGGCTCGGTGAGTTCGGGCTGGTGCACCGCAGTGAGCCCGGAGGCGCGCTGCACGGCCTGTTCCGCCTGCGTCAGTTCACGCAAGACGACGGGCACATCTTCTGTGCCCCCGAGCAGGTGGTGGAGGAGGTCGTCCACTTCGTCCGCTCGCTGAAGGAGTTCTACGCGGGCTTCGGCTTCGATGACGTCCAGGTCGCCTTCTCCGACAGGCCCCAGGCCCGGGCGGGCAGCGATGCGTTGTGGGACCAGGCGGAGGAGTGGCTCGCCGCCGCCGCGAGCCAGGCCGGGCTGGCCTACAAGCTCCAGCCGGGCCAGGGCGCCTTCTACGGCCCCAAGCTGGAGTTCGTCCTCAAGGACAGGCTGGGGCGCGAGTGGCAGTGCGGGACGATTCAGCTCGACCTCGTCCTGCCCGAGCGCTTCGACCTGCGCTACCAGGACGCCTCCGGCGCGCGCGTGCGTCCGGTGATGCTTCACCGGGCGCTGCTCGGCAGCCTGGAGCGCTTCATCGGCGTGCTGCTGGAGCACCACGGGGGCTCGCTCCCCGCGTGGCTGGCTCCCGAGCAGGTGGTCGTGGCCCCCATCGGCCAGGCGGCGGTGGACTACGCGCAGCGCTTCGCCTCCGCGCTCCGGCGCGCGGGCTGCCGCGTCCGCGTGGACGTCCGCGACGAGTCGCTGTCCCGCAAGGTGTCGGACTCGCATCAAGCGGGAGTCCCGTGGCTCGCGGTGGTGGGAGCGCGTGAAGTCGAGGCGGGCTCGGTCCGCCTGCGTCCTCGCCAGGGCGCACAGAAGGACGCGTCGTGGGACGAAGCCGTCGCGGAGCTGCGAGCCGCGTGCGGACTCGACTCCGACGTTTGAGGAAGTGACTCTGGGGGGCGGACGAAGGACACCTCGTCCGCCCCTTCTTCGAATCGGCCGCGCTACGCGTGGCGCAGGTGCTCCAGCACGGAGCCGGCGCGCAGGACCTCGGCGGGGACGGTGGCCAGGTCATCCAGGCTCAGGATGCCCAGCAGGTTGCGCGACTCGTCCACGATGAGCAGCCGGCGCACCATCTTGTCTTCCATGAGCTGCTCGGCGACCCCGAGCGTCGCGTCGGGCTGACAGGTGATGACCGCGGTCGTCATGGCCTCGCGGACCCGCGTGTGCTCCGGATGCTGTCCCAGGGCCGTCGACCGGACGGTGATGTCCCGGTCCGTCAGCATGCCCACGAGCTGCCCGCTCTCGGTGACGGGAAGCGCGCCGATGTTGCACGTGCGCATCCTGAGGGCCGCGACGCGAAGCGACTCGTCGGCTTCGATGGTCTCCACGTTCTTCGTCATCAGCTCGAAAATCCGCATGGCGCCTCCGCTGATGGGGTTGGGCTGTGTCCCTCAAGCGTGGCCCCCGTCAGCCGTCCGCGCCCGTCCAGCCCCTGGGCCCGGAGGTAGGGCCTGCGGGCGGGCAGCCCCCCTCATTCCGGGTTGGCCAGCAGGCGCGACGATTGGGCAGGATGCGCATCTGAGACAGACACCCGGGCCCCGCCCGGGGCCAAGGAGCGTGATGGCATGGTCGACAAGCTCACCCTCAGCGATGCGCAGTGGCGCGAGCGGCTGACGCCCGAGGAGTTCAACGTCCTGCGGAAGCACGGCACCGAGCGCCCCGGCTCGGGCTGCTTCCTGGGCACCAAGACACCCGGCACCTATGTGTGCGCCGGGTGTGGCAACCCGCTGTTCAAGTCGGGGACCAAGTTCGAGTCCGGCACGGGCTGGCCGTCCTTCACCCAGACAGTGGGCCCGGACTCCGTCGCGGAAATCGACGACCGCACGTACGGCATGGTGCGCACCGAGGTGCGCTGCGCCCGCTGCGATGGCCACCTGGGGCACGTGTTCCCGGACGGTCCGCCGCCCACGGGGCTGCGCTACTGCATGAACTCGGTGGCGATGAAGCACGTCCCGGAAGGCCAGCCGCTGGAGCTGGTCCGGGCGTAGGCGTCGAAGGCCCCGGCCTCGCTCGAAGGATTCCGAGCGAAGGTCCGGGGCAGCCCCCCCGCGCTCAGCCCAGCCAGGCGCGAGCGTTGCGGAACATGCGCATCCAGGGCCCCTCGTCGGCCGTCCACTCACGGGGCCGCCAGGAGTACTGCACCGTCCGGTGGACGCGCTCCGGATGCGGCATCGTCACCGTGAAGCGTCCGTCGCGCGTCGTCACGCCGGCGATGCCATGGGGCGAGCCGTTCGGGTTGGAGGGGTACGCCGAGGCAATCTGGCCCCGGTTGTCCACCCAGCGCGTGGTGATGAAGCCCGAGTCATTCACGCGAACACCCTCGGCCTCCTCGGAGAACTCCGCGCGGCCCTCGCCGTGCGCCACGGCGATGAGCATCCGGCTGCCCTCCATGCCCTGGTAGAAGAGCGACGGGGTGCGGGCAATCTCCACCGTCCCCAGCCGAGCCTCGTACTGCTCGGAGGCGTTGCGTACGAAGCGCGGGAAGTGCTCCGCGCCGGGGATGATGTCCTTCAGGCCCGACATCATCTGGCAGCCGTTGCAGATGCCCAGGCCGAAGCTGTCCGGGCGCGCGAAGAAGGCCGCGAACTCGTCGCGGGCGCGCGGGTTGAAGAGGATGGACTTCGCCCAGCCGCCCCCCGCGCCCATCACGTCGCCGTAGGAGAAGCCGCCACACGCCAGCACGCCGTGGAAGTCCTTCAGCGACACGCGGCCGGCGAGGATGTCGCTCATGTGGACATCCACCGCCAGGAAGCCCGCGCGAGTGAAGGCCGCCGCCATCTCCTGCTGGCTGTTGACGCCCTGCTCGCGCAGCACCGCCACGCGAGGCCGCGCGCCCTTCGCCACGAAGGGCGCGGCCACGTCCACCGAGGCGTCGAACGTCAGCCGGGGCGACAGGCCCGGGTCCGTCGCGTCGCACTTGGCCGCGAACTCCTGCTCCGCGCAGGTGGGGTTGTCGCGCAGCTTCTGGAGCTCGTAGCTGACGCGGGACCAGATGCGCCGCAGGTCCATGGTGCCCTCGCTCAGCAGCACCTGGGTGCCCTGACGGACGCGCACGTCCAGCGAGGCCGTGGGCCGCCCCAGCTCGTGGCAGTCCTTCCCCAGCCCTTGCTGGCCCAGCACCTCGCGCACGCGCGCCACATCCGAGGCGCGCACCTGCACCACCGCGCCCAGCTCCTCGTTGAAGAGGGCCGCCACGGCGTTTCCGCCCAGGCCCGCGAGGTCCACGTCGACGCCGCAGTGGCCCGCGAAGGCCATCTCGCAGAGCGTGGCCCACAGGCCGCCGTCGGAGCGGTCGTGGTAGGCCAGGAGCTTGCCCTCGGCGTTGAGCGTCTGCACCGCCGCGAAGAAGCCGCTGAGCAGCGCGGGGTCCTCCACGTCCGGCACGTCCGGGCCCATCTGCGCGTGGGTCTGCGCGAGCACGGAGCCGCCCAGTCGCTGCTTGCCGCGCGCCAGGTCGATGAAGACGAGGCGCGTGTCCTCGGCCACGTCCACCAGCTGCGGCGTGAGCGACTGGCGCACGTCCACGACGGGGGCGAACGCGGAGATGATGAGCGACACCGGAGACGTCACGGCCTTGCGCTCACCGCCGTCCTGCCAGACTGTGCGCATGGACATCGAGTCCTTGCCCACTGGAATCGTGAGGCCCAGCGCGGGGCACAGCTCCATGCCCACCGCGTGGACGGCGGCGTAGAGCTGCGCGTCCTCGCCAGGGCTGCCGGCCGCAGCCATCCAGTTCGCGGACAGCTTCACGTCGGACAGCTTGCCGATGCGCGCCGCGGCGATGTTCGTCAGCGCCTCGCCCACCGCCATGCGCGCGGAGGCGGCCGCGTCCACCACGGCCAGCGGCGTGCGCTCGCCCATGGACATCGCCTCGCCGGTGGTGCTCGTCACGGTGGAGAGCGTCACCGCGCAGTCCGCAACGGCGACCTGCCACGGGCCCACCATCTGGTCTCTGGCCACCAGGCCCGACACCGAGCGGTCGCCGATGGTGATGAGGAAGGACTTGTCCGCCACCGTCGGGTGGCTCAGCACGCGCTCGGCCATGGACTTCACGTCGCCGGGCAGCGACAGCGGGGCCAGCGCGAGCGGACGCGACGTCGCGTCGCGGTGCATGCGCGGCGGCTTGCCGAAGAGCACGTCCATCGGCAGGTCGATGGGCGGCGTGCCCAGCCGCGCGTCGGACAGCTTCAGGACCTGGGACTCGGTGGCGTCACCCAGCACCGCGAATGGCGCGCGCTCGCGCTCACAGAAGGCCGCGAAGCGAGGCAGGTCCTCGGGCGCGACGCCCAGCACGTAGCGCTCCTGCGCCTCGTTGCACCAGATTTCGAGCGGGGACATGCCGGGCTCGGCGTTGGGCACCGCGCGCAGCTCCAGCGTGCCGCCCAGCGCGTTGTCGTGCGCCAGTTCCGGCAGCGCGTTGGACAGGCCGCCCGCGCCCACGTCGTGGATGGAGCGGATGGGGTTCTTGTCGCCCAGCGCGCAGCACAGGTCGATGACCTGCTGGCAGCGCCGCTCCATCTCCGCGTTGTCGCGCTGCACGGAGGCGAAGTCGAGGTCCGCCGCGCTCGTGCCCTGCGCCATGGAGGACGCCGCGCCACCGCCCAGGCCGATGAGCATGGACGGCCCGCCCAGGACGATGAGCTTGTCTCCCGGCCGCAACTGCCCCTTCTGCACGTGCGGCGCGCGGATGTTGCCGAGCCCACCGGCAATCATGATGGGCTTGTGGTAGCCGCGCACCTCCACGCCCTCGGGCGTGGCGACCTGCGACTCGAAGCTGCGGAAGTAGCCGTTGAGGTTGGGGCGGCCGAACTCGTTGTTGAACGCGGCGCCGCCCAGCGGCCCGTCAATCATGATGTCCAGCGCGGAGACGATGCGGTCCGGCTTGCCGTAGGCCTGCTCCCACGGCTGGGGGAAGCCCGGGATGCGCAGGTGGCTGACGGTGAAGCCCGTCAGGCCCGCCTTGGGCTTCGCGCCTCGGCCGGTGGCCCCCTCGTCGCGAATCTCGCCGCCCGCGCCCGTGGCCGCGCCCGGGTACGGTGAAATCGCCGTCGGGTGGTTGTGCGTCTCCACCTTGATCATGATGTGCGCCGGCTCGCGCACCGTCTTCCACTCGCCGGAGTCGGCGTCCGGGAAGAAGCGGTCCACCTCGAAGCCCTCGATGACCGCCGCGTTGTCCTTGTACGCGGAGAGCACGCCCTCCTTGTGCTTCGCGTAGGTGTTCTTGATGGCCTGGAAGAGCGAGCGCTCCTGCGGCTTGCCATCCAGCGTCCAGCTCGCGTTGAAGATCTTGTGCCGGCAGTGCTCGCTGTTGGCCTGCGCGAACATCATCAGCTCGACGTCCGTCGGGTTGCGCTTCAGCTCGAGGAAGCGCGCGACCAGGTAGTCGATCTCATCATCCGCCAGGGCCAGGCCCAGCTCACGGTTCGCCGTCGCCAGCGCCCCTCGGCCACCGCCCAGGATGTCCACCGTGGTGAGCGGGCGCGGAGCGTGCTCGGAGAAGAGGACGGCCGCGTCCTCCATCCGCCCCAGCACCGCCTGCGTCATCCGGTCGTGCAGCACCGGCTGGAGGCGCTCCACCTGCGCCGCGTCCAGCGCCGCGCCGCCCGGCCCCGCGACGTAGTACGCGGTGCCGCGCTCCATGCGGCGCACCTTCGCGCCCAGGCCGCAGTTGTGGGCGATGTCGGTCGCCTTCGAGGACCACGGGGAGATGGTGCCCGGCCGGGGGACGACCAGGAGCAGGCTGCCCGCGCGCTCGCCCGAGGGCACCTTCGGGCCGTACTCCAGGAGACGGCCGAGCATCGCCTGCTCGTCCGCCGAGAGAGGCTCCGGCGCGTCGAGGAAGTGCACGTGCTCCGCGTAGACGGACGACACGGAGGGCACCTGCTCGCGGCACTGTGCGAGCAGCTTCGCGAGCCGGAATTCAGAGAGGACAGGAGCGCCGCGCAGGAAGTGCATGCTGGACATGGGGATTGGGGGTGGCCCTGGGTAACAGCCGGGGCGTCCTTATCACCGCGAATCGCGAGCGGAAGGACAGAGTTCGTCCCTGTCCGCTCGCTGTCCAGTCAAACAGGGGCCACGGTAGGAGCCCCTCACACGTCAGAGCTTGCTCGGCGCTCCCGAGAGCTGCGGAAAGACGGCAACTACCCGCCCTTGCTGGAAGCAGCGGGCACGGGCGCGGGGGCCGTCGGGGCCGCGGGCTTCGCCTCCTGGGCCTTGTGCCACAGCGCCAGCAGCTCCGCCTCGCGCTCGGCCGGGAGTCCCGCGCGGGCCTTGCTGCGGCGCTCCTCGGGCAGCCCCTTGAAGTACGCCAGCGTGTCGCGGACGGTGACGTCCACCGGACGGAACTTCAGGCCCGTCTTCACGGCCTTCGCGTTGCTGCGCAGGTGCGTGCCCGCGCTGGTGCCCGTGGGCGGCATGTAGATGGGGAGCCGCACGTCGCCCGTCTCACCTTGCTTCTCCAGGAAGTCCGCCGGCACCCACGTCACCTTCGTGTCCTTGCCCGTCACCTTGCGACACGTGTCGAGCATCGCGCCCATCGACCACGCCTCTCCGGGCCCCACCGCGTTGAAGACGCCATTCACCTGGCCCTCGATGAGCAGCACCAGCCACTCGGCCAGGTCTCGCGCGTCGATGACCTGCAGCGGGTCCTTGGGTGTCCCGGGCGCCAGCATCTCCCCGCCCTTGTCGAAGCGCACCGGCCAGTACGTGAACCGGTCCGAGCGGTCATCCGGTCCGACGATGTAGCCCGGACGAACGTTCGTCACGCGCCCGGGCATGGCCGCCTCCGCGGCTTCTTCGCACGCCCGCTTGAGACCGCCGTAGAACTCGAACTCCTTGCCCATCGTCTCCACGGTGGGGTCCGCGAGCGTCGCCGTCGGGCCTGACTCGTCCTCGCCCGGCGTCTTGTCGCTGGCGTACGCGGACACGCTGGAGATGAAGACATACTGCTTCACGTGGGGCGCCAGCAGCGACGCCGACGCCTTCACCATGCGCGGGTAGTAGCCCGACGTGTCCACCACCGCGTCCCACTTGCGGCCCTGCAACGCCTTGAGGCCCTCGTCCTTGTTGGGGTCCCGGTCTCCCCGCAGCTTCTCCACGCCGGGGAAGAGCTCCGGGCGCGTCTTGCCTCGGTTGAAGAGCGTGAGCGTGTGGCCCCGGGCACGCGCGGCCTCCACCACGGCGGGCCCCAGGAAGCCCGTGCCCCCGAGGATGAGGATGCGCTTCTTCGCGCCCTTCTTGGGCGCGGCGAATGTTTCGGAGGGGAGCGCCAGCAACGACGCTCCCGCGGCGGAATACTGCAGGAACTTCCTACGCGAGGTCTTCATGACAACGGCTCCAGGGGCCGAGGTGCGACGCAGGGGGGACGCCCGCCACAACGTCCTCTCCCCTGATTCATTCCCGGGCCGTGGAGCCTCCGCGCGAATCCGTCACGCGGCTTCTGCACGCGGTGTGTCGAACCGCGACAGGTGCGCTCGCGCGAGGTCCAGGTTGTCATTGTCCAGCGGATGGAACGACGGCCGCAGATACTCCCCCAGGCCCCGCCAGAGGACCCGCACCAGCACCGGGTCCTTCCGGTGCGCTCGGCGCAGCTCCCGCCAGATGCCCATCCATCCCAGCCCGCGCTCCTGCCGAAGCAGCGTCAGCGTCGCGGCGAACCAGAAACCGAACAGCGCGACGATGCCGGCGAGCATCCCCACCACCCGCAGCGCGTAGCCCGGCGCCACCTTCTGGAGCACGTCGAAGGCCACCGCCTTGTGCTCTATCTCCTCCGCCGCATGCCACTCGATGAGCTCACGCATCGCCGGATGCCCGTCCGCGAAGACCCCCAGCGTCAGCGTGTTCTCGCCCATGATGGCGGTGTAGTGCTCCAGCGCGGCGGTGATGGACAGACGCAAGGCGGGCGGGAAGGTGCGGAAGATGAAAACCCAGACGATGCGGTGATAGGCACGCATGAAGCCGGTGACGACAAACCCTTGCGACTCGAGCAGCTCGATGTAGTCCTGGTGCTCGCGGGCGTGTTTGCCTTCCTGGGCGAAGAACGCCTTGACCTGGGCGCGAAGCTCCGGTGCGTCACTCAGCGAGGGGAGATAGTGATTGACGCTGCGGACGAAGAAACGCTCGCCCTCCGGGAAGAGCATGTTCAGCCCGTTCCAGAGGTGAGTGGACCCCAAGCCGTTGTGATGCCACACGCGAGGGAACGTGGAATCGAACGAGAACTTCACATTCAATCTTGGAACGATTCGGCCAGGGTCAGGGGGATTGACCATGAGGGGGACTTTCAACCGCCGGAGGGGACGGCGGGCACGGGGAAAGGCAGGACCTGCGGACGAACGCGACGGTTCACCTCACGCTCGAGCTCCGCGCGAAACGCGGCGAGTCGCTCCCGGCCGGTGAAGGGGCCGCTCCCAGCGATAGCGCCGAAGAAGCGCTTGCGCACGCCCTTGCGCGTCGCGCACAGCACCTCCGTCACGCACAGGGACACGCCGCCGCCGACCGCGGGCAGCGGCCTCATGGTGTTGAAGAAGAGGGGTGGGTGCCGCTCCAGGGTCGCTTCGTCCTCCACCTGGAGGGTGATTTTCGACAGCAGCGCGTTGCCGCACAGCGCCGCGGCCACCTGCCGCAGGCCCGGCGTGAAGGCGAAGCCGTGCGTGGTGAGCGACGGCATCCACCAGGGCAGCGACGGGGAGTACAGCGTGGAGAAGATGTCATCCAGCATCCCTCCCTCACCGCGCGTGCGCTCGAGCAGCGCGGAGACCTGGGCCGGAGTCACGGGCCCTTCCCGCGTGCGCGACGGAATCACCGCGATGCGGATGCGCCGCCACGGACGGGGAAAGGACGCCGGCGCGTCGGGCAGCACCGGCACCAGCATGGTGGGGTTCTCCCCGCGCAGGAGCCCCGCGTGTGAGCGAGCCAGCGCCTCCAGCGCGGCGCACGCGAGGTTGCGGAAGTCGATGTGCTCGGGAAGCTCCACGCGCAGCAGCGGCGTCGGCTCCTCGGTGCCCGTGAGCCACTCCCCCACGCCGTAGCCCTTGGCCCGGAGCGGCATCGCGAGCCCCACGGCCCTCGACACCTCCATCATCGCGGAGCCGTCCATCACGAGATGGTCGAACGCCAGCTCCAGCGAGCCCGTCACGGGCTCCACCCGCGCCCCCATCCACGCGCTGGACGTCAACAGATGAGAGGTCCAGGCGCTCGAGCCCCGCCCCGCGGCGTCCACCACCACCTGGGGATGCAGCCCGGCCCGGCGCGCCTCCGCCAGCGAGCAGGGCACCGTCGCCGCCAGCCGAGAGGCCACCGCGCCCACCGTCAGCGCCGCGTCCTCCAGGGGCAGTCGCATGAGCCGCAAGCCCCCCTCCTCCGAGGTGACGGCCACCGTGAGCACGCTGTCATCGGACACGCGCTGGCGGGCATCCATGCCCTCGCGGCCCAGCCCCGCCACCCAGACGTCCGTGGGCTGCTGGTGCCGCAGCCCTCGCGTGTCGCGGTGCCACCGAGCCACCTGCCCCAGCAGCGCCGGGACCCAGAGGCCCCCCGAGGTGTCCACACCGAGCGGCTGCACCGTCATCATGATGCGGCGCGAGCGCGGCTCGGTGGAGAGGAAGCGCTCCCACGTCGTCAGCTCCGGCACCACGCCGGAGGGCCTGGCCGAGGGGAAGGTCCGCTGCCAGCCGTCGCAGAGCCCCACCAGCGTGGCGAGCGCGTGACGCGCCACCGGCGAGAAGTGCGGGAACTTGTACGCCATCGACTCCCGAACCCGGGCAACCGCGTCCTCGCCACCGCGAAGGGCGAAGGAAGGAAAGGAACCAGAGCCGTCCATGGCACGTGTCCCGCGCAAGCCCACCGGTGAGGTGACCCACTGCATTGGCCCCGCAGTGTAGCGGACACTTCCACCGCGCGGTGGTGATGTGTTGCGTCCTTCGCTACAGCGCGCCGGCCCATCCCCACGGGTGACGCGCGACTCATGCGTCTCACTCCCCCACTCCGCGTCCAGGCGACGATGTGGGTCACCACACGCGGAGCGCAGGGCAGGCAGCAAGACGAGAGACTTCTACTCCCAGCGGCGCGCACGCCCTCGACTCGGACGCACCGTGTCGTGACGCGGCAAATCGGAGTCCACGACCTCCCTGCCCACGTCCTCGGCCCGCCGGCGCGCACCCAAGCCCCCTCCTTCCGCACCTCCATCGAACTGTCATTCACAGCTCAATCGCAGCCTTCAGCCCCCCTGGACCCCTCGGGAACCCCCAATAAATGGCAGACGCGCTTCACCCATGGAGCAACATTCCAAGACAAAGTCGAATTCACGAAGCCCGCACTGGCAGTCCTTGCGGGCTTCACTAGGATGCGATTGTCCAAGACCTCTCGAGGTCTCTTGGGCAAGGGGGGGAATCCCGCCGCATCGCACTGGAACCCGGCCTCGGCTCCACACGGACATTCCGTGGGGACCGGTACGCCCGTATTGGGTTTGCGAGCCATTGGCGCGCAGGCACGGGAGAGGTGTGCCCTCCATTCCTCATGCCACGCAAAGGAATGTCAGCACATGAAGAAGCTCCTCTCAGCAGCAGCCGTCGCCGCGCTGTCTTTCACCGCGACCCAAGCCCTGGCGGCGCCGATGTCGCCGTCCGCCCGGCCCGTGTCGCAGCACTTCTCTCCCCAGGTCCAGGACGCGTTCACCCTCCTGGGTGACACGGACAATCTCAACCTCGTCTATTATGTCCCCCGCCGTGGCGGTGTCGCGGTGCAGTCCCCGTCGACGCCCAGCCCCATCCCGCGCTTCCAGGCGACCGCGTTCGTCCCCACGTTCGGCTACTTCGCCGGCCTGGAGCTGGCGAACCTGGGTGGCTCCTTCTCCACCACCAGCGACCTGGGCGCGCTGAACAAGCTGTCCCAGGAGGCCGCCGCCAAGGGCTTCCAGATCGCCCCCGCTCCGGCGGCGCGGTCCACCACCCAATTCCTGCTCTCCGGCTATGCGCCGCCCAACGGCCGCGTGGAGGTGGATTGCCAGTTTGAAATCATCGTCGTCAACGGCCGTGACGTGCGCGTGCCCAAGTGCTTCACGCGCATCGACCCCACCCAGCCCTACGACCTCGACACGAACGTGATGTATAAGTTCAACACGATGCCTACCCTCGGTGGTAGCGTCGTGGCCCAGGACATCGCCTTCCAGGCGACCACGCTGCCCGGGTGGACGCCTCAGCTCCGCACGCTGATGGCCACCGGCGCGCAATGGGACAACATCATGACGGCGCAGATTGACTGGGACATCAAGACCCACAACCTCACCCGTCAGGCGCGCTTCACGGTGAACTGGCGTTCGCTCTTCGAGCAGGCCAGCACCTTCGCCGCCTTCCACCTGCGCTCCTGCGTGGACATCGAGGTCCGCGGCTTCTTCGAGCGCCTGGTCACCTGCTCCGCGGAGAACACCTGCGGCATCCGCATCGAGTACCTCAACAACAATGTCTGGGGTCCCACCGCGCCCAATGACGCCAACTTCATCAACGTCGTGAACGCCGTCCAGAACCGCCTCCAGGACGAGCTCTTCAACGAGGTCCGCCGCTACACGACGCCGGTCAACGGCCAGGTCTCCAACCAGACCAACTCCATCTTCACCCTGCGCGCCAACTACGAGAAGCTCATCCTCGAGCGCAACGAGACCATCTACCTGCAGTACAACCCCGGCCCCACCGACTTCCAGGTCAAGACGAACCTGAACGTCACGTGCCTGAAGGACGGCTTCGAGATGGGCCGCGTCAACTGGAACATGGAGGACGCGGGCTGCCGCGCCCTGCTGGGCCAGCCGTAATCGCAGACGCTCGCTCGATTCTCGGGGGCGGGGGCCCGCTTCGTGTGGGCTCCCGCCCCTGTCCTCCCTCCTCCAACCCGACCCCACTCTTCCATGCGATTGCTTCCGCTCTCTGTCTCAGCCCTGCTCTGTCTCCTGGCGGCTCCGGCCGTTGCCCAGACGGAGCCCCCACTGGACCACGCGCGCACCCTCCGCGAGTCCGAGATGGTGTTCATCCCCTACATGGGCATGAACCGTGGCCCCGTCTTCTATACCCAGTACGTGCAGGTGGCGACCGACTCCACCGCCACCGTGGGAGGGATGCGGCGGCTCTTCGTCAACCTCCACCCCACCGCCCACACGCAGGACCTCTACAACGGCTTCATCACCCGCCACGGCATCACCGACGCGCGGCTGCTGCCGCTTCCGTCGTCCGGCTCCTGCCAGCCCACGCAGGGCATCCTGGACCTGCTGAGCGGAATGCCCGCCAGCTACAAGCCCAAGATCGTCGGCGGCAACTATCCGCTCGTCTGCGGCCTCAGCATCCACTTCATGCCCACGGACGAGGCCCTGGTGCGCGCCCACATCGCCGCCAACCCGGTCATCACCCTGCGCGCCACCGTGCCGCTCTGCACGCCCACCAGCGCGCTCCTGAGCGTGCCCGCCATCAACCAGGCCCTGGTGACGGCCGGAGCGCTCCAGACGACGCCTGGCGGCGGCGTGTCGGGCAACAGCTGGGACGTGCTCTTCGAGTCCAGCAAGCTGGCCCAGAACAATCCCTCCCTCTTCGTCACGCAGGACCCGCAGGTGGGCTGGGAGGCCTACATCAGGTCCTTCGTCCTGGACCTGGCGGCGCAGACGGCGACGATGGCGCCGGCCACGGCCACCAACCCCGCCACCATCTGCACGCCCTCGCCGCTGGTCATCCACTTCGGCTAGGACGTCCACCGCTGTCCAGATTCCTCACATCAGCAGCCGGGAGCGGCCATGGAGCCCCAGGCCGCTCCCCGCTCGGGAGACTTCCAGATGACACGATGGACCTGGGTCCTGATGGGACTCGTTGGATGCATGGCGTGCGCGGGCTGTGGCAGCGAATCGAATCCGCGGGAGACACCCGAGCAGCGCAAGCAGCGGCTCCAGGAGTGCATCGTCGCCAAGGTGCCGCCGCCCACGGGGGCCTCCCAGACGAGCTGGACGGTGTCTGGTTATGCCGTGGTGGGCGCCTATCGCGCCTGCAACAGCCTGCCCGGAGAGGCCACGTCCGCGGACTTCCGCGAGGTGATGCAAGGGCTCGCCACGGCCGATGAGGACCCCTCGCGCGTCAAGCTCACCCGGCCGGGAGCGAGCGCGCCGTGAGGGCACTCTGGGTCCTCGCGCTCCTGTGGGGCGGGCTCGCGGGGGCCAAGGGGGTCGTGGCCCAGGAGTGCACGGGCTGCCACACCGCGCGGCGCACGGAGCCCGAGGCGCGCTTCGCCAATGGCCTGGGGCGATGGACCGACAGCCAGTGCTTCGGCTGTCACGCCGAAATCAACGACGTCGCGCGCAAGCGGCAGAAGCGGGAGCCAGACCCGCGCTACTTCGCCGTCCCCGTGCGCGAGGACAAGCTGGTGCACCTGGCCACCACGCCGCTGTCGTACATGAACGCGCCCGAGGTGCTCCAGCCTCCCGGGCGGGACATCCCGCGCATCTCCGCGAGGGGACTGGCGGCCTTCTTGAAGCGCCCCAGCACGCTCTCGCCCACGGAAGGAAGCCGCGCGCCCCGGATGATGGCGTACCCGGAGCTCCTGGCGCGGGATGAGAAGGACATCGCGAAGCTCCTCTCGGTGCGCAGCGCGGCTGTCGGCCCACCTCCCGCCCGGCTGACCCACGCCGAGAAGGCCACCGCCGAGTCCCTCTGGACGGCCCGCTGCGCCGCCTGTCACTCGGGCCCCAAGCCGCTCTCGGGCCGGGACGGGGTGGCGCTGGGGCTCTACACGCCGGAGTGGACGTACGCCTACAGCCGCGCGCAGCCGCCGTATGCCCATCCAGACCGGCGGATGCCCGAGGTGCCGCTCACGCTGGACGAGGCGAAGCTGCTGCACCGCTTCTTCGGCGAGCTGCGACAGGAGAAGGAGCGCGAGGTGGACGCCCGCGTCGCGGCCCTCTCGCTCGAGCGCTCCGCGGTGCCCGTCCAGGTGCCGCGGGCGATGCTCGCGTATCTCTGGGGGCCGTTCTTCAGGGATGCCACGTGTGTGCACTGCCATGCGACGAGCCCTCGCGCGGCGGGGGCCTTCACCGCGAGCGCGGAGGGGCTCAAGGCCTACCTGCGCAAGAAGTCGGGCGAGGAGTACTGGCGCCGGCTGGAGACGCGCGCCCTGGAGGCCGAGCACGGGCTCGTCGCCGCGAAGCCCGGCATGCCCATGGCGGGCTTGGAGCTCCCCGTGGAGCTGCGGCGGCTCATCGCCCGGTGGGTGGTGGACGGCTGCAAGGACCCCGAAGGCGAGTCCTGGTGCCGTCGCTGAAGGTCCCCGTCACAGGAGGAGTCCATGGCCGCACCTGCATCGCGTCTGGCATTGACGTTGCGCTGGCCCCTGGGGCTCTTCCTGGGCGTGTGCCTGTGGCTGGGGTGTGGACAGGACCTCCCCCAGGCCCGGGCTCCGGTGGACCAGACACGGGCGGCGCTCGCGGGCCGCGCCTCCGTCGCCCGGCTGTCGCTGGGGCAATACCATTCGGTGGGGGTCCACTCGGATGGCTCGGTCTGGGCGTGGGGCTTCAATCGCCAGGGACAGCTCGGCAATGGCCTGTTCACCAACAGCCCGACCCCCGTGAAGGTGAAGAACCTCACGGACGCGGTGGCGGTGGCGTCGGGGGACTCTCACTCCCTGGCGCTGCGCAGCGACGGCACGGTGTGGGCCTGGGGCGACAACTATTCGGGGCAGCTGGGCACGGGGAGCACGGCGGTCAGCGCCGAGCCGGTCCAAGTGCAGGGCCTGTCGGGCGTGCTCTCCGTCGCCTCCGGGTTCGCCCACTCCGCGGCCCTGCGCAGCGACGGCACGGTGTGGGCCTGGGGCGACAATCGCTATCGCCAGCTGGGGCCGCTCACGGCGGGGAGCTCGTCCGTGCCCGTGCAGGTGCCGGGGCTCGGGGGGGTCATCGCGGTGGCGGCGGGTGGGAACACCACCCTGGCGCTGCGCGCGGACGGCACGGTGTGGGCATGGGGCGACAACCGGAGCGGGCAGCTCGGGGATGGGACGGTGACGACACGCGGCAATCCCTTGCAGGTGCTCGGCCTCACCGGCGTGGTGACGCTCTCCGCGGGGGCGTCGCACTGTGTGGCCTTGCGCTCGAATGGCACGGCGTGGACGTGGGGACTCAACACCATGGGGCAACTGGGAGATGGGACGACGACCCAGCGCTCCGTGCCCGCGCAGGTGGGGCTGACGGACGTCATGGCCGCGGTGGCGGGCAACTACCACTCGCTGGCGGTCCGCTCGGATGGCGCGGTGTGGGCGTGGGGCGACAATCGCTATCGCCAGCTGGGCAACGGGAACATGACCAGCAGCCTGCTGCCCATCCAGGCCGGACTCAGCGGCGGCATCACCCTGGTGGCGGGCTTCAAGCACTCGCTGACCCTGCGCGCGGACGGCACCGTGTGGTCCTGGGGTGACAATGTCTTCGGGCAGCTGGGAGATGGCACATACCAGCCTCGGATGTCCCCGGTGAGGGTGGCCACCACCACGCTCGGCAATCCGGGCGTGGCCTCGGGACAGCTGCACTCGGTCTACCGGGACTCGGCGGGGCGCGTGTGGAGCTGGGGCGACAACGAGGACGGGCAGCTGGGCAATGGAATCGGCGCCGACAAGCTGACGCCCGCGCTCACGGGCCTGACGGGCGCGGTGTCCGTGGTCGCCGGGAACCGGCACACGGTGGTCCTCAAGGGCGACACGACGGTCTGGGCCTGGGGCGTCAACAGCCGGGGCGAGGTCGGCGATGGGACGAACGCCAACACGTCGCAGCCCGTGCGCGTCCTCGGCCTGTCGGGCATCACCGCCATCTCCGCGGGGGCGTACCACTCGCTCGCGCTGCGGACGGACGGCACGGTGTGGGCCTGGGGGTTCAATCGCTACGGCCAGCTGGGCAACGGCGGCACGGTGGACCAGAACCAGCCCGTGCAGGTGGCGGGGCTCTCGGGGGTGACCGCCATCGCGGCGGGACACAGTCACTCGCTGGCGCTGTGCGGCGACGGCACGGTGTGGGCCTGGGGCTACAACTTCGACGGGCAGATTGGGAGCGGGACGAACAACTGGCACATCCTGCCCGTGCAGGCCGTGGGCCTGAGCTCGGTGACCGCCATCACCGCGGGGGGATATCACTCCCTGGCGCTGCGCTCGGACGGCACCGTGTGGTCCTGGGGTTACAACGGCTCGGGCCAGCTGGGGAACGGGGCGCTCGCGAGCTTGAACGCGCCGGGACCGGTGTCGAACCTGACGGGCGTCGTGTCCATCGCCGCGGGGGACTACCACTCGCTGGCGCTGCGCTCGGACGGCACGGTGCGCGCGTGGGGCTTCAACTTCGATGGCCAGATTGGGGACGGCTCGCTCACCAACCGCCATGTCCCGGTGATGGTCGCGGGCATGAGCGGCGTGGTGTCCGTCATCGCGGGAGACCACCACTCCATGGCGATGCGCTCGGACGGCACCACCTGGGCGTGGGGCGCGAACACGGAAGGGCAGCTCGGGGACGGCACGCGCAACGACAGCATCATCCCCGTGCGGGTGGAGCTGTTCTGAAGCGCCACGGTTTCGCGGGACGGGAGGCCCCGTCCTGCCCGCATCACCCCTCTGACAGGAGACGCTCATGTTGTCTCGCATGCTGACTCGACACGGCTCGCGAATCCTCGCGAGTGCCTGCTTCGCGCTGTGCGTGTTGACGGGCACCTCGGCGCGGGCCTTCACCGAGGAGCACGTCGTCATCTTGATCGACCGCAGCGGCTCCATGCGGACGACGCGGGCGTCCGGGCTGACGCGCTTCGAAGAGGCGCTGACGCGAGGCCGGGACTTCGTGCAGATGCCCAATGCCCTGCCCCGGCTGTTCGCGGTCTGGTCCTTCGAGGGCAGCACCTACCGTCGTGAGCAGGACTTCAAGGACGGGGCGACGACGCTGGCGACGCTCGGGAGACTGAGCGCCGGCGTGGGCACGACGCCGCTCGCGCTGTCGGTCTGCGACGCGGCGGACGTGCTGCTCCAGTTCGCGCCGGGCGTCGACGCTCGCAAGGTCGTCCACCTCATCTCGGATGGCGAGGAGAACAGCACGCCCGAGACGACGATGTGTTACGGCCACCCCAGCACCACGAAGTATCCCGACCTCCAGGAGGACTCGTGGGAGTGGAAGGTCCGGAACATGCTCAAGACGGGGGACCCGCTGCGCGACAGCCCCAATCCCTTCCAGCTCGTCTTCGACGCGGATGTCTTCTACAACCACATCGCCCTCACCCCCACCACCGCGGAGCCGGGCGAGCATCCCTTCCTCGCGTTGATGCGAGGCATGGCGAAGGACTCGGGGGGCAAGTACACGCCCATCGATGACTCGCGCCCCCTGCCCATCCCGGGGGACACCGATGCGAACGGCTGCGTCGACTCGAAGGACTACAACTTCGTCATGACCCACTATGGGATGAGCGTCCCGCCCGCGGACCCCAGGGCGGACCTCAATGGCGATGCGGTGGTGGACTTCACGGACTTCGCCATCGTGAAACGGAACCTCGGCCGGGGCTGCCCCGCGGCGACCAGGCCGCTCGTGCCGGTCCAGGGGG
The DNA here is from genome assembly GCF_000331735.1 of Myxococcus stipitatus DSM 14675. Classification (GTDB taxonomy): domain Bacteria; phylum Myxococcota; class Myxococcia; order Myxococcales; family Myxococcaceae; genus Myxococcus; species Myxococcus stipitatus. Next base: position 3,441,780 of record NC_020126.1, on the reverse strand, counting down.
TCCGCGAGTAGCCACGCGCGCGCGGCTCAGGGGTGGCTTGTCTGAAAGGAGATAGCGGGTCTCGCCCGCACGCCTTGCTCTTGGGTGCGGAGTGCTGCCTTTGAATGAAAACCAGACAGCGTGTCGGGCAGGGGCGGACGATTTGCCCGACAGCTGACGGCGTGGGGAGTAGGTGCGCTGCCGAAACTCCAAGCACCCTCCCGAGCCATGACCCGAATCCCCAAGCCTGTCAGAGCGCCCAACAGTCCCCCCATCAGCACGCGCCCGGAAGGACCTCGTCCTCCTCCGAGCCTCGCGACGACGATTCCCGATCTCTCGAACGTCGCCCATCAGAGCAGGATTCCCAAGCCAGCCCCTCCGGCCCTCCAATCCCATCAGGGCGTCAGCACGTTCCAGGCGCCGGCGACCGCCCCTACGCAGGGGACTGGGAGCCTCCATCATCCGCAGGGCCCCTGCCCTGCACTGGCGCCCCCGCGCGCCGGCAGACCGCAGACCCACCTCAACATCACCAACGCCTCGTGCCTCACGCATGGGATGGCCCCGGAGCACGTGCAGAGCGCGCTCCAGCAAGGCCAGCTCAACTCCGCCTACAGCAGGCTGGGGAGGGACGGAAACTATTCGCGGGAGGCGGACAAGAACGGCGGCGGAGCGTTGGCGGTCTACACGCGCGCGGTGGGAACGCAGCAGGCGACCTGGCAGGCCCAAGGCCATGGCGTGGGGAGCAATGACAGCAAGGTGCAGCTGATTCTCAGCCCCACGGTCTTGCAGAACCCCCAACATGGATGGCGAGCGTCCTCGACGGACAACATGGGCAGGGTTCCAGGCTCGACGCCGACGCATCAGGCGGGCCTCCCCAGCAATGACCCGCTGGGCCGGGCCCCGCTCTGGTCTCATCAGACGGAGTCAGGCCGCAACCGGGCCTTCAACGACACGGTGAACACCGGAGGCATCCAGGCGAACAATGAGCAGTTGCATTGGGAGAAGGTCCCGCTCGAGGGAAACCTCAAGGGAATCGTGGCGACGTCCCAGGGCAGCTTCAACACGCTGATGGGGATGCCCGGAGCACAGCAGACCGCGGGAGTCGCGGGCCGAGGCTCCGTCCGCCTCGGCAACCAGGACATTCCCGTCGTCCTCACCCCGGGGAACGCTTCGCTGGTCTCCACACTGAGGGAGGCGGGGATCGCTGACGCCAACGGACGCGTCCGCTGAAGCACGCAGCGACATCGCCCGATTTCGCGGACATCCGAGATGCGCGGTGAGGCATCTGGGGTGTCCGCGAACGAGGAGCTGACGAGAGCCTGCTCAAGGGGTTCGGAACGAAACCACACGCTCCGCTGGGTAGATCTGCAGGTCATCCACTGGGAGGGACGTCCCCTCCGTGGTCAGGAGCCGCACACCGAGCTGGCGGATCTCCGCCTCCATCTCGTCCAGGAAAGAGAACATCTGCCCGTTCACCATCTCTTCGAACCGCGTGAAGAGCGAAACGATGCTCGAGGCCGTGCCGCCGAGGTCGATATCTCCCGACCAACGACCGCCCTTCTCGGAGACACGAACCCCTCCGATGAGGTTGCCTCGAGCATCGACCAACCGTCCCTCCAGCCTGGCGCGTGACATCACGGACGGCTATCGCAGAAGCCGACACCCCGTCCATCAACTCCTCGCCCCCTTCAGCCACGAGAGCGACGGCTACTCCTCATCCTTCACGTCGTCTCGCAAGTACGGCGCGATGGTGGCGAAGTCCTTCTTCCACGGGTACTCGACACTCTCCCGCGTCTTCTCGATCTCCAGCTCGACACCCCACTTGTACAGCTCCGTCCCGTTGTTCCCCAGCACGGACGCCTTGTAGTGGACCCAGACCGAAGCATCCTCCGGGTTCACCTCCACGTAGTACGTCCCCACTCCGCGCCTGCTCGGAGTCAGGTTGCCAGGCGTCATGACAAAGTCATGCAGCGGCACCACCATGGCGTACTTCGTCCGCTTCTTGTTCGAGATGACCACGACCCCGCCGGCCTTCTCCCTGGACAGGTTCAGGTGCATCTTCCCCTTCTCCAGGATGCCCATGAACTCGAACCTGTCGCCCACGGCGTACCACAGGTCATACTTCTCGGTTCCATAGTTGTTGAACTGTATCGAGACCGCCTTCGTCGTGAACACATTGGGCAGGACCGCCTTCCCAACGACATCCGCGATGAGCTTGAGCAAGTCTGGAACGATTTCCTTGACGGACATGACTCTCCCTGAAAGGAATTCTGAAACACGCCACCGGGACCACGAGCGCACAGCGAAGACTCGCGGCGACTTCGTGGTCCCGTCCCTGCTGGACGTCAGGCCGCGGCGTCCACGTGGCAGTAGTACGTCGGCGCCAGCTCCATGATGCGCCGCTCAGCGCGGGGAGACAGCGCACGCAGGCGCGAGAGGAAGAGGGGCGCCTTCATCCCCATGCCAATGAAGCCCCAGACATACGAACGCTCCTGCGACTCGGACAGGTACTTGTGCTCCTCCGGCGAGAACGTACGCCCCACCGCCCGCTCCAGGGACTGGAGGTCCAACGCGAGCTGGGCCGTCAACGTCGCCCGAAGCGCCTGGAGCAGCTCCGCGTACTCCGTGAGGGCCGCATCCAACGCACCAGGCTCCCGGGCCAGGATCTTCTGCGCCTCCAGGAAGTCCAGCCGGGTGTGCTGCGCCTCCTCGAGCCAGTGGTGCTTCAGCATGTTGCAGAACAGCGGGTCCAGCACCTCGGTCTTGTTGTTGCGGACCATCTCCAGATAGTGCTGCTGCGTCATCAACTCCAGGTGCAGGTTGAAGATGAGCACGCTCAGGTTCGACTTCGCCATGATGGCCCGCGCCACCTCGACGTGGTTGTCGAGCAGCGCGGGGACGATCTTGAACCCCCGGGCGAACGCGCTGGTGAAGCGCGCGAAGAGCTGCTGGTGCTTCAGCTCCTCCTCCGTGAAGCGCAGGAGCGCGCGCATGTGCGTCGCATTCCCGTGCAGCTCCAGCCCGGCGCGCTGGGCGGCCAGGGCCACCGCGTACTCCTCCAGGAACAGGAACAGGTGCGCATAGCTGTTGGAGCGGATGTGATTCAGCATCAGCCGCTCCTCCGCGCTCAGGAAGGGAATCGCTTCCGCCCCCGTCAGCTCGTCCGACAGGAACCGGCGGCTGAAGTCCAGGACGGTGTCCTTCGGCAACAGCTCGTCCAGACGCCAGGACACTTTCTCCGAGCCCTGGATACAGGATTGATATTCCGGAGTTTGATCCATCATTTGAGATTGGTCCTTCCCATGGAAAGCCAAGCACCGACGGCATGCGAGAGTTTATCGCACGGCGTCAGCCATTGACACTCTCGGGGTGAAGTAGGGGTACGACGTAACGGGCTCACCGTGAGATGCGGCGCGACATTGCAACGCCAATGCCAGTCGCATCCCGACGAGCCACCGTCACGCCCCTGGTGGACCCGGGGCCTCCGCGCTCCGACAGACGCGTCGTGCGGGGCACTCTCAGGTCAGGGCGAGGTCATCCGAGGAGCCCCGCACCGCGGGACCTGAGACGTATCAAGCTGCGGGGCTGACACGTCATGAGACATCGCTGACGTGTCAACGGCCGCGTCAGCCTCCGCCGATGGCGCCCAGCAGGTCCCCCGTGGTCGCATCGAAGATGTGCAGCCGGTTCCAGTGGGGCACATAGACCCGGGTGCCTCGGACCCAGATGGCGGCCAGCGCGGGCAGGGATTGGGAATGGGGGATGGCCACGTCCCACGCGATGGTGCCCGTGCGCAGGTCTCGCCGGATGAGCTGCAAGCCCCCCTGCTCCAGCGCGTAGACGATGTACACGGCGTCCTTCGTCAGCTCCCCCACCTCCGGCGCGGAGTCCCGCAGGAGGAGCGGGTCCTTGTCGGACACCGTGTCGTGCCACAGCGGCTTGCGGTTGCCGGGCGCGTACAGCCCCACCAGCGGCACCTGTGTCCCCGGCCACCGCGTGCCCAGTGACAGCGTGTAGCCATTCGAGCGGAAGAGGTACTTCGTGGAGAAGCCTCGGATGTCGGAGGGCGGGTAGCTGGAGCGCTCACAGGACGTGGGGTGCTCGGGCGGCCGGGACATGTTGCACGTCTCGGGGCTCAGCGGCGGCGTGGGGCAGCCCTTCGGTGCCCGAGGCGCGGGCTTCGCGGTGGCCGTGCGCGTGTCGAAGAGGAGGTGCTGATGGTCCACGACCTCCACCCAGACGGAGGTCGTGTCCCCCGGAGGAATGCAGAGCCGGCGAGGCGAGTCCGACAGCGGTACACGCCCCAGCCGCTTGCCGGTCTCCAGCTCCAGCAGGTTCACGGTGCGCTGCTCGCTCATCACCAGCCGGCCGTTCTGGGCGATGACCTTCGTGTGGCGCGAGGCATCCGGGCCTTCCGAGGGCAACGACTCCCAGAGCTTCTGGAGCGTCCGCCCGTCGAACGCGGCGACGTACTCCCGCATCCCCGTCTCGTCATGGCGGCGGACATGGCCGACGATGTCCTCCGTCCCATCCCCGTTGACGTCCACGAAGGCGGGCGCGTCCCGCTCGGTCCATTCGAGGCGCTCGCGGACGGGCTTGGGCGCGGGAACAGGGACGACGGGCGGGGGTGGGGGCGTGACGACCGCGGGAGGAGGCGGCCTGGGCCTGGGCGCGGGCGTCTCCGTGGGGCCAGCGGACAGCGCGAGAATCGCGGCCATCGTCCCCAACAGCATCACGACCGCGCCGCCTCCCACCACCATCAGCGCCGTCTGGTTCCGGGCGGCGGGCGGCCGCCCAGGCGCCGTCGGGAGCGAGCCATCCACGTCGAACGAGAGGCCGCAGTAGCCGCAGACGTAGTGCGTTTGAGCGGCCTGGCGGGTGAAGGGCGCGTTGCAGTGGGGACAGTACGAAGCTCTGGGGACGGGCCGGGCCATGACCTCGGGTGTAGCACCTTGCGCACAGGGGGGCGCGGAAACACGGCGGCAACACCCGAGACACCGAGCCCAGGACATCACGCGACGGGGACCCTCCAGATTCCAGAGACTTGAGAGCGGGTGCACGAAAATCAGGAGGAAATGCGCCACGGGGCTCCAGGCGACCTCAGGGGAATCGAAGGGCTTCGGCCCGCCGCACCCACGAAGTCAGACATCCCCATTTGCAAGGAGAAGCTCGACCATGGGTTGGATGGACAAGCTGTCAGGGCGCACGACTCCGTCAATCAGCCAGACGCCGGTGCAATCCCCGCCAACGAAGCCCGCGGAGCCCGCGGCGCCTCAAGGACCCGTCGGAATGCCGACGAAGGATGAGTTCATTCCAGCCGCCGGGCCCCCGCCGGGAATGCCGACGCTCTCAACGCCCGTGGCGGAACCGCTCGCGGCGAGCGCATCGCAGCCCATGGCCAAGCCCGCCTCCGAGTACGGCGACCTGGGTTTGACCCCACCTCCCGAGCTCGCACCGGACGTCAACGCGGTGAGGGAGGCCCAGAATACGGGGGGACCTGTTGCCGCGTCGCAGAAGCTGTTGGACCTGGTGAATCAGCACGGCGGGGACCGGGCCTACGTCGACAACCTGCTCTCGTATTCGAAGCTGACGCTTCAAGAGATAGGCCTGACCCTGGGCGAGCGGGTCAAGAGCAACATCGACGACAAGAAGGGCAAGAACATCACGAGCGACACCCTGGACAGGTTGGCGCAAGTGGCGGACAAGGCGGGGTCCAACGGGCTGTGTTTCCTGGGACAGGCGCTGGCCCAGGGGCTCCCGAACGACAACGACCTCAACCAGTTCGATGACAGCCTGAAGGACTTGCGAGAGGACAAGGGCAAGACCGCGGGGGTGGACAAGCTGGCGGGGGCGACGGTCAAGGAGCTGATGAACAGCGACAAGAACAAGGCCTGGGCGGAGCTGCGGACGGAGTACAGGCCGATCAACTATGCAACCCAGGCCCCCGAGACCCGTCCTCCGGATACCAGCGTGCCGCCGGGCAAGATGGACCCCAACAACCGCTGGACGGCGGGGAGCCCGCTGAGCGCGGCCAGCAACGCGCACCTCACGAATACGGAGGAGCAGTTCCAGGCGGCGGCCTCGGAGATGACCCAGTCCGAGGCCTTCGGGGAACAGCCCAAATACAACTTCTTCGAGGGAGATCTCCAGGCCAAGCCTGGCACTCCCCCGGAGAAGTGGAACCTCCAGATGGCCCATGACGACAAGGAGGAAGGGACCCACCTCTCCTTGGATCAGTGGCTCGAGAAGGGCAAGGCGCTGGGCGTCGGCCTCAAGCTCGACGTCAAGATTGACGACGTCCAGGGAAAGGCAGACGCGTACCTCGAGATGCTGGACCAGGTCCAAGCGAAGAACATCCCGGATGGGAAGCTGATGTTCAATCTGGGGCCCGACGAAGTGGAGGCGTTCGGTGGGGAGATCCGCAAGCGCTTTCCGAATGCCATCCTCGCCCTCAACCCGGGAGAGGGGGCCCTCAAGCCGGACAGCAAGGCGACGTTGGACATGATTCGACAGGCGGAGAAGTTCGGTTCGCCCGTGAGCTTCGTCCTGCCCTACGACCGGCTCCCAGGTGACAGGGCAAAGCTGTTCAGCAAGCTCGAAGAGGTAGGCCCCGTGTCGGTCTGGAGCAGCAACGACCCCAGGAAAGAGGTCGTGGAGAATCCCGAGGGGTCGGCCAAGGCCTTGCGAGAGGCGGGGGCGACGGGTGTCATCGACCTCAAGAAGGCGCCCTATCTCGCCGTCGTCGCCGACAAGGCCATGGACATCATTCCCGGCAGCAAGGCCTATGTGGACGCCGTGATGCGCCACTTCTGAAGCACGGGCCTGACTTCCCCACGACCGGCTGGCGCCCTCCGCCCGAACCGGTCGTGAGGAAGGTCCGTCGTTACTGCGAGATCTGCAGCTTGACCCACGCGTACTCGTCGACCGTCTTCCCACCCACTTGCACGGGCTTGCGCTCGTAGCCAGTCACCTTGATCTTGATGGGGCTGCCGAACACGGCGTGGGTATTCGTGTTCGTGGCGACGAAGCGCGCCAGGGTCATCGTCCCCATGACGATGGGGCCCGAGCAGTCCGCCTCGAGCTTGCACGTGGGGGCTCGGTAGACAATCACCGTCCCTCCGGCGATCTGATTCCCGCCGTTGAGGACCGACTTCGGGACGGCGATGAAGAGCCGGAACTTGGAGTCGGGCGACTCCCAGACCGCGCCCAGCTTGTGGCCGCTGGGGCTGTCCTCGTTGAGGTCCACGGGGCGGAGGGTGACCTCCGTGACGCGGGTCGCCGCGAGGGCCGCGTTGACCTTGACGACCTCCTCCTTCCTCGTCCACCCCAGCCAGTGCAGCTGCGGAAGGTTGTAGTTGTCCGACGTGAACTGGCCCATGTGCGTGCTCGCGTCGTTGTACTCGGTCTCGTCGCCGGTCGCGGGGTCCCTCGTGTTTCCGTGCGCGAGGCTCAGGACATGCCCGGCCTCGTGCGCATAGCTCCGGAACAGGTTGTCGTTGAGGAAGATGCTGCGCTCCCGCGCCCTCGACGCGGAGCACAGTCCAGTCGGCATCATGTACACGGTCATGAACGCCGAAGAGCGGGCCGCCGCGATGGCCTGGGTCTTGGCCTTGTCGCAGGTCGTGCCCGGCACATTCACGACCTGAGTCCCCATGGGGATCCGGCTCACCTGGTTCCGGGAGGCGGCGGCGAAGAACGTATAGAGCGCGCCAACCTTCGCCTCGATGGCGGGCAGCGTGAACGTGGTCCTGTTCGGGACGACGACGCGAACGAGCTTCACGGTGTGCGGCTTGTTGATGGCGCCCCGTCTGTCGTTGTAGTTCTCGACACACTCCAACTCGTCCGGCGCGCAGTCGTAGTTGTAGGCCGAAGGCGGGGCCACGACGTCCTGGATCCTGAACGAGCCCACGTTGCCGTCCGCGCTCACGCCCGTGTCGAATGAGGTCTCACAGAGATTCATGTCCTCCTGGGCGGAGACCGAGGCGCCAGTGCAGTTCGCGCCCGCGTGGAGCGTCACTGTCTTGCCGAGCGGCACTTCGACAAATGAGGCGCCAGCGCCTTGCACGACCGAGTAGCAGCCATCGAGCACGGCCTCCTGAATCACCAGGGAGGTCGCGTCACAGCTTTCGCGCAGGCGGACGGGCGTCGGGCTCGGGTTGACGAGCTGCTCGCGCAGCGAGGGCCAGTTCGCCGCCGTGCAGGCCCCTGACTGCACCGCGTCGAGGAAGCGGCCATCCTCGAGCACCGGGTGCTCGTGCGTCCTGCACGTCTCCCACAGCTCACTCCAGTGAGGCCAGTCGCACGTCTCCGCGTCGACATACGTCTCGACACAGGCGAGCGACGCCGCGAGCTCCGGGGAGAGGACGGCCTGTCGAGTCGACTCGACGGACGGCTCCCGCTCCCCTCCCGCACACCCCGAGACCAGTGCTCCGAACAACAGGACGCCTGTCTTGGACAGCTTCCGCATACGTCTCCTTGTCGCAGCACCTGGCTGCATGAGACCGCGCGGTATTCACCATTGGAATTCTGTTGCAACTCAATGCGCAACGCGTCGGCGGACACTCCCGAGGAGGCGCTGGCGCGGGAGGGTCAACTCCTGCCGCGCAGATAGCGCCCCGGTGTTTCACCGGTCATCTGGCGGAAGAAGGCGATGAAGGCGCTGTCGCTGGCGAAGCCCAGCTCGGAGGCGACGCCGCTCACGCTCTCCCCCGAGGCCAGCAGGTCCACCGCCTTCAAGAGCCGCCAGCTCTGTCTCCAGGACTGGTAGCTCATCCCCGTCTCACGCCGGAAGATGCGGGTGATGGTGCGCGTGCTGGCGCCCACCGCTTCCGCGAGCCCCGTGAGCTCGGGCGGCAACGCCTCCAGATTGAGTCGGGAGAGCCGAGCGTCACTCGGCACGGGCAGGAGCATCGGCTCCCGGTGGGCCGCCCGCAGCTCATCCAGGCAGACCGCCAGCAGGTTCGCCTCGACGCCCTTCTCCCAGTCCGTCTCCAGGGGCGCGTGGCTGATGCGCTCGAACACCTCGCGCAGGAGCGCCGTCATGGACAGGATGGCCAGCCCCTCCGTCGGGGGCGGGATGCGCGACGTGTCGAGGTAGATGGAGCGGTACTCCACCTCTCCGCGAATCAACACGCGATGTGGAGTCGCCGGTGGAATCCAGGCCACTCGAATCGGAGGCAGCATCGACATCATCCCGGGCAGCACGATGCGGATGGAGCCGGCATGAGCGAAGAGGAGCTGCCCGCGTTGATGGCTGTGCAAGCCCGAGTCGTGGCGCACCAGTCGCGAGGCGATGCCGCTGACCGGCGCCGCCTGCTGGTCGGGGTCAAACGGGTCGCTGGGCGCTAACCAGGGCATTTGTCCGACTTCCGATGGAAATTGTCTTTTCGTTTGTAATACGCGACGCCCCCAACAGCTAGAGCAGGTGACCCCACGTCGTTGAGGTTGCCATGTCTCGCCGCCCGCCGCTCCTGCTCGCCGTCCTGCTCCTGAGCTTTCCGCAGTTCGTTGAAACCATCTACAGCCCGGCCCTGCCGCTGATCGCCACGCACTATCGCGTCACGCCCGCAGAGGCGGGGCAGACGCTGTCTCTCTGGTTCGCGGCCTTCGCATTCGGCGTGGTGGCCTGGGGTCGGCTCTCTGACTCGTGGGGCCGCCGCCCGGCGCTGCTCGCGGGCCTGGCGCTCTACGCGGTGGGGGCGGCCTGGGCGATGGTCGCCAGTGACTTCCCCCAGTTGCTGCTCGCACGGCTCCTGTCTGCCTTCGGGGCCGCGGTGGGCTCCATCGTGACGCAGACGGCGCTGCGCGACAGCCATGCGGGGCCGGAGCTGGGCCGGGTCTTCGCCGTGCTGGGGCTGGCGCTGGCCATCAGCCCGGCGGTGGGGCTGTTCACGGGCCAATGGCTCGCGACCCAGGCGGGTCACCGGGGCGTCTTCGCGGCCCTGGGTCTGCTGGCGGTGCTCCTCCTCGGCTCGAGCCTCTGGCGCTGGCCCGAGACCCGCCCCGAGACCGTGTCCGTCGCCCCGTTCTGGCCCACCTTCCGAGCCATGCTTCGAGACGCCTCGATATGGCGCAGCGCCCTGCTCATCGCCGCCTTCAATGCGGCGATCTTCTCCTGGTACCAGCTCGGTCCCTTCCGCTTCGAGGCGCTGGAGAACCCGTGGCTCTCCTTCGGGCAGAGCGGCTTCCTGCTCGCCGCGGGAGCCCTGGCCGGAGCGCTGATGAACCGCGCCCTGTTGCGCCGCGGCTGGACGGCGGAAGCGCTGATTTCACTCGGCATCCGCCTCCTGGTGGCGGGGGCCGCGCTCGTCATCCTCCTCGCCGTGCTGCTACCGCGAAGCCTGGCCTTCCTGGGCGGCGTGGCGTTGATTTCGTCCGCCTATGCCATCGCCATCCCCAATGTGCTGGCCATCGCCCTTCGAGCCTATGCGGATCGCTTCGGGACGGCGGGCGCCCTCCTGAGCCTCCTCTATTACAACCTCCTCGGCGCGGGGCTGGTGCTCGCCGGCTACGGGCAGCGCCTGGACCTGGCCTTGGCGGTCTGCGCGCTGCTGGCGGTCCTCGTCCGCGCCCTGCCCACGACGAGGCGGGAGACGGAATAGGCCCTTGGTCCAATATCCCGGGGCTGACACGCGGAGTAGAGGTGGCGGGGCATGTGCCCTCGATGAAGCAAGACGTCATCCGCTTATCGATAACGTAAACACAGACAATCGGGCGCTGAGACATTCGGACTCAAAACAATCCGGGTCACGAATGACTCGACAACCCAGGAATGGACATCCAGCCTCGATTTCCAGTAAACGCCGGCCGAGACACCCACGAGACAATCCACATTGAAACCCAGGGGCTCGAGCTCACGTTCGAGGTCGATGTGCTCCTTTGCAGCAGCGTCCACGTGGACAGCGTGGCGCGGTGGGGTGGTTCGCCCCGTCCGTCACAGTCCCGAGTCGTTCCTGCTTCTTCGCACCGCACGCCATCCACACCCACGGGCGCGCGCCCTCGCCTGAACGTCTTGTTGCTTCCGCCTCCCACCTGATTCGGAGAACCCATGCGTCACACCCAGCGCCCGCCAGAGCCTCTGGCGGGATACGCGCGCCTGTCTGCTGTCGCCACCCTGCTGCTCGCCTCGGCCGCGCTCGCGCAACCCGCGGGCCTGCGCGCCTTCGATTTGGAGCGCCTGGAGCTCAACCCCAACGGCCAGGGCTCGTCGCTCATGGGCACCGGCGAGTTGCTGCCCGAGGGCAGCTTCCGCCTGTCGCTCGCGGGGCAGTTCGAGAATGACCCGCTGGTGATGTACCGGAATGCGTCCCGGCTGGGCGCGGTGGTGTCGGACCGGGTGACGGCGCACCTGATGGCGGCCTGGGCGCCACTGCAGTGGCTGGAGGTGGGCGCGCAGCTTCCGCTGGTGGCCTGGCAGGACGGGGATGACCTCCGCGCGCAGGGCATCGCGGCGCCAGCCCGGACGGGACTGTCCACGCCCACGGTGTACGCCCGACTGGGGCTGCTCGCCCAGCGACGGGAGGCGCCGGTGGACCTGGCGCTCGAGGTGGGCGTGGGCCTGCCCTTCGGCAGCAAGGACGCGCTCGCGCGGGACAGCGGCGTTCGCTTCGCGCCCAAGCTGGCGGTGGGCCGGAACTTCGGCTCGCTGCGCGCGGCCGTGGAGGCGGGAGTGCTGCTGCGCCCCTCCGCCGTCCTGGGAGACACGGGCAACGTGCGGGACGAGGTCCGCCTGGGCGCGGTGCTGGCCACCACGGGCGCGAGCCTGCGCGGCGAGCTCAACGTGCGCGGCGCCATCGGGCTCGACGACGCGGAGGACTCATTGGAAGTGCTGGCTGGCGTGAGGATGCCCCTGAGTGATTCGCTCGAGGCCTTCGCGCTGCTCGGCCCCGGGTTCGGAGAGGCGCCGGGCACGCCCGCCTTCCGCATGCTGCTCGGCGTGGCCGTGGGCGGGGAGAAGAAGACAGAGAAGAAGGTGGAGCCCGCGCCTCGCGATGACGATGCCGATGGCGTGAAGAATGAAGACGATGCGTGCCCCACCGAGGCGGGCCCGGCCGAGCGCAAGGGCTGCCCGGTGAAGGACGCGGACCAGGACGGCGTCGAGGATGCCGCCGACACGTGCCCCACCGAGGCGGGCCCCGCCGAGCGTCAGGGCTGCCCCGTGAAGGACGCGGACCAGGATGGCCTCGAGGACGCCTCGGACAAGTGCCCCACGGAGGCGGGCCCCGCCGAGCGTCAGGGCTGCCCCGTGAAGGACACGGACCAGGACGGCTTCGTGGATGAGCAGGACGCGTGCCCGGCGGAGGCGGGCCTGGCGGAGCTGCGCGGCTGCCCGGCGAAGGACTCGGACGGAGACACGGTGTCGGACCACCTGGACAACTGCCCCACCGAGAAGGGCGTGGCCACCAACGCGGGCTGCCCCGCGGCGCAGAAGCAGATGGTCGCCATCCAGGCGGACAAGGTGGAAATCAAGGAGCAGGTGTTCTTCGCCACCGGCAACGCGGTCATCCAGAAGCGCTCCTTCGCGCTGCTGGACCAGGTGGCGAAGGTCCTCCAGCAGCACCCCGAGGTGGAGAAGCTCAGCATCGAGGGCCACACCGACGACCGAGGCAACGCGGAGAACAACCGCAAGCTGTCGCTGGCGCGGGCCGAGGCGGTGAAGAACCACCTGGTGAGCAGGGGCGTGGAGGCATCGCGCCTGGAGGCGAAGGGTCTGGGCTCCGACCGGCCCATCGCCGCCAATACGTCGCCGAAGGGCCGCGCGACCAACCGGCGCGTGGAGTTCATCATCGTCCCCCCTGAGCTGCGTCGCTGAAGGAAACGAAGAACATCATGAGCAACAGACTCTTCAAGAAGTGGCTCTCGGTGGCGGTGTGCGCGCAGGCCCTCGGCTCGACGGCGGCGCTGGCGGAGCCGGATACGTTCGGACTGGGCACGGGGCGTGACGGCTCGCCCGAGATTTCGACCGCGGACAACATCATCAACAGCTACGCCGAGGTGACGGCGCCGCTGGCCCCGGGGGACGTCACCCTCTCCCTGGGCACGTGCCTGGGTGCCAGTGCCTGCTTCGCCGCGGGCGACCTGGTGATGGTGCTCCAGACGACGGGGCTCGTCCCGGTGCCCGACTCCGGAGGCGCGGGCCCCACCGACATCACCAACAACCCGGTGGGCCGCTGGGAGTTCGCGCGGGTGGCCTCGGTCTCGGGTTCGACGCTGACGCTGACCGCGCCCCTCGTCCACACCTATGCGGCGAACGTGTCCCAGGTCATCCGGGTCCCCGAGTACGTGGACTTCACCGTGACGGGTCCCGGCCGCGTCATCGCGGTGCCCTGGAACGGAAGCGCGGGCGGTGTCATCGCGTTCCTGGCCACGGGCACGGTGAACAACGCCGGGGAGCTCAACGCCAACGCCAGCGGGTTCCGCGGCGGCCAGTACGTCAATGACACGACCGCGGGGCTGGCGTGCACGGGGCTGGATGAAGTCAGCGCGGCCGGCGGCCAGAAGGGCGAGGGGATTGTCCACGCGCGCTTCGGCGCCGCGCATACCGGGCGCGGCAACATGGTCAACGGCGGCGGCGGCGGCGTCTGCAGCAAGTCGGGCGGTGGCGGTGGTGGCAACGCCGGGGTGGGAGGCCTGGGCGGGCGCTCGGACGAGACCACCGATGGCGGGCGGCTCGTGGGCGGAATGGGAGGCCATGCGCTGACCTTCTCACTGCTGAACCGCCTCACGCTGGGCGGTGGCGGCGGCGCGGGTCACGGTGTCGACGGGACGGGCACGGCGGGTGGGCACGGTGGTGGCGCCATCTTCTTCCGCGCCAACCGGTTGGATGGAGCGGGACACCTCCTGGTCATGGGGGCCGCGGGCGGCTCCTCGGGCACGGATGGAGCCAGCGGCGGTGGCGCGGGTGGCACCATCCATGTGCGCATCGCAGGCAGGGGCGAGAGCGGCACCATGTCCCTCGAGGGAGGCAGCGGCGGCTCGGCGAACGCCAACCGCGTGGGGCCCGGCGGTGGCGGGAGCAGCGGCCGGATTCTGTACTATGCCGCGTCGTTCGGAGCCGGTCGCTTCACCACGAGGGGAGGGGCGGCGGGCACACAGCTGGATGCCTCGGCGAGTGGTGGCAGGGCCTACGGTGCGACGCAGGGTGCTAATGGAACCCCCGACGTCCGACTCAAGGGCTTCATCGTGCCTCCGGTGCCCACGGTGACCCGGCCGGCACAAGACGGCGCCACCGGCAACCGCCCCGTCATCGAGGGCTCGGCGCGGCCCAACACGACGGTGATCATCCACCTCGATGGGCGCGAGGTCGGCCGGGTGACGTCCAACGCCGCGGGGGCCTACTCCTTCCCGGTGCCCACCGACCTGTCGGAGGGCAGCCACGCGGTGCAGGTGGCCGCGGAGCTCGACGCGGTGCAGAGCGTGAAGAGCACCGCCACCCCCTTCACCGTGGACAGCACGAAGCCGGCCACCACCCTCGTCTCCGGCCCGCCGAGCCGCACCCGCGCGACGAGCGCCACGTTCGACTTCGACGCGAACGAGCCGGGCGCGACGTACGAGTGCAGCCTGGATGGCGCGGCCTTCGCCACGTGTCAGGACCCGGAGACCCTCACCGGGCTCACCGAGGGCTCCCACACCCTGGAGGTGCGGGCCATCGACGCCGCGGGCAACGTGGATGACTCCCCGGCCAGCCACACCTGGACGGTGGACCTCACGGCGCCGAACACCGTCATCGTCACGGGCCCGCCGAGCCGCACCCAGGCGGCGAGCGCCACGTTCGACTTCGACGTGGAGGTGGCGGAGTCGGGCGTGACGTACGAGTGCAGCCTGGACGGCGGAGCCTTCGCCGCGTGCACGGACCCGGTGATCTTCACCGGCCTGGCCGACGGCGAGCACACCTTGCAGGTGCGCGCGCTCGACGCCGTGGGGAATGGGGATGCCTCCCCAGCCAGCCACACCTGGACGGTGGACCTCACGGCGCCGCAGACGAACATCACCTCCGGTCCGTCGGGCACGACTCCGGAGCGGAGCGCGACGTTCACGCTCGAATCGAACGAGTCGGGCGTCACCTACGAGTGCAGCCTGGACGGCGCCGCCTTCGCGGCGTGCACTTCGCCGGTGACCTTCACCGACCTGGTCGACGGCGAGCACACCCTGCAGGTGCGCGCTCGGGATGCCACGGGCAATGTGACGGCCACGCCGGCCACCCGCACCTGGACCGTGTCTCCGGACAAGGGCAACCCGGGCGAGGGCATCACCTTCCAGGGAGGCGGCGCCAGCTGCTCGGCCACGGGAGGGGACGCGTCGCTGCTGTTGATGAGCCTGGGGACGCTCCTCACGCTGGCGCGCCGCCGCCGTCGTCGGAGCTGAGACTCCTCGCGTCGTGAATCCGGCCGGGCTCCCCTCCCCTCGTGGAGGTGGGGTCCGGCCTTCTTCATGCCTGGGGCTCAGCGAACCTCGGGGGGCCGCGCCTTCGACGGGCAGAGGTGCGTGGCGACTCCCCACCCTCCCTGGAGGGTCTGTCGAGAGCACTGGCCTCCGACGGTCGGCTTCGGGAGAATGCGCGCCGCCGGAAGGTGGGTGGTCCGGCCACAGCAGGGGGCAGGGAGCGCATGAGCCAGGAGCGCGTCATCTTCGGCAACACGGTGGACAGCCTCTACCTGAAGACGCTCGACAAGGACTTGTCCTACGAGCTGCGCAATGAGCTGCGCGAGCTGGGCATGGACCTGGACGGCCCCCTCCAGGCCGCCTATCCCCACGCCGTCTGGGTGCGCTGCCTGGACACCGTGGGCCGCGCCCTCCATCCGGAGAAGCCCCTGGAGGAGGCGCGCCGTCTGCTCGCCCGGCGGATGATCGAGGGCTACGCCCAGACGGTGATGGGCGCGGCGGTCCTCACCCTGGCGCGGGTGCTGGGCCCCATGCGCTCGCTGGGCCGCATGACGCACAACTTCCGCAGCGGCAACAACTTCACGGAGACCCGCGTCAACGTGGTGTCCCCCAACACCGCGGAGCTCTGGTTCAACGAGCCCGCGGCCACCGAGGGCTTCGTCGAGGGGGTGCTGGAGGAAGGACTGCACCGCATCGGCGTGCGCGGCCTCACCATTTCCCGCACCCGGCACGACGCGGAGTCCTGTACCTATCGGCTCGAGTGGTACGACCCTTCCGCGCACTGAGCGCACCTCGAGAGCCCCCATGTCCCGCCTCCTCGACAGCCTCCCCGAGCTCTACCGCGAGCTGCTCCCCGGCTTCTTCCGCCAGGACGTCCCGGAGGAGACCAAGGCCACCTGCTCGAACTGCGCCATGTGCAAGGACACCGCGCAGGGCGCCGTGGAGGCCGTCGACGGCGTCAGCCGCTTCTTCCGCCCCGACACCAAGTGCTGCACCTACTTCCCGCGCCTGCCCAACTACCTCGTCGGCGCGCTGCTGTCGGATGACCGCCCGGAGCTGGCCGAGGGTCGCCGTCGCATGGAGGCGCGCATCACCAGCCGCATCGGCGTCACGCCGCAGTGGGTGAAGCCCCCCGCGAAGTTCAGCTTCCTCTACAAGAACGGGCACCAGTTCTTCGGCCGCGCCGCGTCCCTGCGCTGTCCGTACTACGGGGAGAGCAGCGGGGGCTGCACCATCTGGCCCTACCGCGAGGCGGTCTGCTCCACGTTCTTCTGCAAGTACGTGGCGGGCAACGACGGCCGCAAGTTCTGGATGTCCCTCAAGACGTACCTGACGCTGACTGAAATCCAGCTCTCGCGCTGGGCCTCGCTCCAGCTCCTGCCCGACTACGTCCTCTCCGGAAAGGACCGCGCGGACCGGGGTGAGTCCACGCCCCTGGCCGTCGAGGACCTGGACGACGCGCCCCCGCCTCCGCGCGCCTACGCCGACCTCTGGAAGGAGCACGCGGGCCGCGAGCTCGAGTACTACCGGGAATGCTACCGCCGCGTGCGCGCCCTCACCGCGGACGACCTCGACAGGCTCCTGGGGTTCGACGGCCACGTCGAGCTGAAGACGGTGGAGACGCTGTTCGCCACCGCCAACTCACCGCGCCTGCCGCGCACGCTCCGGTTCAACCCCGACGCCACCGTGCAGTGGTTGCCCGACGGCAGCGTCGCCCTGGGCGCGTACAGCGACTTCGACGCCATTGCCCTCCCGGGTGAGGCCTACGGCCTGCTCGTGGAGTTCACCGGCCGCCAGCCCGTGGAGGCCGTGCGTGAGCACCTGCGCGAGCACAAGCAGGCGGACCTCTCCGAGGACATCCTCCTGGAGCTCTACCGGCACCGCATCCTCGTGGAGGCCTGAGAGGGCCGCCTACGGAGGACCGGACAGCGCGCCCAATTCCTGGAGCAACCGGCTGGCGGTGTGCGCCTCGCGCCAGGCGGGCACCGACGCGGAGAGGTGCTCGGCCAGCCACGTGCAGAAGCCCGGGTCTCCGGCGCCCAGCCACTCGGAGGACTCGGACAGCTCCGCCTCCGCGGCCTCCCAGGCGCGGCGGTACGCGCTCGCCGCCGACATCACCTGCATCACCGAGTGGGTGAAGGCGTCCAGCGTGGCCCGCAGCTCCAGCCCCGCGGTGGGCTCCTTGCCGCGCGCCTCCCGCAGCCGCCCCAGGTGCAGGAGCAGGCCCTGCTCCAGCGCGGCCGTGGTGCCCAGCCGCGCCTGCGCGCCCCGCAGGAGCAGCTGCAGGTCCCCGTTCAGCTCGCGCAGCAGCTCCTCGGTGGAGCGGGCCACCGGACGCCCCAGACGGGTACAGACGGCCTGCCACAGGTTGCTGTAGGCCAGCAGCTCGCTGACGCCTCGGCGCACGTGCGGCGGGATGCGGTCCAGGAACTCCAGCGCGGCGCCGCGGGCCTCGGCCGGCAACACCCCGGGCCCCTTGCCCAACTGCAGCAGCTTCCAGGCCCACGGCAGGGCCTGCTCGGTGGAGCGGAACAGCGCCTCGCAGCTCGCGCTCAGCGCGCCCGCGTGGCTGCCATCCGTCAGCGGCGCGGGGGCCTGCGACAGCGCCGGCTGCTCCGGACTGGGAGGCTCCTCGTCCACGCGACGCGAGTCCTCACGCCGGGCATCACCGCCGGCGGCCCCGTCGCGTTCCGAAGAGCCGTCATCCAGCCACATGCATCCCCTCCAGCTTCGCCGCGAATCTCCGGTTATCGCACGCCGACACCCCAACCTCCAGGCCCCCCGCAGAAGATACCCGCAGTGCGGCGGGCCCGGGTCGCGAAAGGCGGCCCAGGCCCGGCGCCCGCCCCCGGCGGCACCTCAGTGGAGCGTGTGCTTCAGGTGGCTGAGCTTCTTGTGGGTGCTCTTCTGCGCGGGCAGCAGCTCCATGCGCACGAAGCGACGCAAGTCGCCGTGGACCTTGTTCGCGTCGCGCTCGTACTCGCGCAGGCCCACGTCCTCGCCCTCCTCCAGCGCGGTGATGGCCGCCCCCTCCCCCAGCGCGTTCGCGCCGCCCTGCACCACCTTCGCGAACGCCCCCCAGACCCCCGAGCCCTCCGCGGGCTTGCCCTCCATCTGGAGGATGCGCTCGCGCAGCGCCTCCACGCGGTGCTCATGGTCCAACCGGCACTCCTCCAGCGTGCGCCGCCGGACGTCGTCGGAGATGTGCCCTATCGCCTGCCGGTAGGTCTCCACGGCGGAAATCTCTCCTCGGAGGAAGGAATTGAGCGTGTCGACATCCTTGTCGGTGTGCGCCATGACGGCCTCCTGGATGCGGTGAACGGAATGCTGAGCCAGAAGGTGCGGCGCGCCCGGCGCCAAGCAACAAGGGCCCCCTCCCCCGCCGCCTCCCCCGGGACACACGCACCGTCCGTGCGAAGGCACGAACCTGCGCGACTGTCTGGGTAGTCTGTTTGCAAGAATGCGTCGGGGCTGTGAAGCTGATCCCGCTCTACCCCGTTTCCTGTGCCGTACCCCTGGCCAGTGGGATGCTCGCCAGGCACCCCAGCTCGCTTCGTCTCGACGAATGACCGCCCCGTCTGCCTCACCGTCGCGCCCGTTTGTCACCTTCGCCCTCGTGTGGTTGGGACAGTTCGTCTCCCTGTTCGGTTCGGGGCTGACGTCGTTCGCGCTGGGCGCGCACGTCTACAAGCTCACCGGCTCCACCACGCGCTTCGTGCTGATGTCGTTCTGCGCGACGTTGCCCATCGCGCTGCTGTCGCCCTTCGCGGGGGTGCTGGTGGACCGGTGGGACCGCCGGAAGGCCATGTTGTGGAGCGACGTGGGCTCGGGCGTCACCACGGCCATCATCTGGGTGCTGCTCCTCCTGTCGGAGGCGGGGCACCTGTCGTTCCAGGCCTGGTACCTGTACCCCATCGTCTTCCTGTCGGGCTGCTGCAACGCGTTCCGGTGGCCCGCGTGGACGGCCACCACGCCGCTGCTCATCCCCAAGCAGCACCTGGGCCGGGCCAGCGGCATGGCGGAGCTGGGCGTCGCCATCAGCCAGATCTCCTCTCCCGTGGTGGCGGGCGTGTTGGTGGGCGTCATCGGGCTGCATGGCGTGCTCTTCATCGACATGTGCAGCTTCCTGTTCGCCGCGGGCGTGTTGGTCTCCGTGCGCTTCCCGTCGCCGCCTCCGCGGGTGACGCCCGTCACGGGGCCTCGCTCCATGAGGGGTGACCTGGTGGAGGCGCTGCGCTTCGTGCGGGAGCGGCCCGGGCTGAAGTACCTGCTGGCGTTCACCACCTTCACCAACGCGAGCCTCATCCTGGTGATGCTGCTCATCACCCCGCTGGTGCTCGGCTTCACCGACATGGCGAACCTGGGCCTGATTGCCTCCATCTCCGGCCTGGGCATGCTGGGGGGCGGCATCGTGACCAGCGTGTGGGGCGGCACGAAGCGCCGCATCCGCGGTGTCGCCGGCTTCCCCATCCTCGCCGCGCTGATGTTGCTGTTGGCCGCGCTCCCGCCCAGCGTGCCGCTCATCGCCACCGCGGCGATGTTGTTCCTGTTCTCCATGCCGATGACCACCGCGAACTCGCAGGTGCTCTGGCAGACGAAGGTGCCGCTGGAGCTCCAGGGGCGCGTGGCCGCGCTGCGCAAGACGTCGGGGCACACGGGCGTGTTGCTCGTCACGCTGCTGGCGGGTCCGCTGGCCGACCGCGTCTTCGAGCCGTGGATGGCGCCGGGCGGAGCCCTGGCGGGAAGCGTGGGGCGCGTGCTGGGCACGGGCCCTGGCCGCGGCATCGCGCTGCTCTTCGTTCTCCTGGGCCTCATGGTGCTGTGCGCCGTGGGCCTCTTCCTGCTGTCCCCTCGCGCGCGGCGCGTCCAGGACGAGCTCCCGGATGCGATTCCCTCCCATCCGCTCGCCCCTTCAGCTTCTTCCACACCGCAC
Organism: Myxococcus stipitatus DSM 14675; assembly: GCF_000331735.1. GTDB lineage: Bacteria > Myxococcota > Myxococcia > Myxococcales > Myxococcaceae > Myxococcus > Myxococcus stipitatus. The sequence continues at coordinate 3,421,487 of NC_020126.1, read as the reverse complement.
TCGGCTGACGCCGCGTCTGACAGCGCGCTCCCAGCGACGGGCCACACCCCGTCCTGAGCGCCTGGCGTCCTGGCCCCACTGAATTGACAGGAGTCCCCTCGTGAGCGACCTCCCGACCTCCGTCGGTACTACCGCCGTATCCGAATCCTCTCCCTCCAGCAGCGGGCCCCGCGCGGGCTCGCCCCTGGTCAGCCTCCGTCCGGGGGCGGGCTCGGCGATTCCGCTGTACCTCGTGCACGCCCTGGACGGGCGCCTGGACTGCTACGCGGAGCTCGTCCGCCAGGCACCGGAGCCCCAGCCCGTCATCGGCCTCCAGGCCCGTGGCTTCGACGACGGCCGCGCGCCCATGGAGTCGCTCGAGGCCATGGCCGTCTTCTACGTCGAGGCCCTGCGCGCCGACCGCCCCGAGGGCCCGTATCACCTCGCCGGCTGGGCCCTGGGCGCCGTCATCGCGTGGGAGATGACGCGCCTGCTCCAGCGCGACGGCCACGCCGCCCGGCTCACGCTCATCGAGCCGCCGCTCGCGGCCGCCGACCGGAGCGTCTCCGCCACCGCGCTCGCCGCGCATGCCGCGCTCTTCGCGAGGGAGCTGGCGCTCCAGGCGGGAGCAACGCCGCTGGAGCTCCCCACCGCGCTCACCACGGGCAAGGACCCGGAGCCGCTGCTGCAACACCTCCACGCCGAGGGCACGAGTCAGGGGCATGCCTTCGCCGCCATGCCGCTCGACGTCCTGCGCGCGCGCTTCAAGGTCTTCTCCGCCCACCTGCGTGCCGCGCGCCGCTATGTGCCGGAGTCCTTCCCGGGCTCCGCGCGCCTGCTTCGCGCCGAGGAGTCCGCGGATGCCACGGGCGAGGAGCGCGAGCGGGGGTGGGGAGTGCTCGCGGAGGAGGGCCTCCAGCTCGACGTGACACCTGGCGATGGACACTCGCTCTTGCGCGAGCCCCGGGCCGCGGAGCTCGCCTCTCGCCTCTTCGACGTCGCGGAGCTGCGCGAGTCCCGAGAGCTCGCGACCCGCCCGGAGCCGCCCCCGCTGGTCCCCGTGCCGCGCACGCGGGACCTGCCGTTGTCCTTCGCCCAGCAGCGCCTGTGGTTCCTGGATCAGCTCCAGCCAGGAGGGGCCACCTACAACATGCCGTCGTTCGTCCGGATGAACGGACGGCTGGACCTGGCGGCGCTGCAGCGGGCCTTCGATGAGCTGGTGCGACGCCACGAGGCGCTGCGCACCACCTTCCTCCAACGCCATGACGAGCCCATCCAGGTCATCGCGCCGGACGGCGAGCTGCGCGTCACGCTCGTCGACCTGCAAGACCTGCCGGCCGAGGAGCGGCGCGTGGAGGTGCGGCGTCGCCTGCACGAAGAATATCTCCAGCCCTTCAACCTCTCCACGGGCCCGCTCATCCGCGCGCTGGTGTTGAAGGTGTCCGCCGTCGAGCACGTGCTCGCGCTCAACATGCACCACATCGTCTCCGACGGTTGGTCCATGGGTGTCCTCATCCAGGAGGTCGCGGCCCTCTACGCCGCCTTCGCGCGAGGGATGCCGTCGCCGCTTCCGGCGCTCACGCTCCAGTACGCCGACTACGCCGTGTGGCAGCGCTCCTGGTTCCAAGGCGCGGTGCTGGACGAGCATCTCGCGTGGTGGCGAAACGAGCTCTCGGGGGTCGCGACGCTGGACCTGCCGCTCGACAAGCCGCGTCCGCCCGTCCTGACCTCTCACGGTGCGCAGGTCCCCGTCACAGTGCCGGCGGCGTCCGCCCACCGACTCAAGGCCCTGTGCAAGCAAGAGGGCGCCACGCCCTTCATGGCGCTGCTCGCCGCGTGGCAGTGGCTGCTCTCGCGCTACTCGGGCCAGGACGATATCGCCGTGGGTTCCCCCATCGCGGGTCGTCAGCGCGCCGAGCTCGAAGGGCTCATCGGCTTCTTCGTCAACACGCTCGTCTTCCGTGCGCGGGTGGAGGAGAAGGCGACCTTCCGCCAGATGCTGCGGCGGGCGAAGGAGACGACGCTCGGGGCCTTCGAGCACCAGGACGTCCCCTTCGAGCGAATCGTCGAGGAGCTCCAGGTCCGTCGAGACCTGAGCCGCAGTCCGCTGTTCCAGGTGATCCTGGCGCTGCAGACCACCACCGGCGGTTCGACGCAGGGCCAGGAGCTGACGCTGACCCCCGTCGAGGTCGAGGGGACGGTCGTCAAGTTCGAGCTGGAGCTGCATCTCATGGATGCCCCGGAGGGTTTCTTCGGGACGCTGACCTACAACACGGACCTGTTCGAGCACGCGACCATCGAGCGCATGGCCCGTCACTTCGAGCTCCTCGTCGAGGCCACGCTCGCCCGGCCCGACGTTCCGCTCGGCGCCCTCTCCATCCTCGACGCGACCGAGCGTCAGAAGCTCCTCATCGACTGGGCGCAGGTTCCGACCCGCGTCTCCACCGACGACACGCTTCCCGACGCCTTCGCTCGCGTCGTCGCTCGCTCCGCCGACTCCACCGCGCTCCTCTTCGGTGAGGAGTCTCTCTCCTACCGCCAGCTCGACTCGCGCTCCAACCAGCTCGCCTGGCACCTGCGCTCTCTCGGCATCTCCACGGACTCTCGTGTCGCCGTCTCGCTGGAGCGCTCTCCCGACCTCATCGTCGCCCTCCTCGCCGTCCTCAAGACCGGCGGCGCCTACGTCCCGCTCGACACCCAGTACCCTCCCGAGCGACTCGCCTCCATGGTCGAGGACGCTCGCCCCTCCGTCCTCATCACTTCTCGTGCTCTCCTCCCCAAGCTCCCCTCCCAGGGCCTGACGCTCGTCCTCCTCGACGAGCTCTCCCTCTCCGAGCACCCCTCTCACGCGCTTCCGTCCTCCGCGCTCCCCGACTCCCTCGCCTACGTCGTCTTCACTTCCGGCTCCACCGGCAAGCCCAAGGGGGTTGCCTGTACTCATCGCGGCGTGGTCCGCACCCTCCTCGGCGTCGACTACACCCACCTGGGTCCCGACCAGACTCACCTTCTCCTCGCACCCATCTCCTTCGACGCCACCGTCTTCGAGGTCTGGGGTGCCCTGCTCCACGGCGCACGTCTCCTCGTCCTACCGCCTCAGTCGCCCTCTCTCGAGGACCTCTTCAGCGCCATCGCACGCGGCTCCGTCACCACCCTCTGGGCCACCAGCGGTCTCTTCTCTCAGCTCGTCGAGTCGCGTCTCCCCGCTCCTCCGTCTCTCCAGCGCGTCCTCACCGGCGGCGACGTCGTCTCGCCTCTCCACGTTCGGACGGCACTGACGTCCTGGGGCATTCCCGTCACCAGCTTCTACGGCCCCACCGAAACCACCGTCTTCGCCTCCTCCTTCCCCATGCAGCGAGCGGAGGACGTCCCCTCCTCCGTTCCCATCGGACGCCCCACCAACGGCACACGCCTTCTCGTCCTCGACGCGTCCCTCCAGCCCGTTCCCGTCGGCGTCACCGGTGAGCTCTTCATCGGCGGCGAAGGTGTCGCGCGTGGCTACCTCGGACAACCCGCGCTCACCGCCGAGCGTTTCGTTCCGGACCCGCTCTCTGCTTCTCCTGGGGCTCGCCTCTATCGTTCCGGTGACCTCGTCCGCTGGCGTCCTGACGGGGTTCTCGACTTCATCGGCCGCTCCGACGCCCAGGTCAAAGTCCGAGGCTTCCGCATCGAGCTTTCCGAAGTCGAAGCCGCGCTCCTCTCGCATCCCTCCGTCCGCGAGGCCGTCGCTCTCGCTCGCGAGGATGTGCCTGGTGACAAGCGCCTCGTCGGATACTTCGTCGCTGACGACCTCGACCCTGTCTCGCTCCGCGCCTTCCTCAAGTCGCGTCTGCCCGAGTTCATGGTCCCCTCGTCGCTCCTCCGACTCGACGCACTGCCCCTGACGTCGAACGCCAAGATCGACCGCAAGGCCCTGCCTCCCCCGGAGGCCGTCCTCTCCGCGCCCAGCGCCGCGTACGTTGCACCGCGCACGCCCACGCAGGAGCTGCTGGTGTCCATCTGGGCGCAGGTGCTGCGGGTTCCTCGCATCGGCATCACGGAGGACTTCTTCGCGCTGGGTGGCCACTCGCTGCTCGCCACGCAGCTCGTCTCCCGCGTCCGCACCACCTTCAAGGTCGAGCTGGCGCTGCGAGAGCTGTTCGAGGCACCCACCATCGAAGCCCTGGCCGAGCGCATCGACGCCGCGGCCCTGACGGACAAGGGCGCGGCACGACCGCCCCTTCTCCCCGTGCCACGCACCGGGGACCTGCCGCTCTCCTTCGCGCAGCAGCGCCTGTGGCTCATCGACCAGTTCGAGCCGAACAGCGCGACGTACAACATCCCGCTCGCGCTGCTCCTCGAGGGCCCGCTGGATGTGGACGCGCTCCAGGAGTCCTTCTCCGCGCTCATCGAGCGGCACGAGTCGCTGCGCACCACCTTCGTCACGCACGAGGGAGAGCCGCGCCAGCACATCCACCCCTCCGCACCTGTTCACCTCGTGCGAGTGGATCTCCAATCCCTCCCGGAAGCCACGAGGCTCGCCGAGGCCCAGCGCCGCGTGAGCGAAGAGGCCGCGCGTCCGTTCGACCTGGCGCGAGGCCCCATCTTCCGCGCGCTCCTGCTGCGGCTGGAGGCACAGCGACACGTCCTGGTCGGGACCGTCCACCACATCGCCTCGGACGGCTGGTCCATGGGCGTCCTGCTCCGCGAGCTGGCGGAGTTCTACGCCGCGAGGCTGTCCGGACAGGCGCCCGGACTGAGCGCCCTGCCCATCCAGTACGCCGACTTCGCCGCCTGGCAACGCGGCTGGCTGCAAGGGGATGCGCTGGAGCGGCAGCTCTCGTACTGGCGGCAGCAGCTCTCTGGAGCGCCGCCCTTCCTCGAGCTCCCCACGGACCGGCCAAGGCCCGCCGTCCAGACGAACCGAGGCGCTTCGTATCCCGTGCAGTTGCCTCGCGCCCTCAACGAGCGGCTGATGGCCGTCTGCCAGCAAGAAGGCGTGACGCCCTTCATGGCGCTGCTCGCCGTGTGGCAGATGGTCCTCTCGCGCTACGCCGCGACGGAGGACATCTCCGTGGGCTCGCCCATCGCGGGACGCACGCGCGCGGAGACCGAGGGCCTCATCGGCTTCTTCGTGAACACCCTCGTGCTGCGCACGCAGGTCCGCGCGAAGCAGACCTTCCGTGAGCTGCTCGCGCAGGTGAAGCGCGCCACCCTCGCGGCGTACGAGCACCAGGACGTCCCCTTCGAGAAGCTCGTCGAGGAGCTCAACCCGCACCGCACCCTCAGCCACTCGCCGCTCTTCCAGGTCATGCTCGTCCTGCAGAACGCACCGACGACGAGCATGGAGGTCACGGGGAGCAGCGAGCAGAGCGTGCCCCTGCGCCTGGAGTCCTTCGGCTCGGGCGTGCCCGGCGCCAAGTTCGACCTCACGCTGTCGTTGGGTGAGGACCTGCATGGCGCGCTGGGCTACCGCACGGACCTGTTCGACGAGGCCACCATCGGCCGGATGGTCCAGCACTTCGCCACCCTGCTCGATGGTGCGCTCACGTCGCTGGACTCACGCGTCGGCGATCTGCCCATGTTGCCGGCCGAGGAGCGTCGTCAGGTCCTCTCCGACTGGAACAGCACCCTCTCCGAAGTCCCCTGGCGCGGCGCCTTCCACCAGCTCTTCGAGGCCCAGGCCGCTCTCACTCCTGACGCCCTCGCCGTCCTCGACGACGACTCCTCCCTCTCCTTCTCCGCGCTCAACCAACGCTCAAACCAGCTCGCTCACTTCCTGCGTGCTCGTGGCGTCGGCCCTGAGTCTCGCGTCGCCTTCTGCCTCGAGCGCTCCACTTCCGCCCTCGTCGCCCTTCTCTCCATCCTCAAGGCTGGCGCCGCCTACGTCCCTCTCGACGCCTCCTACCCCCTCGAGCGTCTCTCCTTCATGCTCGAGGACTCCCGCGCCCCCTTCGTCCTCACCCAGTCTCATCTCCTCCCCAGACTCTCCTCCGCCTCCACGCCTCTCTGCCTCGATGACGCCGCCTTCCGCGCCGCTCTCGACGCTCTCCCCTCTTCAAACCCTTCTCACCTCACCCTCCCCTCTCACCCCGCCTACGTCATCTACACCTCCGGCTCCACCGGCAGGCCCAAGGGCGTCGTCATCCACCACTCCTCCGTGGTGAATCTCCTCCACGCCCTCTCTTCCTCCGTCTTCTCCGACGTACAGCGGCCTCTCCGCTTCTCCCTCAACGCTCCTCTCTCCTTCGACGCCTCCGTCAAGCAGCTCGTCTTCCTCTCCCAAGGACACGCTCTCTGCTTCGTCCCCCAGGCTGCTCGCGAGGACGTCCCCCTCCTCCTCTCCTGGCTCTCCAGGCACTCCGTCGACGTCTTCGACTGTGCCCCCTCCCACCTCCGTCTCCTCCTCGACGAGGGCCTCTCCTCCTTCCATCGCCCCCTCCGCCTCCTCATCGGCGGTGAGTCCATCGACGACTCCCCCCTGGGCCTCTCTCCCCTCCCTCCCCCAACCTCCACCCCTTCAACGTCTACGGCCCCACCGAGTGCACCGTCGACGCCACCGCACTCTCCCTCCGCGCCTCTTCTCGCCCTGTCCTCGGCCCTCCCCTCCCCAACGTCTCCACCTTCATCCTCGACTCTTCTCTCCTGCCCTCTCCCGTCGGTGTCCCGGGTGAGCTCTTCATCGGCGGACTCGGCCTCGCTCGTGGCTACCTCCACCGCCCCGACCTCACCGCTGAGCGCTTCGTCCCCAACCCCTTCTCCTCTTCTCCCGGCGCTCGCCTCTACCGCACCGGCGACAAGGCTCGCTGGCTCCCCAACGGCCACCTCGAGTACCTCGGCCGCATCGACTTCCAGGTGAAGCTCCGCGGCTTCCGAATCGAACTCGGTGAAATCGAGGCCGCTCTCGAAGCCCTCCCCTCCGTCCACCACGCCGCCGTCCTCCTCCGTGAGGACGTCCCGGGCCTCAAGCGTCTCGTCGCCTACGTCACTCCTTCCTCTCTCGACGTCTCGGCGCTCCGCTCCTCCCTCCTCACCTCTCTGCCTGACTACATGGTGCCCTCGGCCTTCGTGGCCTTGGACTCCCTCCCCATCAACGCTCACGGCAAGCTCGACAGGGCCGCTCTCCCTCCCCCGGACTCCGCTCCCTCCGACTCCTTCCTCGCCCCTCGCAACCCCACCGAGGCTCTCCTCTCCTCCATCTGGGCCGACGTCCTCCACCTCGACTCCGTCAGCGTCTCCGACGACTTCTTCTCTCTCGGTGGCCACTCCCTCCTCGCCACTCAGGTCGTCTCCCGCATCCGCAAGGCTCTCGGTGTCGAGCTGCCGCTGCGCGTCCTCTTCGAGGCGCCCACCGTCGCGGCGCTCGCAGCTCGCATCCAGGCTCAGGGAAACACCAGCCTCGAGCTCCAGCGCCCGCCTCTCATCCCCGTCCCTCGCACCGGGCCTCTGCCTCTCTCCTTCGCTCAGCAGCGCCTCTGGTTCCTCGACAGGCTCCAGCCGGGCAGCGCGTTCTACAACATCCACTCGGCCATCCAGCTCCATGGGGACGTGGACCTCGACGCACTGGAGCGCGCGCTTCAAGCGCTCGTGCAGCGACACGAGGCCCTGAGGACGTCATTCCATACGCAGGCCGATGGCGAGGCCGTGCAGGTCATTCATCCGCACGCCGACCTCTTCGTCCCGGTGGTGAGGCTCGACACCCATCCCGAGGCCTCGCGAGAAGAAGCGGCCCTGAAGGCGGCCCAGCGCGAAGCCCAGACCCCCTTCGACCTGTCCGAGGCTCCGCTGCTGCGCGCCTCGGTGCTGCGACTCTCCGAGCAGCGGCACATCCTGCTCTTCACCGTGCACCACATCGTCTCGGACGGGTGGTCCAACGGCATCATCTCGAAGGAGATCGCGGCGCTCTATGGCGCATTCGCGCAAGGGCTGTCGTCGCCGCTCGCCCCGCTGGAGCTCCAGTATGGGGACTACGCGGTCTGGCAACGCTCCTGGCTGCGCGATGAAGCACTCGCCGAGCAGGTCGGCTGGTGGCGAGAGCAACTCACCGGGGCGCCGCATGCCCTGGAGCTGCCCACCGACAAGCCGCGCCCGCCGGTCCAGACCTCCAACGGTGGCACGCTGCCCGTCGAGTTCGGCCCCCAGCTCTCCGCCGAGCTTCGCGCCATGTGCCTGCGCGAAGGCGTCACGCCCTTCATGGCGTTGCTGGCCGCGTTCCAGGTGTTGCTCGCGCGCTACTCCGGTCAGGACGACATCGTCGTCGGCTCTCCCATCGCCAACCGGCAGCGCACGGAGATTGAGAGCATCGTCGGGTTCTTCGTCAACACGCTCGTCCTGCGCGCGCGGCTGACGGAGACGATGTCCTTCCGCGAGCTGCTGGCGCAGTTGAAGGAGTCGACGCTCGGCGCCTACGCGCACCAGGACGTCCCGTTCGAGAAGCTCGTCGACGAGCTGAAGCCCGAGCGCGACCTGAGCCGCTCTCCGCTCTTCCAGGTGATGTTCTCCCTCCAGAACACGCAGCGCTCGGCGGAGGCGAAGGACGCGGGGGAGCAGAGCGCGCTCCAGCCGATGCACGTCGAGAGCGGCACGTCCAAGTTCGACCTGTCCCTGCTCTGCGGTGACACGGGCGACGAAATCGGGGGCATCCTCGAGTTCAACACGGACCTCTTCGAGAAGCGCACCGTCGAGCGCATGGGCGCGCATCTGCGGCACCTGCTGCGGTCCGCCATCGCGAACCCCAGCCAGTCCATCTGGAGTCTTCCGCTCCTCGATGCCCAGGAGCGCGACCAGCACCTCCTCGCCTGGAACGACACCTCGCGCGAGGCCGCGGTCCCCACCACGCTCCACGGCCCCGTCGAGGCGCAGGCCCGCCTCACGCCCGACGCCATCGCCGTCTCCGACGGCACGCGCACGCTCACCTACGCAGCGCTCGAGGCACGCGCCAACCAGCTCGCGCACCACCTCCTCGCCCTGGGCGTGACGCCTGGCAGCGCCGTCGGCATCTGCCTCCCCAAGTCGCTCGACATGGCCGTCGCAGTGCTCGCCACGCTCAAGGCCGGCGCTTGCTACGTCGCGCTCGACCCCAACTACCCCGCCGAGCGCCTCGCCTTCATGCTCGCGGACACCCGCGCGCCGCTCGTCCTCTCGCACTCCACCCTCTCCACCCAGATCTCGGCGCGAGTCCTCTTCCTCGACACCCAGGGGGACGAGGTCTCCCAGCGCCCCACCTCCGCGCCCGGCATCTCGGTCTCCACCGAGGCCGTCGCCTACGCCATCTACACCTCCGGCTCCACTGGCAGGCCCAAGGGCGTCCTCCTCTCGCATCGCGCGCTGAGCCTGCTGTTCGCGTGGCAGCTGAGACAGTCACCCAACCCGCGAGCCACCACCCTCCAGTTCGCGTCCCTGAGCTTCGACGTCTCCTGCCAGGAGCTCTTCTCCACCTGGTGGGCGGGCGGCACGCTCGTCCTCCCCACGGAAGGGCTCCGGCAGGACATCCCCGCGCTGCTCGACTTCATGCAGCGCGAGAAGGTGGAGCGCCTCTTCCTCCCCTTCGTCGCCCTCCAGGCCATCGCCGACTCCGTCTCGCACGGCGCCACGCTTCCGACGTTCTTGCGCGAGGTCGTCACCGCGGGTGAGCAGCTCCAGGTCTCTCCCGCGCTGGTGTCCTTCTTCGAGCAGCTCCCGGGCTGCGTCCTGGAGAACCAGTACGGTCCCTCCGAGACCCACGTCGTCTCCGCCTTCCGGCTCCAAGGCCCTCCCGCGTCCTGGCCTCGGCTCCCCTCCATCGGAGGGCCCGTCAGCCATACGCAGCTCTACGTCCTCGACCGCCTCGGGCAGCCCGTCCCCACGGGTGTCGCGGGAGAGCTCTTCATCGGCGGTACGCACCTGGCGCACGGCTATCTCGGCCGCCCCGACGTCACCGCACTCGCCTTCGTCCCCCATCCCTTCTCGTCGCACCCGGGCTCGCGCCTCTATCGCACGGGCGACTCCGCGCGCTGGCTCCCCGACGGCACCATCGAGTTCCTCGGCCGCCTCGACTTCCAGGTGAAGGTCCGTGGCTTCCGCATCGAGCTGGGTGAGGTCGAGTCCGCGCTGCGTTCCGCCCCCGGACTCCGCGATGCCGCCGCGGTCGTCCGCGAGGACGTCCCGGGCGACAAGCGCCTCATCGCCTACGTCGTCCCCGCTTCCGGCTCCGCACCCGACTCCGAGACGCTGCGCTCGTTCCTCCTCCAGCGCCTCCCCGAGTACATGGTGCCCTCCGCCTTCATCTCCTTGGAGGCACTCCCCCTGACGCCCAGCGGGAAGCTCGCGCGCAAGCTGCTTCCCGCGCCCGACGCATCGCTCGTTCCCACCGCGTCCTTCGTCGCGCCTCGCACGCCCGACGAAGAGAAGCTCGCGGCCATCTTCTCCACCGTCCTCCGCGTCCAGCGCGTGGGCGCCACCGACAACTTCTTCTCCCTCGGTGGGCACTCCCTCCTCGCCACCCAGGTCATCTCCCGCATCCGCTCGTCCTTCGGCGTCGAGCTCCCGCTCCGCGCCCTCTTCGAGGCCCCGTCCGTGGGTGCGTTGACCGCACGCATCCGCGACGCCGCTTCCGGGAGCCGAGGCGCACAGCCGCCGCCCATCGTCCCGGTGCCGCGCACGGACCTGCTGCCCTTGTCCTTCGCGCAGCAGCGCCTCTGGTTCATCGACCAGCTCGACCCGGGCAGCTCGACGTACAACATGCCCACCTTCGTGCGTCTCGACGGGCCTCTCGATATCGCCGCGCTCCTGCGCAGCTTCGAGGAGCTCGTCCGCCGCCACGAAGCCCTCCGCACCACCTTCGCCGAACGCGACGGCAAGCCCTGGCAGCTCATCTCCGCACACGCCGAGCTTCCCGTCTCGCGTGTCGACCTCCGGGCCCTCGCCTCCGACGCCCGTCAGGCGGACATCTCCCGTCGCTTGAGCGAGGAGTACCGTCGCCCGTTCAACCTCTCCACGGGCCCGCTCATCCGCGCGCTCCTCCTGGAGCTGGGCGACACCGAGCACATCCTCGCCCTCAACATGCACCACATCGTCTCCGACGGGTGGTCCATGGGGGTCCTCGTCCAGGAGGTCGCAGCCCTCTACGACGCCTTCTCCAACGACAAGCCGTCCCCGCTCGCTCCGCTCTCCATCCAGTACGCCGACTACTCCGTCTGGCAGCGCAACTGGCTCCAGGGCGCGGAGCTGGAGCGTCAGCTCTCCTACTGGAAGCACCAGCTCGCGGACCTCACCGCCCTGGAGCTTCCGCTCCACAAGCCTCGTCCCGCGATGCAGACCTTCGCGGGCGCGCAGGTGCCTGTCGCGCTCTCCCTCGCCACCGCGGAGAAGCTCAAGCGGCTGTGCCAGCAGGAGGGCGCAACCCCCTTCATGGCCTTGCTCGCCGCCTGGCAGCTTCTGCTCTCCAGGCACTCCGGCCAGGACGACATCACCGTCGGCTCTCCCATCGCCGGTCGCCACCGCTCCGAGCTCGAGGGCCTCATCGGCTTCTTCGTCAACACCCTCGTCTTCCGTGCTCGCCTGGCTCCCCGCCTCTCCTTCCTCCACCTCCTCCGTCAGGTGAAGGAGGCCGCCCTCGGCGCCTACGCGCACCAGGACATCCCCTTCGAGCGCCTCGTCGAGGAGCTGCAGCCCACTCGCGACATGAGTCGCAGCCCTCTCTTCCAGGTCCTCTTCGTCCTCCAGAACACGCCAGCCTCTTCCATCCAGAAGACGAGCCTCACCCTGAGCCCCGTCGAGGTCTCCGAGAGCATCGCCAAGTTCGAGCTCCAGCTCGGCCTCGTCGAAGCCTCCGATGGGTTCTTCGGCATCGTGAGCTACAACACGGACCTCTTCGAGCACGCCGCCATCGAGCGCATGGCTCGGCACTTCGAGGTTCTCGTCGAGGCCATCACCTCACGCCCCGAAGCCCCCATCGCCGAGCACTCGATGCTCACCGAGCAGGAGCGGCGTGAAGTCCTCGTCGACTGGGCGCATTCACCGGCCCTCATCTCCACCGACGACACGATGCCGGCCGCCTTCGCGCGAATCGTGGCGCGTTCTCCGGACTCCACCGCGCTCCTCTTCGGCGACGAGTCCCTCACGTATCGTCAGCTCGACACGCTCACCAACCAGCTCGCCTGGCACCTGCGCTCGCTCGGCGTCACCACCGACTCTCGCGTCGCCGTCTCCTTCGAGCGCTCCGCCAACCTCATCATCGCCCTGCTCGCCGTCCTCAAGACCGGCGGCGCCTACGTCCCGCTCGATACCCAGTATCCGCCCGAGCGGCTCGCCTCCATGGTCGAGGACGCTCGGCCCTCCGTCCTCATCACCACCCGCGCGCTCCGCGCCAGGCTCCCCTCCGAGGGGATGACCTCCGTCCTCCTCGACGAGTTCAGCTTCTCCGAGCACCCCGCGCACGCGCTCCCGTCCTCGGCGCTCCCCGATACCCTCGCCTACGTCGTCTTCACTTCCGGCTCCACCGGCAAGCCCAAGGGTGTCGCCTGCACTCATCGCGGTGTGGTCCACACCCTCCTGGGCATCGACTACATGCACCTGGGTCCCGACCAGACCCACCTCCTCCTTGCCCCCATCTCCTTCGACGCCTCCGTGCTCGAAGTCTGGGGAGCGCTGCTCCACGGGGCGCGCCTCGTCCTCCTCCCGCCCGCGACACCTTTCCCCGAGGACCTCTTCGGCGCGGTCTCTCGCTACGGCGTCACCTCGCTCTGGGCCACCAGCGGTCTGTTCTCCCAGCTCGTCGAGTCCCGCCTCCCCGCGCCCCCGTCGCTGCGGCGCATCCACTCTGGCGGCGACGTCGTCTCCGCGCTCCATACGCGTCAGGCCTTGACGACGTGGGGCACCTCCATCACCAACCTGTACGGCCCCACCGAGGCCACCGTCCTCACCACGACCCTCACGGTCACGCGTGCTGAGGAGATTGGCACGTCGTTCCCCATCGGACGGCCCACCAACGGCACCCGAGTCCTCGTCCTCGACGCGTCTCTCCAGCCCGTTCCCATCGGCGTCACCGGTGAGCTCTTCATCGGCGGCGAGGGACTCGCGCGGGGATACCTCGGGCAGCCGGGCCTCACCGCCGAGCGCTTCGTCCCGGATCCGTTCTCCACCGCGCCTGGTGCGCGCCTCTATCGCTCCGGCGACCTCGTTCGCTGGCGTCCCGACGGAGCCCTCGACTTCCTCGGCCGCTCCGACGCCCAGGTCAAAGTCCGAGGCTTCCGCATCGAGCTTTCCGAGGTCGCAACCGCCCTCCTCGCGCATCCCTCCGTCCGAGATGCCATCGCGCTGGTTCGTGAGGACGTGCCCGGTGACAAGCGCCTCGTCGGCTACTTCATCGCCGATGACCTGGACCCTGTCTCGCTCCGCGCCTTCCTCAAGTCGCGCCTGCCCGAGTTCATGGTCCCCTCGTCGCTCCTCAGACTCGACGCGTTCCCGCTCACGTCGAACGAGAAGATCGACCGCAAGGCCCTGCCTCCTCCCGAGGCGGTCCTCTCCGCGCCCAGCGCCAGCTACGTCGCGCCGCGCACGCCCACCGAGGAACTGCTCGCGTCCATCTGGGCGGATGTCCTTCGCCTCGACCGCGTGAGCGTCTCGGAGGACTTCTTCGCCCTGGGCGGTCACTCGTTGTTGGCCACGCAGGTCGTCTCTCGCGTCCGGAAGGCGTTCGATGTCGAGCTGCCCCTGCGAGCCCTCTTCGAGGCCTCGTCCATCGGCGCTCTCGCCGTTCGCATCGCCACCGCGAGGGGAGAGTCCTCGTCCCAGGCCCCGGCGCTCGTGCCCATGCCGCGTTCAGGAGAGCTGCCTCTCTCCTTCGCGCAGCAGCGCCTCTGGCTGGTGGATCAGCTCGAGCCTGGAAGCGCCGCCTACAACATCCCCTCCGCTTTGCGGATGTACGGGACGCTCGATGTCCCCGCGCTGGAGCGCTCGTTCACCGCGCTCCTCGAGCGCCACGAGTCCCTGCGCACCACGTTCCTCTCCCGCGATGGCGAGCCCGTCCAGGTCATCCATCCCGTCGGGCCGTTCTCCTTGCCCATCGTGGAGCTGGGCGACCAGTCCACCGAGGAGCGCGCACAACAGCTCGCGACCGAGGAGGCGCAGCGTCCGTTCGACCTCGCGCGGGGTCCTCTGCTCAGGGCAACGCTCCTGAGGCTGTCTCCTCGAGACCATGTCCTGATGGTCACCATGCACCACGCCATCTCCGATGGTTGGTCCATGGGCATCCTCATCCAGGAGCTCGCGTCCTTCTACGAAGCCTTCGCGTCGAGCAGAGAGCCGGGGCTGGCGCCACTCCCCATCCAATATGCCGACTTCGCGGCGTGGCAGCGCTCCTGGTTGAAGGGCGAGGTCCTGGAGCAGCAGCTTGGATACTGGCGGAAGCAGCTCGGTGGGCTTCCACCCCTTCTCGAGCTCCCGACCGACAAGACGCGCCCGCCCGTGAGGAATCCTCGCGGCGGCAGCCAGCCGGTGCGCCTGTCGCGTGAGCTGACCGAGCGCCTCTCCGCGCTGTGCCGCAAGGAGGGCGCCACTCCCTTCATGGCCCTCCTCGCCGCCTGGCAGGTCCTCCTCGCTCGCTACTCAGGCCAGGACGATGTCTCCGTCGGCTCCCCCATCGCCGGACGCACCCGCGCTGAAACCGAGGGCCTCATCGGCTTCTTCGTCAACACCCTCGTCCTCCGCACTCACGTCAATCCCTCGCTGAGCTTCAGGGCGCTGCTCGCACAGGTCCGCGCCACCACTCTCGCCGCCTACGAGCACCAGGACGTCCCCTTCGAGAAGCTCGTCGAGGAGCTCAAGCCTCAGCGCAGCCTCAGCCACACTCCTCTCTTCCAGGTCATGCTCTCCCTCCAGAACCTCCCGGTCGCCCATCGCACCGTCTCGGGACCTTCTCCCCTCCCACCTCCGTCTCCTCCTCGACGACGGGCCTCTCCTCCTTCCACTCGCCCCCTCCGCCTCCTCATCGGCGGTGAGTCCATCGACGACTCCCTCTGGGCCTCCCTCTCCTCCTCCCCCAACCTCCACCCCTTCAACGTCTACGGCCCCACCGAGTGCACCGTCGACGCCACCGCACTCTCCCTCCGCGCCTCTTCTCGCCCCGTCCTCGGCCCTCCCCTCCCCAACGTCTCCACCTTCATCCTCGACTCTTCTCTCCTGCCCTCTCCCGTCGGTGTCCCGGGTGAGCTCTTCATCGGCGGACTCGGCCTCGCTCGCGGCTACCTCCACCGCCCCGACCTCACCGCTGAGCGCTTCGTCCCCAATCCCTTCTCCTCTTCTCCTGGCGCTCGCCTCTACCGCACCGGCGACAAGGCTCGCTGGCTCCCCAACGGACACCTCGAGTACCTCGGCCGCATCGACTTCCAGGTGAAGCTCCGCGGCTTCCGAATCGAGCTCGGCGAAATCGAGGCCGCTCTCGAAGCACTCCCCTCCGTCCACCACGCCGCCGTCCTCCTCCGTGAGGACGTCCCGGGCCTCAAGCGTCTCGTCGCCTACGTCACTCCTTCCTCCCTCGACGTCTCGGCGCTTCGCTCCTCCCTCCTCTCCTCTCTGCCTGACTACATGGTGCCCTCGGCCTTCGTGGCCTTGGACTCCCTCCCCATCAACGCTCACGGCAAGCTCGACAGGGCCGCTCTCCCTCCCCCGGACTCCGCCCCCTCCGACTCCTTCCTCGCCCCTCGCAACCCCACCGAGGCCCTCCTCGCCTCCGTCTGGGCCGACGTCCTCCACCTCGACTCCGTCAGCGTCTCCGACGACTTCTTCTCTCTCGGTGGCCACTCCCTCCTCGCCACCCAGGTCGTCTCTCGCATCCGCAAGGCCCTTGGTGTCGAGCTACCGCTGCGTGCGCTCATCGAGGCACCGACTATTCGCGAGCTGGCCGTCAGGGTCGAAGCAGCACGGGGTGCCGAAATCGAAAGCACGCGGCCTCCGCTCGTGGCCGCCCCGCGCACCGGACCGCTGCCGCTGTCCTTCGCTCAGCAGCGCCTCTGGTTCCTCGACAGGCTGGAGCCGAACAGCCCCTTCTACAACATCCCCTCCGGCATGCAGCTCGAAGGGGTGTTGGACGCCGCGGCGTTGGTGCGCTCGCTTCAGGAGCTCGTGCAGCGGCATGAAGCGCTGCGCACGACCTTCCACGTCCAGGAGGACGGCACCTCGGTCCAGGTGGTTCATCCGCGGGCGGAGCTGTCGGTCCCCCTCTTGGACTTGCAGCACCTGTCGGGCGACGCACTCGAGCGCGAAGTCACGCGGCTTTCGACGTCCGAATCACGCAAGCCCTTCGACTTGACGCAGGCTCCGCTGCTGCGCGCGGCGCTGCTGCGCGTGTCCGAGCAGAGCCACGTGCTCCTCGTCACGGTGCACCACATCGTCTCGGACGGTTGGTCCAACGGCATCTTGATGCGCGAGGTGGGCGCGCTCTACGAGGCCTTCGCGCGAGGACTCCCTTCCCCTCTCCAGCCCCTGGAGTTCCAGTACGCGGACTACGCGCTGTGGCAGCGCGGGTGGCTGCGCGATGAGGCCCTGGAGCAGCAGCTCTCCTGGTGGAGAGGTCAGCTCGCCGGAGCCCCTCATGCGCTCGAGCTCCCGACCGACCGGGCCCGGCCTCCCGTGCAGACCCACGTCGGCGCGGCGATTCCAGTGCACTTCGACTCCCGCCTGACGGGGCCCCTGCGCGCGCTGTGCAAGCGCGAAGGTGTCACGCCGTTCATGGCGTTGCTGTCCGCGTTCCAGGTCCTGCTCGCGCGCTACTCCGGTCAGGATGACATCGTCGTCGGCTCTCCCATCGCGAACCGACAACAGACCGAGCTCGAGGGCATCGTCGGGTTCTTCGCCAACACCATCGCCCTGCGCGCACGGCTGACGGACACGATGTCCTTCCGTGAGCTGCTGGCGCAGGTGAAGGAGACGACGCTCGGCGCCTACGCGCATCAGGACGTCCCGTTCGAGAAGCTCGTCGATGAGCTCAAGCCCGAGCGCGACCTGAGCCGCTCTCCGCTCTTCCAGGTGATGCTCGCCCTCCAGAACACGCCCCGCCGAGCAGCCGCGCCGGCGCGGGGCGAGGGCCCAGGACTCGCGCTGAGCCCCGTGAGCGTCTCCTACGGCAGCGCCAAGTTCGAGCTCTCCCTGTTGCTCGCGGACCACGGTGAAGACATCGGCGGCATCCTCGAGTTCAACACGGACCTCTTCAACGAGGAGACCGCGAAGCGCCTGAGCAGGCACTTCCTCCAACTGCTCGGGTCCGCCGTCGAGGACCCCAGCCAGTCCATCTGGAGCCTCCCGCTCCTCGACGCCCAGGAGCGCGATCAGTACCTCCTCGCCTGGAATGACACCTCGCGCGAGCCGGTCGTCGCCACGACACTCCATGCCCCCGTCGAGGCCCAGGCCCGGCTCACGCCCGACGCCATCGCCGTCTCCGATGGAGCTCGCACGCTCACCTACGCGGCACTCGAGGCACGCGCCAACCAGCTCGCGCACCACCTCCTCGCCCTGGGCGTGACGCCTGGCAGCGCTGTCGGCATCTGCCTCCCCAAGTCGCTCGACATGGCTGTCGCCGTCCTCGCCACCCTCAAGGCCGGCGCCTACTACGTCGCGCTCGACCCCAGCTATCCCGCCGAGCGCCTTGCCTTCATGCTCGCGGACACCCGCGCGCCGCTGGTGCTCTCCGACTCCGCGCTCGCGTCAGTCCTGCCTTCCGACTCCGCCGCCCGAGTCCTGCACCTCGACTCCGAAGCGGAGGCGATCTCCCGGCGGCCCGACTCCTCGCCTGGCATCTCCGTGTCCGTCGAGGACATCGCCTACGTCATCTACACCTCCGGCTCCACCGGCAGGCCCAAGGGCATCGTCATGCCCCACCGCGCGTTGAGCTTCTTCTTCGCGTGGCAGGTGCGTCAGTCGCCCAACCCGCGCGCATCCACCCTCCAGTTCGCCTCGTTGAACTTCGACGTGTCCTGCCAGGAGATGTTCTGCACCTGGTGGATGGGAGGCACGCTCGTCATCCCGACAGGTGCGCTGCGCCAGGACATCCCCGCGCTGCTCGACTTCATGCATCGCCAGCAGGTCGAGCGCCTCTTCCTCCCCTTCGTCGCCCTCCAGGCCATCGCGGACTCCGTCTCTCACGGCGCCACGCTTCCGGCGGCACTGCGCGAAGTCGTCACCGCGGGTGAGCAGCTCCAGGTCAACGCGACCCTCTCCTCCTTCTTCGAGAAGCTCCCCGGCAGCGTCCTCGAGAACCAGTACGGTCCCTCCGAGGCGCACGTCGTCTCCGCCTTCCGGCTCCCAGGACCACCTGCCTCGTGGCCTCGACTCCCCTCCATCGGTGGGCCCGTCGGCCATACGCAGCTCTACGTCCTCGACCGCCTCGGGCAGCCGGTTCCCATAGGCGTCTCGGGTGAGCTCTTCGTCGGAGGCACGCACCTGGCGCACGGCTACCTCGCCCGGCCCGACGTCACCGCGCTCGCCTTCGTCCCGAATCCCTTCTCGTCGCTCCCCGGGGACCGCCTCTACCGCACCGGAGACTCCGCGCGCTGGCTCCCTGACGGCACGCTCGAGTTCCTCGGCCGCCTCGACTTCCAAGTGAAGGTCCGTGGCTTCCGCATCGAGCTGGGTGAAGTCGAGTCCGTCCTGCGCGCCGCCCCTGGCCTCCGCGACGCCGCCGCGGTCGTCCGCGAGGATGTCCCCGGCGACAAGCGCCTCATCGCCTACGCCGTCCCGGCGCCGGGCATCACCATCGACTCCGAAGCGCTGCGTGCCTTCCTCCTCCAGCGCCTCCCCGAGTACATGGTGCCCTCCGCCTTCGTCTCCTTGGAGGCACTCCCCCTGACGCCCAGCGGGAAGCTCGCGCGCAAGCTGCTTCCCGCGCCCGACGCATCGCTCATCCCGGACGCGTCCTTCGTCGCGCCTCGCACTCCCGACGAGGAGAAGCTCGCGGCCATCTTCTCCACTGTCCTCCGCGTCCCGCGCGTGGGCGCCACCGACAACTTCTTCTCCCTCGGTGGACACTCCCTCCTCGCCACCCAGGTCATCTCCCGCATCCGCTCGTCCTTCGGCGTCGAGCTCCCGCTTCGGGTTCTCTTCGAAGCGCCTTCCGTCGCGGCCCTGGTCGCGCGCATCGATGCGGCTCGAAAGGATGCGCGTGGGCCCCAGGCTCCCGCCATCGTCCCGGTGCCACGCACGGACCTGCTGCCCTTGTCCTTCGCGCAGCAGCGCCTCTGGTTCATCGACCAGCTCGACCCGGGCAGCTCGGCGTACAACATGCCCACCTTCGTGCGCCTCGACGGGCCTCTCGATATCGCCGCGCTCCTGCGCAGCTTCGAGGAGCTCGTCCGCCGCCACGAAGCCCTCCGCACCACCTTCGCCGAACGCGACGGCAAGCCCTGGCAGCTCATCTCCGCACACGCCGAGCTTCCCGTCTCGCGTGTCGACCTCCGTGCCCTCGCCTCCGATGCCCGTCAGGCGGACATCTCCCGTCGCTTGAGCGAGGAGTACCGTCGCCCGTTCAACCTCTCCACGGGCCCGCTCATCCGCGCGCTCCTCCTGGAGCTGGGCGACACCGAGCACATCCTCGCCCTCAACATGCACCACATCGTCTCCGACGGGTGGTCCATGGGGGTCCTCGTCCAGGAGGTCGCAGCCCTCTACGACGCCTTCTCCAACGACAAGCCGTCCCCGCTCGCTCCGCTCTCCATCCAGTACGCCGACTACTCCGTCTGGCAGCGCAACTGGCTCCAGGGCGCGGAGCTGGAGCGTCAGCTCTCCTACTGGAAGCACCAGCTCGCGGACCTCACCGCCCTGGAGCTTCCGCTCCACAAGCCTCGTCCCGCGACGCAGACCTTCGCGGGTGCTCAGGTGCCTGTCGCGCTCTCCCTCGCCACCGCGGAGAAGCTCAAGCGGCTGTGCCAGCAGGAGGGCGCAACCCCCTTCATGGCCTTGCTCGCCGCCTGGCAGCTTCTGCTCTCCAGGCACTCCGGCCAGGACGACATCACCGTCGGCTCTCCCATCGCCGGTCGCCACCGCTCCGAGCTCGAGGGCCTCATCGGCTTCTTCGTCAACACCCTCGTCTTCCGTGCTCGCCTGGCTCCCCGCCTCTCCTTCCTCCACCTCCTCCGTCAGGTGAAGGAGGCCGCCCTCGGCGCCTACGCGCACCAGGACATCCCCTTCGAGCGCCTCGTCGAAGAGCTGCAGCCCACTCGCGACATGAGTCGCAGCCCTCTCTTCCAGGTCCTCTTCGTCCTCCAGAACACGCCGGCCTCTTCCATCCAGAAGACGAGCCTCACCCTGAGCCCCGTCGAGGTCTCCGAGAGCATCGCCAAGTTCGAGCTCCAGCTCGGCCTCGTCGAAGCCTCTGATGGATTCTTCGGAGGACTGCGCTTCAACACGGACCTGTTCGAGCACGCGACCATCGAGCGCATGGCCCGTCACTTCGAGCTCCTCGTCGAGGCCATCGTCTCCCAGCCTGATGCACCGCTCGCGTCGCTCTCCCTCCTCGATTCCTCCGAGCGGCAGAAGCTCCTCGTCGACTGGGCCCAGGTTCCGACCCGCGTCTCCACCGACGACACCCTTCCCGATGCCTTCGCTCGCGTCGTGGCGCGTTCTCCGGACTCCACCGCGCTCCTCTTCGGCGACGAAGCCCTCTCCTACCGCCAGCTCGACACGCGCTCCAACCAGCTCGCCTGGCACCTGCGCTCTCTCGGCATCTCCACGGACGCTCGCGTCGCAGTCTCCCTGGAACGCTCTCCCAACCTCATCGTCGCCCTTCTCGCAGTCCTCAAGGCCGGCGCCGCCTACGTTCCACTCGACACCCAGTACCCGCCCGAGCGCCTCGCCTCCATGGTTGAGGACGCTCGACCATCCGTCCTCATCACCACCCGCGCGCTTCTCCCGAAGCTCCCCGCCGAAGGACTGACGCTCGTCCTCCTCGACGAACTCTCTCTCACCGAGCGCCCCGCTCACGCACCTCCCTCCTCCGCGCTCCCCGACTCCCTGGCCTATGTCGTCTTCACGTCAGGCTCGACCGGCAAGCCCAAGGGTGTCGCCTGCACGCATCGCGGCGTGGTCCGCACCCTCCTCGGCGTCGACTACACCCACCTGGGTCCCGCGCAGACGCATCTCCTCCTCGCCCCCATCTCGTTCGACGCCACGGTCTTCGAGGTCTGGGGCGCGCTGCTCCACGGCGCGCGGCTCCTCGTCCTGCAGCCTCAGTCGCCCTCTCTCGAGGACCTCTTCGGCTCCATCTCCCGCCACTCGGTCACCACCCTGTGGGCCACAAGTGGTCTCTTCTCCCAGCTCGTCGAGTCTCGCCTTCCCGCGCCTCCTTCCCTCCAGCGCGTGCTCACTGGCGGCGATGTCGTCTCGCCTCTCCACGTTCGTACGGCGCTGACGTCTTGGGGCGTTCCCGTCACCAGCTTCTACGGCCCCACCGAGACCACCGTCTTCGCCTCCTCCTTCCCCATGCAGCGAGCGGAGGACGTCCCCTCCTCCGTTCCCATCGGGCGGCCCACCAACGGCACACGCCTTCTCGTCCTCGACGCGTCCCTCCAGCCCGTTCCCGTTGGCGTCACCGGTGAGCTCTTCATCGGCGGCGAAGGTGTCGCGCGCGGCTACCTCGGACAGCCGGGCCTCACCGCCGAGCGTTTCGTTCCGGACCCGTTCTCTGCTTCTCCTGGGGCTCGCCTCTATCGTTCCGGTGACCTCGTCCGCTGGCGTCCTGACGGGGTTCTCGACTTCATCGGCCGCTCCGACGCCCAGGTCAAAGTCCGAGGCTTCCGCATCGAGCTTCCCGAAGTCGAGGCCGCGCTCCTCGCACACCCCTCCGTGCGCGAGGCCGTCGCTCTCGCTCGCGAGGACGTGCCTGGCGACAAGCGCCTCGTCGGATACTTCGTCGCTGACGACCTCGACCCTGTCTCGCTCCGCGCCTTCCTCAAGTCGCGTCTGCCCGAGTTCATGGTCCCCTCGTCGCTCCTCCGACTCGACGCACTGCCCCTGACGTCGAACGCCAAGATCGACCGCAAGGCCCTGCCTCCTCCCGAGGCTGTCCTCTCCGCGCCCAGCGCCAACTACGTCGCGCCGCGCACGCCCACCGAGGAACTGCTCGCGTCAATCTGGGCGGATGTCCTTCGCCTCGACCGCGTGAGTGTCTCGGAGGACTTCTTCGCCCTGGGCGGTCACTCGTTGTTGGCCACACAGGTCGTCTCTCGCGTCCGGAAGGCGTTCGACGTCGAGCTGCCCCTGCGAGCCCTCTTCGAGGCCTCATCCATCGCGGCCCTCGCCGTTCGCATCGCCACCGCGAGAGGCGAGTCCTCGGTCCAGGCCCCGGCACTCGTGCCCATGCCTCGGGCTGACGCATTGCCGCTCTCCTTCGCGCAGCAGCGCCTCTGGCTGGTGGATCAGCTCGAGCCCGGAAGCGCCGCCTACAACATCCCCTCTGCCTTGCGGATGCATGGGACGCTCGATGTCTCCGCGCTGGAGCGCTCGTTCACCGCACTCGTCGAGCGCCACGAGTCCCTGCGCACCACGTTCCTCTCCCGTGAGGGGGAACCCGTCCAGGTCATCCATCCGGTCGGGCCGTTCTCCTTGCCCATCGTGGAACTGGGAATGCTGCCGGAGGAGGACCGCGAGCAGCGTGCACAGCAGCTCGCGACCGAGGAGGCGCAGCGTCCGTTCGACCTCGCGCGCGGCCCTGTTCTCAGAGCGACGCTCGCGCGGCTCTCAGCCGAGGACCATGTCCTGATGGTCACCATGCACCACGCCATCTCCGATGGTTGGTCCATGGGCATCCTCATCCAGGAGCTCGCGTCCTTCTACGAAGCCTTCGCGACTGGGGAGACGCCGCGACTGGCGCCACTCTCCATCCAGTACGCCGACTTCGCGGCGTGGCAGCGCTCCTGGTTGAAGGGCGACGTGATGGAAGGACAACTGAGCTACTGGAGGAAGCAGCTCGGTGGACTCCCTCCCCTGCTCGAGCTCCCGACGGACAGGACACGTCCCCCTGTGCGGAGTTCTCGCGGCGGCAGCCAGCCGGTGCGCCTGTCGCGTGAGCTGACCGAGCGCCTCTCCGCGCTGTGCCGCAAGGAGGGCGCCACTCCCTTCATGGCCCTCCTCGCCGCCTGGCAGGTCCTCCTCGCTCGCTACTCAGGCCAGGACGATGTCTCCGTCGGCTCCCCCATCGCCGGACGCACTCGCGCTGAAACCGAGGGCCTCATCGGCTTCTTCGTCAACACCCTCGTCCTCCGCACTCACGTCAATCCCTCGCTGAGCTTCAGGGCGCTGCTCGCACAGGTCCGCGCCACCACTCTCGCCGCCTACGAGCACCAGGACGTCCCCTTCGAGAAGCTCGTCGAGGAGCTCAAGCCTCAGCGCAGCCTCAGCCACACTCCTCTCTTCCAGGTCATGCTCTCCCTCCAGAACCTCCCGGTCGCCCATCGCACCGTCTCGGGACCTTCTGCAGACAGCTCCCCCTTGCGCCTCGAGTCCTTCACCCAGGCTCACCAGTCCACCAAGTTCGACCTCACCCTCACCCTCTCTGAAACTCCTGACGGACTCGCTGGCAGCCTCAGCTACCGCGTGGACCTCTTCGAGGACTCCACCATCCAGCGCTGGGCCGAGCACCTCCACACCTTCCTCGCGGCCGCTATCTCCTCGCCCGACTCACGCGTCGGCGAGCTGCCCATGCTGTCCGCACAGGAGCGCCGTCAGGTCCTCTCCGACTGGAACAGCACCCTCTCCGAAGTCCCCTGGCGCGGCGCCTTCCACCAGCTCTTCGAGGCCCAGGCCGCTCTCACTCCCGACGCCCTCGCCGTCCTCGACGACGACTCCTCCCTCTCCTTCTCCGCTCTCAACCAACGCTCAAACCAGCTCGCTCACTTCCTGCGTGCTCGTGGCGTCGGCCCTGAGTCTCGCGTCGCCTTCTGCCTCGAACGCTCCACTTCCGCCCTCGTCGCCCTTCTCTCCATCCTCAAGGCTGGCGCCGCCTACGTCCCTCTCGACGCCTCCTACCCCCTCGAGCGCCTCTCCTTCATGCTCGAGGACTCCCGCGCCCCCTTCGTCCTCACCCAGTCTCATCTCCTCCCCAGACTCTCCTCCTCCTCCTCTCCCCTCTGCCTCGACGACAAGGCTTTCCTCGCCGCTCTCGACGCTCTCCCCACTTCAAACCCTTCTCACCTCACCCTCCCCTCTCACCCCGCCTACGTCATCTACACCTCCGGCTCCACCGGCAGGCCCAAGGGCGTCGTCATCCACCACTCCTCCGTGGTGAATCTCCTCCACGCCCTCTCCTCTTCCGTCTTCTCCGACGTCACGCGGCCTCTCCGCTTCTCCCTCAACGCCCCTCTCTCCTTCGACGCCTCCGTCAAGCAGCTCGTCTTCCTCTCCCAAGGACACGCTCTCTGCTTCGTCCCCCAGGCCGCTCGCGAGGACGTCCCCCTCCTCCTCTCCTGGCTCTCCAGGCACTCCGTCGACGTCTTCGACTGTGCCCCCTCCCACCTCCGTCTCCTCCTCGACGAGGGCCTCTCCTCCTTCCATCGCCCCCTCCGCCTCCTCATCGGCGGTGAGTCCATCGACGACTCCCTCTGGGCCTCCCTCTCCTCCTCCCCCAACCTCCACCCCTTCAACGTCTACGGCCCCACCGAGTGCACCGTCGACGCCACCGCACTCTCCCTCCGCGCCTCTTCTCGCCCCGTCCTCGGCCCTCCCCTCCCCAACGTCTCCACCTTCATCCTCGACTCTTCTCTCCTGCCCTCTCCCGTCGGTGTCCCGGGTGAGCTCTTCATCGGCGGACTCGGCCTCGCTCGTGGCTACCTCCACCGCCCCGACCTCACCGCTGAGCGCTTCGTCCCCAACCCCTTCTCCTCTTCTCCCGGCGCTCGCCTCTACCGCACCGGCGACAAGGCTCGCTGGCTCCCCAACGGCCACCTCGAGTACCTCGGCCGCATCGACTTCCAGGTGAAGCTCCGCGGCTTCCGAATCGAGCTCGGTGAAATCGAGGCCGCTCTCGAAGCCCTCCCCTCCGTCCACCACGCCGCCGTCCTCCTCCGTGAGGACGTCCCGGGCCTCAAGCGCCTCGTCGCCTACGTCACTCCTTCCTCTCTCGACGTCTCGGCGCTTCGCTCCTCCCTCCTCACCTCTCTGCCCGACTACATGGTGCCCTCGGCCTTCGTGGCCTTGGACTCCCTCCCCATCAACGCCCACGGCAAGCTCGACAGGGCCGCTCTCCCTCCCCCGGACTCCGCCCCCTCCGACTCCTTCCTTGCCCCTCGCAACCCCACCGAGGCTCTCCTCGCCTCCATCTGGGCCGACGTCCTCCACCTCGACTCCGTCAGCGTCTCAGACGACTTCTTCTCCCTCGGTGGCCACTCCCTCCTCGCCACCCAGGTCGTCTCTCGCATCCGCAAGGCTCTCGGTGTCGAGCTGCCTCTGCGCGTCCTCTTCGAGGCGCCCACCGTCGCGGCGCTCGCGGCTCGCATCCAGGCGCAGGGAAACACCAGCCTCGAGCTCCAGCGCCCGCCGCTCGTCCCCGTCCCTCGCACCGGGCCTCTGCCTCTCTCCTTCGCTCAGCAGCGCCTCTGGTTCCTCGACCAACTGCTCCCGGGGAGCGCGACGTACAACATGCCCACGTTCGTGAGGCTCGATGGGTCTCTCGACATCGCGGCACTCCAACGCGGCTTCGATGAGCTCGTCCGCCGGCACGAGTCGCTCCGGACGACCTTCATCGAGCTGGACGGCCAACCCTTCCAGCAGATCGCTCCCGAGGGTCAGCTTCCGGTGACGCGTGTGAACCTCCGCGGCATCGACGAGGAGGCGTCACATTCGGAGGTCCAGCGCCTGTTGCGGGAGGAGTATCAGCGCCCGTTCAACCTCTCCACGGGGCCACTCATCCGCACGATGCTGCTGGAGCTGAGCGACACTGAGCACGTGCTCGCGCTCAACATGCACCACATCGTCTCGGACGGCTGGTCCATGGGAGTGCTCATCCGAGAGGTCGCGGCGCTCTACGACGCCTTCTCCAAGGAGAAGCCGTCGCCTCTCGCGCCCCTCGCCATCCAGTACGCGGATTACTCGGCCTGGCAGCGCGATTGGCTCCAGGGGGAGGTCCTCGACTCGCAGCTCGCCTACTGGCGGAACCAGCTCGCTTCAGCGCCGAATCTGGCGTTGCCCATCGACAAGCCTCGGCCGCCCGTCCAGACGTTCAACGGGGCCTCGACCTCGGTCTCCATCAGCGGCCCCGTCGCGAAGAGGCTCAAGGCACTTTGCCGGAGTGAAGGCGCCACGCCCTTCATGGCGCTGCTCGCCACGTGGCAGCTCTTGCTGGCCCGGCATTCCGGGCAGGACGATATCGTCGTGGGTTCGCCCATCGCGGGCCGGCACCGCGCGGAGCTCGAGAGCCTCATCGGCTTCTTCGTCAACACCCTCGTCTTCCGCGCGCGCATCGCGCCGCACGAGTCGTTCCTCGGGTTGCTGCGACAGGTGAAGGAATTCGCGCTCAATGCCTATGCACATCAGGACATCCCGTTCGAGCGGCTCGTCGAGGAGCTGCATCCGGCGCGTGACCTGAGCCGAAGCCCCCTGTTCCAGGTGATCTTCGCGCTCCAGAACACGCCGGAGTCCGCCATCCAGAAGACAGACCTCACGCTGAGCCCTGTCGGAGTGGGGGGCGTGGTGGCCACCGCGAAGTTCGAGCTCACGCTGAACCTCACGGAGACGCCGGACGGCATCTCCGGATCCCTGGGCTACAACACGGACCTCTTCGAGCAGGCCACCATCGAGCGAATGGCCCGCCACTTCGAGGTTCTCGTCGAGGCCATCACCTCACGCCCCGAAGTCCCCATCGCCGAGCACTCGCTGCTCACCGAGATGGAGCGGCGCGAAGTCCTCGTCGACTGGGCGCAGGCTCCCGCCCGCGTCTCCACCGACGACACGATGCCCGAGGCCTTCGCGCGCGTCGTGGCTCGTTCTCCGGATGCCACCGCGCTCCTCTTCGGCGAGGAGTCTCTCTCCTATCGCCAGGTCGACACGCGCTCCAACCAGCTCGCCTGGCACCTGCGTTCTCTCGGCGTCTCCACGGACACTCGCGTCGCCGTCTCCCTGGAGCGCTCACCCGACCTCATCGTCGCCCTGCTCGCCGTCCTCAAGGCTGGCGCGGCCTACGTCCCGCTCGACACCCAGTACCCTCCCGAGCGGCTCGCCTCCATGGTCGAGGACGCTCGCCCCTCCATCCTCCTCACTTCGCGAGCGCTCCTCTCGAAGCTCCCTTCCGAGGGCCTGACGCTCGTCCTCCTCGACGACGTCGCCCTCTCCGAGCGCCCCGCTCATGCGCTCCCACCTTCAGCGCTTCCCGACTCTCTCGCCTACGTCGTCTTCACCTCGGGCTCCACGGGCAAGCCCAAGGGCGTCGCCTGCACCCATCGCGGCGTGGTCCACACGCTCCTCGGGGTCGACTACACCACCTTCAACCACGAGCAGACTCACCTCCTCCTCGCCCCCATCTCCTTCGATGCAACGGTCTTCGAGGTCTGGGGTGCGCTGCTCCACGGTGCGCGACTGGTCGTCCTGCCGCCGCTGGCCCCGTCGCTCGAGGACCTCTTCGGCGCCATCTCTCGTCACGCCGTCACCACCCTCTGGGCCACCAGCGGTCTGTTCTCCCAGCTCGTCGAGTCCCGACTCCCCGCTCCTCCGTCTCTCCAGCGCGTGCTCACCGGTGGCGATGTCGTCTCGCCGCTCCACGTCCGTGAGGCGCTGACGTCTTGGGGACTTCCGGTCACCAACTGCTACGGCCCCACCGAAATCACCGTCCTCGCCACGGCCTTCTCCCTGGCGCGTGCGGACGACGTCGGCACGTGCATCCCCATCGGGCGGCCCACCAATGGCACGCGGCTCCTCGTCCTCGACGCGTCTCTCCAGCCCGTTCCCGTCGGCGTCACCGGTGAGCTCTTCATCGGCGGCGAGGGACTCGCACGGGGCTACCTCGGGCAACCTGCGCTCACCGCGGAGCGCTTCGTTCCGGACCCGTTCTCTGCTTCTCCCGGGGCGCGCCTCTATCGCTCCGGAGACCTCGTCCGCTGGAGTCCCGATGGGGTTCTCGACTTCATCGGCCGCTCCGACGCCCAGGTCAAAGTCCGGGGCTTCCGCATCGAGCTTTCCGAAGTCGAGGCCGCGCTCCTCGCACACCCCTCCGTCCGCGAGGCCGTCGCTCTCGCTCGCGAGGATGCTCCCGGTGACAAGCGCCTCGTCGGATACTTCGTGGCTGACGACCTGGACTCTGTCTCGCTCCGCGCCTTCCTCAAGTCGCGTCTGCCCGAGTTCATGGTCCCCTCGTCGCTCCTCCGCCTCGACGCACTGCCCCTGACGTCGAACGCCAAGATCGACCGCAAGGCCCTTCCTCCTCCCGAGGCGGTGCTCCACGCATCCGCCGCGTCCCAGGTGGCGCCGCGCACTCCGACCGAGGAAGTGCTCGCGACCGCGTGGGCAGACGTCCTGCGAGTCCCGAAGGTGGGCATCACGGACGACTTCTTCGAGCTGGGTGGTCACTCCCTGCTGGCCATCAAGTTGATGGCGAAGATTCGCGAGCGGACCAGGGTGTCGCTCCCCGTCGCGGCGCTCTTCCAGGGGTCGAGCATCGAGCGGCTGGCCGCCATCCTGGAGCAGCACCAGGGCAGCACGCGGGCGTTGCCGAACCTCGTGCGGCTCGACTCGGGTTCGTCGAATGAGCGTCCGCTGTTCATCGTCCACGGAGGTGGAGGAAGCGCACTGGGGTACACGGAGCTCGTGCGGCACCTCGCGCCGAGCCGGCCCATCCACGGCTTCTCCGCCAGTGGGCTCGACGGCGGCGAGCTGCCTCCGGCCTCGGTCGAGATTCTCGCTCGGGACTACCTGTCACAGCTTCGCGTCGTGCAGCCGCACGGGCCCTACCTGCTCGCGGGTTGGTCGTTCGGCGGGCTCGTCGCGTACGAGATGGCGCGTCGACTCCAGAGCCAGGGTGAGCAGGTGGAGATGTTGGTGATGGTCGACAGCCATGCGCCTCGGCCGGAGCCTCGTCCCATGCCGGATGAGCTGTCGCAGCTCGTCTCGTTCAGCCACACGTTGGGGTTGCCGTGGCAGAGCTTGCCGCTGGACCCGGAGCGCCTGAGGCGGCTCGCGGGAAGAGAGCGGCTGGCCTATCTGCTGGAGCAGGCACGCGACGCCTCGATGGGGCTCGACATGGACGTCGACACCGCCGAGCGCCTCTTCGCCCTCCACCAGAGACTGACCGCGGCGCAGCTCACCTACGTGCCCACGGGGGCGTCGTATGAAGGCTCCACCGTGCTCATCAAGGCCGCCACATCACTCAGCGGGGTGAAGGTGGCGGACGACCTTGGCTGGAGCGCGTGGCTCGCATCCGCGCCCACGGTGCACGAGGCGCCCGGCAACCACTACACGATGTTGCGCGCGCCCCACGTCACGACCCTGGCCGAGCTGTTCGCAAGGCTCCTGGAATCGCTCAAACGGGACGCGGCCTGATGAGCTGAAGGGAGCGCGCCCCGTTTCAAGGGACGCGCTCCTTCGCCATTCCAGTCCGGACTGTCAGTCATCGGACAGTTCCCGGACGGGGCAGGAGTGCCGCTCGTCGGCCCGCCGAGGTGGGGTTACTGTTCACCCCAGATCGTAAGCTCTGATCCTTCGTTGCGTCATGGGTCGCGACCCGCTGCGCAACCAAGCCTCTTGAGAGTCCAGGCAGCCGGGGGCGACTTCATGGAGATAGGCGAACCAGTAGCCGTCGCGGACGTAGACGTGGACGACTGGAACTGTCCATTCAGTCATGGCAAGGCAGGGACAGTCACCAACGAGCTCGACACGGATCCAGCAAAGCTCGGCACCCGCATGGAGAATGGCACGAGCAGCCGACTCTGGGACGACTCCTCCGGCAAGTTTGAACCCAAGAAGATCAGCGTCGACAAGCAGGCCGCGTCCTCAGCCATCCAGGAGCCCTACGAGGTCTACCTGGCACTGGACCATCTCGGTAACTCTGTCCGCATGCCATTCTCGGTTGCGGCTCATCATCTGATCCCCGGTGAGGCCTCCCTGCCCCAGAGCAGACTCATTGACTATGTAAAGGGTGGGAGCGTCATCAGCAGTGATATCGGTTATGGGGTCAACGGCCGCGAGAACGGCATCTGGCTCCCAACACATCATGCACTCTCCCAGAATATGCCTGTCTTGCCCTCCGCCACCAAGAAACACAGATACTCCGCGCTCAGCAAGGAGGGCAACAGAGAGGTTGCATCCGTCGTGAGCCTTTACACTCAGGCCGTCATGGAGAAGGCCCTCGTCCAGTTCCACGACGACCACACGCAGGCCACTGGCTACAGCTCTTTCGTTGTGCAGATCCTCGACAAAATCCAGGCGAACCTCGCGACCATCAAGAACTACAACTGCAGCCAGTGCCAGAAGGCCAAGAAGAACGGCGGGAAATTGCCACCACCGTATATCCTGGTTCATCGCCTCAACCAGGTCTCCAGTCGCCTGGCCGGACTTCTCACCGGCCCTGCCGCAGGTTGGCGTCCACCGGTCTACACCTCACCTCATGCGCGAGCATTCGCCAACGACTCGCGCCAGCTCTCCTTGAGAAACCGAGGATGACCCGATACCTCATGTTGGAGTGCTTGATCCCAGAGGACAAGACCGCCTTCGCCATCAGGCCACACCCCGCCATCGAGGGCATCGACAGTTGGCTCACTGGCGCCAGCTTTCTCAGCCCGCCGCACGCGACCATCGAGTTGGACTGGGACCCCGAAACCAGCGGGGTCAAGAAAACAATGTATGCCTCACCGATGCCGCTGCTCCGGAAGGACGTATTCCAAGTGCTCGAGGAATTGGGTGTCGATAACATCGATGCATATCCCGTCGAGATCCGACATGCGGACACAGGCATCATCGACAAGGACTATGTCGCGTTCAATGTCCTGGGTGCCGTGATGGCTGCGGACCTGTCGAAGTCGCACTACTCGGACCCATCGGGAACAGGCCGCCTGGACATGGACTTTGACAGTCTGACCATTGAACCCTCGAAGGCCCAAGACCTCCTCTTCTTCAGACTGGCGGAGTGTGTCTCTGGCATCGTGGTGCACGAGTCAGTGGCCGATGGGCTGATGGCTCTGGGTGGTTTCGGCCTGGAGCTGGTGCCCCCTGAAGAGTGGGTTGGGTGAGTCTGCAATCCCAACCACCCAACGAGGAATCCATGAATCTCGTTCATGAAGTCTACACGCTGCTCGCAATGCGGGACCTCTCGGTCCTGTTCAAGACCTACGAAACGGCATTGAGCGTGCTTCCGAAAGCCCAGGGCGCGGAACGTCTGGCCTTACACGAGGCCATCGTCAGCGCCTTGGACGGAATACTGACCGAATTGGGAGAACACGGTCTTGGCAACATCGCCCTCATGGACATCGACCTCGCGACGCTCGACCTGGAGGAACTCAGGGACTCGTGTGCCGCCTCGTGGCGAGAGGTCAAGAAGCTGCGAGAGGACGGCATGGACAGCGGTCCCTTGATTCGGCCCTATGTCGCCGACTGGATGCCCCCCATCGGGTCGCGAGACTGGCAATCCCGCATGCGCCTAGGCGTCAAACACCGCAGTGACCCCTCCTGGGTCCCCAACCTGGCGGAGCGTCTCAAGCCGGAGTGACCCATGGCTGGACTCGCGGACATCCTCGCTGCCGGAATGATGACACCAGTGGGTCTTTCGGCGGAGACCACCGCCGCGGCGGTTCGCGCGGGCATCTCTCGCATCCGCGAGTCAGACATCCAGGACAAGCGGTTTCGCTCCCTACGGGCAGGCTTCCTGGCGGAGGAACTCCTACCACCCCTGACGAGTGACCCGAGGCTCCCTCGAACCGGCCTGACCGCGCGCCACCGACGCATGCTCCGGTTGGCGACACGGGCACTGCTTCAAGTCATCCCAGATGGCGAGCCCGCCCCGTTGTTCCTGGCCTTGCCCGAACCCATGAGGCCCACGGAGGCCCCCATCGGTGACACCTTCCTCGCGCATCTGGAGGTGCAGCTCGGAAGGGAGTTCGACCTGCGGCAGAGCCAGGTCTTTCAGCAAGGAAGAGCCGGTGGAATGGTCGCGCTGGCGAGCGCGTGCCAGGCATTGCGCGGCGGCCGTATCAGCACCGCGCTCGTGGGGGGCGTCGACACGTACCTGGACCTGCGCCGGCTCACGGGGCTGGACCAGGAGGAGCGACTCCTCGTTGATCGCGCGACCGAGGGGTTTCTCCCCGGAGAGGGAGCGGCGTTTCTGCTCCTCGGTGCGCCGGGAGAAGCGCGCCGCCAGCAGCGCGCCCCACTCGCGCACATCCTCGGGGTGGGAACAGGCACGGAAGAGGGCCATCGCTACAGCGACCTCCCCTATCGAGGAGACGGGCTGTCCCAGGCCTTTCGCCAGCTCTTCGCAAGTGACGCCTCGAGCACACCGAGGATCCGCCACGTCTACGGGAGCTTCAATGGGGAGCACTTCTGGGCCAAGGAGTGGGGCGTCTCCTACGTCCGGCACGGTCGGCGGTTCGCGGAGCCACTGCGGGTCGATCATCCCGTCGAGTTCATGGGCGACACAGGAGCCGCGCTTGGCCCGTTGATGTCAGGGCTCGCGGCGATGGGCCTCGCCAAGGGGTACCACCAGGGCCCCATCCTCGTATGGTCCTCCTCGGACCGGGAGGCACGAGGCGCCGTGCTCCTGGGTTCACGACAGGAGCCGGGGCCAACCCGTGCTGCTATCCTCGCCAGAAGCCCACACCCCACGGAGCACGCGTGACTGTCAGCATCGAGGACTTGCGTCAGCGAGCACAGCGGCGGCTGCCCCGGACCGTCTTCGATTACATCGAGGGCTTCTCCGACGACGGCTACACCGTCACCGCCAACCGCCAGAGCTTCGACCGCTACCTCTTCAGGTCACGCGCCCTCGTCGACGTCAGCGCCATCGACCACTCCACCACGCTGCTGGGTGAACCTCTCGCGACGCCCATCGTCCTGGCGCCCACGGGCCTCGCGGGACTGCTCGCGCCCCGAGGCGAGGAGCTGGCCGCGAAGGCCGCGGCGAGCCGAGGCACCGTGTTCACCTTGAGCACCATGTCCATCGGCACCATCGAGGAGGTCGCCGCCGCCGCGTCCACGCCCCTCTGGTTCCAGCTCTACATCTGGAAGGACCGCAGCGTCACCCAATCCCTCCTCGACCGAGCCAAGGCGGCGGGCTACCGCGCGCTCTGCCTCACCGTCGACGTGCCCGTCATGGGCAACCGCGAACAGGACCGGCGCAACGGCTTCACCGTCCCGCCCCGCATCCACTTCGCCAACGTGCTGGATGTCCTGCGCCACCTCGGCTGGGTCCTCCGCATGTCCTCCAGCCCTCGCGCCACCTTCGGCAACTTCGTCGGCCACCCCGCGCTCACCCGCACCGACGCCGTGGGCGTCGCACGCTTCACCAATCACCAGTTCGACACCTCCGTGACCTGGAAGGACGTGGAGTGGCTTCGCTCCCACTGGCCCGGCCCCCTCGTCATCAAGGGCATCACGAACCCCGAGGACGCCCGGCGCGCGGTGTCGCTCGGCGTCGAAGCCCTCATCGTCTCGAACCACGGAGGCCGACAGCTCGACTTCCTCCCCGCCGCCATCGACCTCCTCCCGGAAGTCGTCGACGCGGTGGAGGGACGCGCGGAGGTCATCCTCGATGGCGGCATCCGCCGAGGCTCCGACATCGCCAAGGCCATCGCCATGGGCGCACGCGCCTGCATGGTGGGACGCCCCTTCCTCTACGGGCTGGCCGCGGATGGACAGGCAGGCGTGGAGCTCGCGCTCGACCTCCTCACCTCCGAGCTCGACCGCACGCTCGCCCTGCTCGGAAGGCCCCGGCTCAGCGACCTGGACCGCACCGCGCTGCGCGTCGACGCCCCCGCCTCACTCGAACCCCGCACGTCGCAGCGGCACGGAGCGACACCCACCTCCATGAGGCCGGTGGGTGGGACACACGACACCTGAGTACACCTGCCGGGCGGGAAGCGCCGGTTGACGGCAAGAGGCAACAGCCGATAGCTTGCGCTCCGTGCTGATGACTTCCACCCCGATGGCCGCGCTGCTTCGCCGCTGCTGCCGCCGGGCGTGTGCCTGTTGTGCCCTCTCGGGCCTGGGCTGTTGAAGCGCGCACCGGAAGCTCCCTGAGCCCCACGCGCCTCACCCAGACCCACCTCCCTCCAGAGGTCCGGGTCTCCTTCCTTCATCCTCACTCCGTCTCTTCCTGGCTCCCGTCCATGCGCCTCGCCTCCACCCAGCTCCACGCGATGCAGCCCGCGCCCCTCGCGGCGCTCGCCCTCGCGCGCGCTGACGTGAAGGCCATCCGCTGTCTGGCGTGTGCGTGCGTCGTGTGTCCGCCTCCGGGCGGGCTCCGAGCCTCGAGGAGTGGATAGCGTCTCCCGACCTCCACTTCCCCAGCTCGCGCGGCCCGCCCTCGAAAGAGGCGCGGGCCTTTTTGTTTTTCATCCCCTGGAGTCCATCGTGTCCGCCAAGCCGTCTCCCTCTTCCACCCTCGCCCGTACGCCCCAGGACCTGCTCGCAGCGGCCGCGCCCTTCGAGGCCGCGCCCGCGGAGCAGGTCCTCGCCTGGGTCGAGCAACAGCTCGGTGAGCGCGCGGCCATCGCCTCGAGCTTCGGCGTGGAAGACATGGTCCTCATCGACCTGGCCCGCAAGCACGCCCCCAGCCTTCGCATCTTCACGCTCGACACGGGCCGGCTCCCTCCCGAGACGTACGAGATCATCGAGGTCACCCGCAACCGCTACGGCGTCACGGTGGAGACCTTCTTCCCGGACCGGACGCGCGTCGAGGCCCTGGAGTCGGAGCAGGGCTACTTCTCGTTCCGCCGGAGCCTGGAGGCGCGCCAGGAGTGCTGCGCCATCCGCAAGCTGGAGCCCCTGCGCCGCGCGCTGCAGGGCCGCGACGGCTGGGTGACGGGACTTCGGCGTGAGCAGTCGCTCAATCGCAACAAGGTCCCCGTCGTCGAATACGACGCCGAGCACGGCGGGCTGCTCAAGCTCAACCCGCTGGCCGCGTGGAGCCGCAAGCAGGTGTGGGCCTACGTCCGGGACAACGGCGTCCCCTACAACACGCTGCACGACCGGGGCTACGCGTCCATCGGCTGCGCTCCCTGCACGCGAGCGGTGAAGCCGTACGAAGACGAGCGCGCGGGCCGCTGGTGGTGGGAGTCGCGCGAGCACAGCGAATGCGGCCTCCACCCCGTCCGGTGACGCCGCCCCCGCCCATGAGCACCGTCACCGCCATCGACTATCCCGTGAGCCTCCGGCTGGAGGGGCGCCGCGTCCTGCTCGTGGGCGGCGGCCCCGTCGCCGAAGGGCGGGCCCTGGCCCTGCTCGACGCGGGCGCGCGGCTCCACCTCATCGCGCCCACCCTCACCGACACCCTCCAGCGCCTCGCCTCCGAGGGGCGGCTGGAGTGGGAGCCACGGACCTATCGCACGGGAGACACCCGAGGCCACGCGCTGGTGCTCGCCGCGACGGATGACGCCGAGGTGAACCACCAGCTCGTGGCCGAGGCACGCGCCGCGGGCCAGTGGGTGAACACCGCGGATGAGCCGGAGCTGTGCGACTTCACGCTGCCCTCGGTCGAGCGAAGAGGGCCCATCACCCTGGCCATCTCCACCGGAGGCCATGCCCCCGCGCTCGCCCGACACCTGCGGCGGGAGCTGGGAGCACACATCGCATCCCACCATGTCTGGCTCGCGCGGCTGAGCGGGTGGCTCCGGCGGCACCTGCCGCGAGGCCCCCGACGGCAGCACCTGCTGAAGCGACTGGTGGACGGAGAGCTGGGCGCGCTGCGGGCGCGCGGTGAGCGCGGAGCCGTCTTCACGCGGCTGCGCTCGGAACTGAAGACATGGAAGTCATCTGGAGAACCGACATGAAGGAGTCGTCAAGAGGGTGCGTGTACCTGGTGGGGGCAGGCCCGGGAGACCCGGAGCTGCTCACGCTGCGCGCGGCGCGGCTGCTGCGCGAGGCGCACACGGTGGTGCATGACCGCCTCATCCACCCCGGTGTGCTGGAGCACGCACGTCCACATGCGCGGCTCATCTACGTGGGCAAGGAGGGGGGCGGAGAGTCCGTGCGGCAGGAGGACATCAACGCCCTGCTCGTCACCCAGGCGCGGCTGGGCCGCACCGTCGTCCGGCTCAAGGGAGGAGACCCGTTCGTCTTCGGCCGAGGCGCCGAGGAGGCCCTGGCGCTGGAGGCCGCGCGCATCCCGTATGAAGTCGTCCCGGGCCTCTCCGCCGGCATCGCCGCGCCCTCGGCCGCGGGCATCCCCGTCACGCATCGAGACGTGTCCGGTGAGGTGACGTTCGCCACGGGGTTTCGCGTGAATGGCACACCGGACTGGCCCTTCCTCGCGCGTGCCCAGACGTTGGTGATGTTCATGGCGGGCCAGCGCCTGGAGGAGACCACGGCGGCGCTCGTCGCCGCGGGCCGCGCGGCGTCCACCCCCGCGGCGCTGGTGGAGGCCGGCACCTGGGAGCACCAGCGCGTGGTGGAGGGCACCCTGTCGGACGTGGCCGAGAAGGCGCGCGAGGCGGGGCTGGGCTCTCCCTCGCTGCTCGTCGTCGGAGAGGTCGTCGCGCTGCGCGCCCGGCTCCACTCACTCACCACCCGAAGAGATTCAAGCGCGGGGGAAGTGCTTCCCCGATTCGCGGAGGCAGGAAATGACTGACACCATCCACGCACGCTCCACCCATCTCCAGGAGCTGGAAGCGGAGAGCATCCACATCCTCCGGGAGACGGTGGCGGAGTTCGCCAACCCGGTGATGCTCTACAGCATCGGCAAGGACTCACAGGTCCTGTTGCACCTGGCGCGCAAGGCCTTCCACCCGGCGCCGCTGCCCTTCCCGCTGCTCCACGTCGACACCACCTGGAAGTTCCGGGACATGTACACGTTCCGGGACAACTTCGTGGCCCGGCACGGGCTGCGGCTCATCGTCCACCAGAACCGCAAGGCGCTCGCCGAGGGCATCAACCCCTTCGACCATGGCAGCCAGAAGTACACCCACGCGATGAAGACGCAGGCGCTGCTGGAGGCGCTCGCGCTGCACGGCTTCGACGCGGCGTTCGGTGGCGCCCGCCGCGACGAGGAGAAGTCCCGCGCCAAGGAGCGCGTCTTCTCCTTCCGCGACAAGCATGGCCAGTGGGACCCGCGCCGGCAGCGGCCGGAGCTGTGGAACCTCTACAACGGGCGCGTGGACGCGGGCGAGAGCATGCGCGTCTTCCCCCTGTCCAACTGGACGGAGCTGGACGTGTGGCACTACGTCCTGCGCGAGCGCATCCCCGTGGTGCCGCTCTACTTCGCCGCCGAGCGCCCCGTCATCGACCGGAACGGGTCGCTGCTGATGGTGGACGACGAGCGCATGCGCCTGCGTCCCGGTGAGCGCCCCACCTTGCGCAAGGTGCGCTTCCGCACGCTGGGCTGCTACCCGCTCAGCGGCGCCATCGAATCCTCCGCCACCACGGTGGAGGCCGTCATCCACGAGATGGTCCACGCGCGGCAGTCCGAGCGGCAGGGCCGGCTCATCGACCACGACGAAGAAGGCTCCATGGAGCTGAAGAAGCGCGAGGGATACTTCTGATGGACACCGCACTCCAAGCCGCACTCCCCTCCGACGTGCAGCAGCTCCTCGACGAGCACTCCAACCGCGCGCTGCTGAGGCTCGCCGTGGTGGGCTCCGTGGACGATGGCAAATCTACGCTCATCGGTCGTCTCCTCTACGAATGCGACGGACTCTTCGAGGACCAGATCTCCGCCGTGCGCCGCGCCAGCGCGAAGCGGGCCGCGGCCCGGACGGAGGTTCCTCCCGAGGTGCTCGCGCAGGGCCTGAAGGCCGCCGCGGGCGCGGGTGACGAGGAGGAGCTCGACTTCTCGCTCTTCACCGATGGTCTGCGTGCGGAGCGGGAGCAGGGCATCACCATCGACGTGGCCTACCGGTACCTGTCCACGGCACGGCGGAAGATCATCATCGCGGACACGCCGGGGCACCTCCAGTACACGCGCAACATGGCCACGGGCGCGTCCACCGCGGACGCGGGGGTCATCCTGGTGGATGCGCGGCTGGGCGTGCTGCCGCAGACGCGGCGGCATGCGTACATCGCCTCGCTGCTGGGCATCCCCTACCTCGCGGTGGTGGTGAACAAGATGGACCTGGTGGGCTACGACCGCGCCACCTTCGAGCGCATCGGCACGGAGCTGGCGGACTTCGCCCTCACCCTCGGCTTCGAGGGCGTGCGGCTGTTCCCCGTCAGCGCCAGCCGGGGCGACAACATCACCCGCTCCAGCCCGCGCACGCCCTGGTTCGACGGCGGAACGCTGCTGTCCTGGCTGGAGTCACTGCCGCATCAACGTCGGCTCGACGGCGCGCCCTTCCGCTTCCCCGTCCAGTACGTGCTGCGTCCCCACCAGGACTATCGCGGGCTCGCCGGACAGGTGGCCTCCGGCACCGTGCGCGTGGGGGACGAGGTGCAGGTGCTGCCCTCGGGGCGCAAGACCCGGGTGGAGGCCATCGACACCTTCGATGGTCCTCGCGAGGAGGCCTCCGCCACGGCCTCCATCACGCTGCGGCTGACGGACGAAGTGGACGCCAGCCGGGGTGACGTGCTGGCCCACGTGAATCAGCCGCCCCTGGCCCTCCAGCACCTCGACGCGATGCTGGTGTGGTTCGGTGAGCAGCCGCTGGACGCGACGCGCCGCTACCTGGTGAAGCAGGCCACGCGCACCGCGCCCGCGAACATCGAGCGCGTGCTGTGGCGCAAGGAGCTGGAGGACCTGGCGGAGGTCCCCGCGGAGTCGCTCTCGCTCAACGACATCGGCCGGGTGCGCCTGCTCTGCCGGCGTCCCCTGCTGTGCGACCCGTACCAGGAGAACCGCCGCACGGGCGCCTTCATCGTCATCGACGCGCTCACCCACGACACCGTGGGCGCGGGCATGGTGCTCGGCCCCGCGGAGACCACGTCGCGCGGCGCGCAGTCCCAGGTCAGCCGCGATGAGCGGTGGAAGAACCTGGGCCAGTCCGGCGCCGTCGTCCTGCTCCCCGCCACGCCCGACAGCGAGCAGCGCGCCTTCGCGCTGGAGCGCGCGCTGTTCGACCGGGGCCTGCATGTCGCCACCGTCAACGGCGACGTGGAGGTGGCGCAGGCCCTGGCACGCGCGGGCCTGCTCGTGCTGGTGCAGGCCCACGCGCCCCAGGTCCGCCGCACGCTGCGCGAGGAGACGCGCGACGCGGGCACGGGCTGGTGGGAGCTGGAGGAATCCGAATCCGTGGAGCGCTGGACCGAGCGCCTCGCCTCGACGCGGGAGAACAAGTCATGAGCGCCCCATCCCCCGGTGTCCTCCCAAGACCCGCGCCGCCCTTCGTCGACGCGGTGCTGGGTGGGGAGAAGGGCACGCAGTTGCTGCGCCTCGTGGAGGGGTTGGACCCGGCGGCCCTGCACTGGCTCAGCGGCTATGCCGCGGGCCTCGCCGTCCGCACGGGCACGGCCGCCGTGCTCGCTGTCCCCATCACCTCGGTGGAGCCTCCCGCGCCCGCCCCGGAAGCCCCCACATCGCCGCTCACCATCGTCTACGGCACCCAGACGGGCAACAGCCGTCACCTCGCGGAGCGGCTCAAGCGGCAGGCGGAGGGCGCGGGCCTCCCGGTGCGGCTCCTCCGGGCCAGCGAGTACCCGGTGCGAGAGCTGGCGCGAGAGAAGTTCCTCGCCGTGGTCATCAGCACGCAGGGAGACGGAGACCCGCCCGACGACTCGCGCGCGTTCTACGAGTTCCTGCTCGCCAAGCGGGCCCCTCGCCTGGAGGGGTTGCGCTTCACGGTGCTGGGGCTCGGCGACTCCAGCTATCCGAAGTTCTGCGAAGTCGGACGGGTGCTCGACGCGCGGTTGGTGGAGCTGGGCGCCACGCGGCTCACGGAGCGCGCGGACTGCGACCTGGACTTCGAGCCCATCGCCGCGGGCTGGCTGGACCAGACGCTCGCCCGCACGCGGGAGGCGGTCGAGCCTCGTGCGCCCGCCGTCGCCACCGTCGTCCCGCTGCGAGGAGCGCCCTCGCTCCCCACCGTGGGAAAGGAGGCGCCCTTCAGCGCGGCGGTGCTCGTCAACCAACGCATCACCGGCCGAGGCGCGCTCAAGGATGTCCGCCACGTCGAGCTCTCACTCGAGGGCTCCGGCCTGGAGTACCTCCCCGGCGACTCGCTGGGGGTCTGGGCCCCCAACGCCTCCGAATTGGTGGAGGCCGTGCTGACGCAGCAGCGCTTGGACGGAGCCGAGACGGTGACGCGCGATGGGAAGACGCTGCCCCTGTCGCGCTGGCTCACGGATGAGCTGGAGCTGACCCGGCTGAGCCGTCCCTTCCTGGAGCGCCACGCCTCGCTCGCGGAGAGCAGCGCGCTTCAGACCCTGCTGTCCCCCTCGGGTGTGGAGTCCTTCCGCGCGCTGCTGAAGAGCCATCAGGTCATCGACATGCTCCGTCAGCACCCCGCGCGGTGGGGCGCGAAGGAGCTGGTCCTCGCGCTGCGCAAGCAGACGCCTCGGCTGTATTCGATTGCCTCCAGTCCCAAGCGGGTGGGCGCGGAGGCCCACCTCACGGTGTCGGTGGTCGACTACACCGCCTTCGGTGAGCGCCACCTGGGCAACGCGTCGTACCACCTGGCCACGCGAGGCACGGAGGAGGACACCGTCCGCGTCTTCGTGGAGAGCAATGACCGCTTCCGGCTTCCGGAGGACTCCAGCCGCGACGTGGTGATGATTGGTCCCGGCACGGGCGTCGCGCCCTTCCGGGCCTTCGTCCAGGAGCGCGCCGAGGTGGGCGCACGCGGCCGCAACTGGCTCTTCTTCGGAGAGCAGCACTTCCGCAGCCAGTTCCTCTACCAGACGGAGTGGCAGGAGGCGCTGAAGAAGAAGACGCTCCACCGGCTCTCGGTCGCCTTCTCCCGCGACACCGCGGAGAAGGTCTACGTCCAGCACCGCCTGCGCGAGCAGGGCAAGGAGCTCTTCGCGTGGCTGGAGGGAGGAGCATCCCTCTACGTGTGCGGCGACGCGCAGCGCATGGCCCCCGATGTCCACGAGGCGCTGGTCGACGTCGTCGCCCAGCACGGCGACCGGAGCCGCGAGGCCGCCGAGGACTGGCTCAAGAGTCTGCGCGATGAGCGCCGCTACCTGCGCGACGTCTACTGAATGAATCCCCCCGAAACGAGAGCGAAGACATGAGCACCCAACCCAAGCCTCTTTCCGAGGTGGAACACATCAAGGCGAACAGCCGCCTGTTGCGCGGGACGCTGGCGGAGAGCCTCGCGGACCCGGTGACGGGCGCCATCTCCTCGACGGACACCAGCCTCATCAAGTTCCACGGCAGCTACCAGCAGGACGACCGGGACTCGCGAGAGGAGCGCAGGCAGCAGAAGCTGGAGCCGGACTACAGCTTCATGCTGCGCACCCGCCTGCCCGGTGGCGTCTGCACTCCCGCCCAGTGGCTCGTCATGGACGGGCTGTCGCGGGAGCACGCCAACGGCAGCCTGCGCATCACCACCCGTCAGGCGTTCCAGCTCCACGGCATCCTCAAGGGAGACCTCAAGCCGACCATTGCCCGCATCAACGCCTCCCTCATCGACACCATCGCCGCCTGCGGCGACGTCAACCGCAACGTCCTGTGCAATCCCAACCCCGCCGACACCCGGCTCCACGAGGTGGTCTACAGCTGGGCCGTGCGCCTGTCCGAGCACCTGCTGCCGAAGACACGCGCGTACTACGAGCTCTGGCTGGACGAGGAGAAGGTCGCCGGTGGTGAGGAGGAGCCCATGTACGGGGCCACCTACCTGCCCCGGAAGTTCAAGGTCGCCGTCGCGGTGCCCCCCGAGAACGACGTGGACCTCTTCGCCCACGACCTGGGCTACATCGCCATCATCGAGGACGGCGCGCTGGTGGGCTTCAACGTCAGCGTAGGCGGGGGACTCGGCGCCACGCACGGTGACGCCAACACCTTCCCTCGGCTCGCGGATGT
Organism: Myxococcus stipitatus DSM 14675; assembly: GCF_000331735.1. Classification (GTDB taxonomy): domain Bacteria; phylum Myxococcota; class Myxococcia; order Myxococcales; family Myxococcaceae; genus Myxococcus; species Myxococcus stipitatus. Next base: position 3,379,489 of record NC_020126.1, on the reverse strand, counting down.
CATCGGCTTCGTCCCACCCGAGCGGATGCTCGGGGTGGCCGAGGAGGTGCTCAAGATGCACCGCGACTTCGGGGACCGGGGCAATCGCAAGCGGGCCCGATTGAAGTACGTCCTGGAGGACCGAGGCCCCGCCTGGTTCACGCAGGAGCTGGAGCGCCGCCTGGGCTTCTCCCTGGAGCCCGCGCGGCCCTTCACCTTCGAGCACAACGGCGACCGCTTCGGCTGGCGCGAGGGCCATGACGGCCGGTGGCACGTCACCCTGCACCTGGACAGCGGACGCGTGGCGGACCGGACCGACGCACCGCACCTCACCGGCCTGCGGGAGATTGCCCGCATCCACACCGGAGACTTCCGGCTGACGCCCAACCAGAACCTGGTCATCGCGGGCATTCAGCCCGAGGCCCGGGAGCGGATTGAGACGCTCATCCGGGAACACCGGCTGGACGGGTTCAAGAACGCGAGCCCCTTGCGCCGCAACGCCCTGGCCTGCGTGGCCCTGCCCACGTGCGGTCTCGCCATGGCCGAGGCCGAGCGCTACCTGCCCACCTTCGTGGAGCGCGTGGAGGAGCGCCTCACCGCGCACGGGCTCCAGGACGCGAACATCCTGCTGCGCATCACCGGATGCCCCAACGGGTGCGCCCGGCCGTACCTCGCGGAGATTGCCCTCGTGGGCAAGGCGCCCGGCCGCTACAACCTCCACCTGGGCGGGGACGTCCGAGGCCAGCGCCTCAACCGCCTCTACCGGGAGAACGTGGACGAGGCGACCCTCCTCGCGGTGCTCGACCCGCTGTTCGCCGCGTATGCCCGCGAGCGCCTGCGGGGAGAGGGCTTCGGCGACTATGTGGTGAGGGCGGGCCACGTCCCCGCCGCTCCCAGCCGCTCACCCCAGGCCGCCTGACGCTCAGGCGCCGAACCAGCCGCGCTGACGGGCCTCCGTCAGCCGGCCTTCCAGGTACTCCCACAGGGCGGGACACCCCGCCTTGATGGGCGGAGCGATGCGCGCCACCACCCGCTCGTGGCTGATGCCGTTCTCCCGCCAGCTCTGCCCTTCATTGGCCAGGTTCAGCAGCACGGGCATCGCGCGGTCCACGGCGTGCGCGTAGCGCGCCTCCGCCGTCTCGCCCTGCTCGAACTCCTTCCACAGCGCGAGGAACCGCTCGCCGTGGGGCGCGGGAAGCAGGCCGAAGATGCGCTCCACCGCGGCGAGCTCGGCGGCCTTGCGCTCCTTCCACCCGCCCTCCACGAACGCCATCGTGTCGCCGGTGTCGATTTCGCCGACGTCGTGCACCAGCAGCATCCGGACCACGCGGTCCAGGTCCATGCCAGCTGGCGCGTGGTGTGACAGCGACAGGGCCAGCATGGCGAGCTGCCAGCTGTGCTCCGCCGAGTTCTCGTAGCGGGAGAGCCCCAGGGGTTTGACCTTGCGGGTCACCCCCTTCAGCTTGTCCAGCTCCAGGATGAAGCCGATGGTCCGCTGAATCCCCTCGGCCTGAAGTGTCACGGGACTGTCGCCCATCTCGGTGCCTCCCAGGGCGCGTGCGTCGCGCGGCGGCCATGATGTCAGCGGCGTTTCAACCCTCGCAAGCCATCCCTCGCGGGAGGATTCACACCTCCTCCAGCGAAGGACACTCGAGCTCCTTCGACACGGGCAAGCAGGTCGCGGAGTCGCTCGCATCCAGGCGCTGGGACAGCAGGACGACGAGGATGGCCGACAGCGGCACCAGCGCGGCCACCCAGGTGACGGCCCCCAGTCCGGGGCCTCGGTCGATGATGAGTCCGCCGAACCACGCGCCCAGCGCGTTGCCCAGGTTGAAGGCGCCGATGTTGAGGCTCGACGCGAGGCTCTGCCCGGCGCCTTGTGCCTTCTCCAGCACCCACATCTGGAGCGGTGGAACGGTGGCGAAGGCCGCCGCGCCGAACAGCCCCACGGCGATGACCGCGAGGACCTGGCTGTGCAGCACGAAGGTCATCCCGAACAACACCAGGGACAGCACCGCGAGCGAGCCCAGGATGGCCGGAAGCAACTGGCGGTCCGCGAGCTTTCCTCCCACCAGGTTGCCCACCAGCATGCCGCCTCCGAAGACCAGCAGGATGGGTGACACCGCCGCCTGCGAGAAGCCGCTGAGCCGCGTGAGGATGGGCGCGATGAAGGTGAACACCGCGAACACGCCCGCGTAGCCGAGCGCCGTCGTCACCAGCCCCAGCAACACCGGCCGCCGCCCGAGGGCCCGCATGTCCGCGCGCCAGTCCGAGGACTTCCGCTCCTCCGTGTCGCGAGGGACGAAGACGGCGAGCACCACCACCGCGCCGAGGCCAATCAGCGCCACGGCCCAGAACGTCGCGCGCCACCCGAGCCACTGCCCCAGCCAGGTGCCCAGCGGCACGCCGAGGATGGTGGCCACCGTGAGGCCCGTGAACATGATGGCGATGGCGGATGCGCGCCGGTCCGCGGGCACCAGCCCCGTGGCCACGACGGAGCCCACGCCGAAGAACGTCCCGTGCGAGAGGGACGTGAGCACCCGCGCGGCCATCAGCGTGCCGTACGTGGGCGCGAGCGCGCAGGCCACGTTGCCCACGGTGAAGATGACCATCAGCCCCAGCAGCACGTGCTTGCGGGACCAGCGGCCCGTCAACACCGTCAGGACGGGAGCGCCGGCCATGACGCCCAGGGCGTAGCCGGAGATGAGCAGCCCCGCCGAGGAGAGGGAGACACCCAGGTCGGTGCCCACCTCCATCAACAGGCCCATGATGACGAACTCCGTGACGCCGATTCCAAAGGCGCCCGCGGTCAATGCGAACAAGGCCCACGGCGTGTGACGAGGCCTCCCAGGTCGAGGTTGGATGGGGCCTTGTATGGACGGCGCGATTCTCGTGCGGTAGGGCAACGCGCGGACTAGGACTTATGAATTGGGTTCACCATGGCGCGCCTTGACGTCAATCGCTCCGGGGAGATGGAAGTCTTCGTGAAGGTGGTGGAGCTGGGTGGCTTCTCCGCCGCCGCGCGCGCCTTCCGGATGACGCCCTCCGCGGTGAGCAAGCTGGTGGCCCGGCTGGAGGAGCGGCTGGGGGCCCGCCTGCTCAACCGCTCGACACGCGCGCTCAAGCTCACGCCGGAGGGCTGCGGCTTCTACGAGCGGAGCGTGCGCATCCTCGAGGAGCTCGACGAGGCGGAGCGACAGGCCGCCGCGAGCGATGCACCGAGCGGGAGGCTGCGCATCAACACGAACCCGGCCTTCAGTCGCTGCATCCTCATCCCCCTGCTCCCGGCCTTCCTCGCCCGATATCCGTCGGTGACGGTGGAGCTCAACCTGACCGACAAGCTCATCGACCTGCTCGACGAGCGGACCGACATCGCCATTCGCGCCGGGCCGCTCAAGAACTCGCAGCTCACCGCGCGCAAGCTCGGTGAGACGCGGCTGGTCATCGTGGGCTCACCGGACTACCTCCAGCGGCACGGCACGCCCAAGTCGCCCACGGACCTGGCGACCCACAACCGGCTCAGCTTCAGCTACGCGCGGGCGAGCGTGAGCTGGCCGCTGATGGATGGCGCCACGGAGCTCGCCGTGGCCCCGGTGGGCAGCGTCGAGGCCAGTGATGGCGAGGCCCTGCGGCAGATGGTGCTGGCGGGTGTGGGGCTCGCGCGGCTCGCGGTGTTCCAGGTGAAGGAGGACCTGGACGCGGGCCGCCTCGTGCCCGTGCTGGAGGAGCACAACCCCGGCGACACCGAGGCCATCCACGCGCTCTACCTGAGCCAAGGGCAGCACATGCCCGCGCGCATCCGCGCCTTCATCGACTTCCTCACCGCCCACGTGCGCATGCCCTGAGCCAAGGGCCGCGTGACGCTCAGCCGCTCACCAGCGCTCGTGCGAGCCGGGGCAGCACATCTCCCGCGCTCGCTTCGATGCGCAGGTCCGCCAGCTCCACGCCGCGGCACTCGCCCAGGTTGAGGATGGCGATGGGGAGATGGCGCTCGGCCGCGCGCACGAGGAAGCGGTAGCCGGAGTAGATGGCCAGCGACGAGCCCACCACCAGCAGCGCGTCCCCCGCCTCCAGCAAGGAGAACGCCTCCGCCACCGTGGGCGCGGGCACGTTGTCGCCGAAGAACACGACGTCGGGCTTCAGCGTCCCACCACAGCTCACGCACGCCGGCACCCGGAAGGACTGGAGCGCCTCCGAGGACAGCTCCGCGTCTCCGTCCGGCCGAAGCTCCAGCACCTGGTGATTGAAGTCCGGGTTGAGCGTGAGCAGGCGCTCCTGGAGCACGGCTCGCGCCTCCTGCCCTCCGCAGTCCAGACAGCGCACGCGCTCCAGCGCGCCATGCAGCTCGATGACCCGCGCGCTGCCAGCGGCGTGGTGCAGCCGGTCCACGTTCTGGGTGATGAGGCCGGGTACATGCCCCGCGCGCTCCAGCTCCGCCAGCGCCTGGTGCGCGGCGTTGGGTCGCGCGGAGGAGAACCGGGGCCAGCCGAGCAGACTGCGCGCCCAGTAACGCGCGCGCACCTCGGGCCGCTGGAGGAACTCGCGGTGCTGGATGGGATTGCGGGCCCGGGCCCGGGTACCAGGGCCTCGATAGTCGGGGATGCCGGACTCGGTGCTGCAGCCCGCGCCCGTGAGCACCACGGTGCGCCGCCCTCGCAGCAGCGAGGCCAGCGAGTCCACGTCCTCGGAGTCTCCGGGAACAAGCGCGGTCGGCGACGGTAGCGTCATGGCGGCCCTCATATAATGGCCCCTTCCCCGCATTGCCCAGCGCCCCGCCCCCCAGAGGGCCCACCCATGGACAGCCAGGCGGCGAGGCGCCGTGATAAACGCCCCTCCATGCTGAGCTGGCAATGGAAGGCGTTCCCGGAGCTGACGTTGGAGGAGCTGTACGCGCTGCTCGCCCTGCGCCAGGAGGTCTTCGTCGTGGAGCAGCGCTCGCTCTACCTGGACGCGGATGGCCTGGACGCCAGGTCCCTCCACCTCCTCGGGACCGAGGACACGGGCCCAGGTCCCTTCCTGGCCGCCTACCTGCGCATCCTCCCGCCCGGGGTGAAGCACCCCGATGAGGCCAGCCTGGGCCGCGTGGTGACGTCTCCTCGCGCGCGCGGACGCGGACTGGGGCGCGAGCTCACCGAGCGGGGGCTCGCCCGGCTCGAGGCCCTCTACCCTCGCGCGGACATCCGCATCTCCGCGCAGGAGTACCTCATCGCCTTCTACGGGAGCCTGGGCTTCGTCACCCAAGGGGGCGTCTACGACGAGGACGGCATCCCCCACGTGGAGATGCTCCGCCGCGCCCGAGGCTGAGCCCTACAGCTTGCGCAGCCTCACGCGCTTCACCTTGTGGTCCGGCCCCTTGAGCAGGATGAGCCGGGCCCGGGAGCGCGTGGGCGCGATGTTCTGCGCCAGGTTGGGGCCGTTGATGTCGCCCCACACGGACTCGGCCATCGACACCGCCTGCTCGTGGGTCAGCTCGGAGAAGCGACGGAAGTAGCTGCGCTCGTCGCGGAACGCCGTCTGCTGGAGCCGGAGGAACCGCTCCACGTACCAGCGGCGGATGTCCTGCTCCGTCGCGTCCACGTAGATGGAGAAGTCGAAGAAGTCCGACAGGAACGTGTGCGGAATCCGCTGCCCGGTCGCCCCGGACTGGAGGACGTTGAGCCCTTCCAGGATGAGGATGTCGGGCTGGCGGATGACCTTCGCCTCGTCGGGAACGACGTCGTAGACGAGGTGCGAGTAGACCGGCGCGGTGACCTCCGCGCGCCCCGCCTTCAGCTCCGCGAGCATCCGCACCAGCGCGCGCCGGTCATAGCTCTCCGGGAACCCCTTGCGCTTCATCAGCCCGCGCTCGGTGAGGACCCCGTTGGGGAAGAGGAAGCCATCCGTGGTGACCAGCTCCACGCGAGGATGGTCCGGCCACCGCGCGAGCAGCGCCTGGAGGATGCGCGCCGTGGTGCTCTTGCCCACCGCGACGCTGCCGGCGATGGCGATGATGAACGGCACCTTGCGCGCGCTGCCGCCGAGGAAGGCCTGCTGCTCGGCCCACAGTCGCTGCGCGGCGGCGACCTGGAGGTTGAGCAGTCGGGACAGTGGCAGATACACATCCGCCACTTCGTTCAGGTCCATCTGCTCGCCCAACCCTCGCAGGCCGTCGAGGTCCTCCGCCGTGAGTGTCATCGGCGTGGAGGCACGAAGCGCGCGCCAGGCCTCGCGCTCCAACTCGACGAACATGGACACCGAGGGCGCAACGGACACGGTCATGCAGGGGCTCTCCTCAGGAGGCTGCTGGATACGGCGCGTACCACAGCGCGGGGCGCGATGCTCGGGCTCAAGTGCCCGAAGCAGGGTCCCAGCCGTAGAATCGCTTCAGTTCCTCATACAAATCAGGGGTCTTCTCGCGCATCCGAGCCGGCCGCTCGAAGAAGGCCTCGGAGGCCACCGCGAAGAACTCCGCCTCGTTGACGGCCCCGTAGTCGTCCAGGACCCTGCGCTCCACGGCCCGGCCCTCCTGGAGCCCGTGGAAGTGCTCGCTCATCACCGAGGCCCACGTCCGGTAGTGCGAATAGCTGCGCAGCTTGGGGGTTCCATCGAAGGCCCCGTCCGCCCGGTCCAGGACATGCGCGAACTCGTGCGTGGCCGTGTCGTGTCCGTCCGTGGGATTGCGCAGCCCGGAGAGCACCGCCGCCCAGGAGAGGATGACGCTGCCCCAGTTCTTCGCCTCGCCCAGCACCACGCCCGTGCGGTCCGGCAACAGGAAGGCATCGGGGTAGACGATGATCTCCCGCAGCCGGTCGTAATAAGCCAGGTCCAGGTGCACCACGAGCTGCACCGCGGTCGCGGACACCACCACGCGAATCTCGTCGGTGATTTCAAGCCCCCCCGCCCCGATGAACTCCTTCTCCCAGGCGAAGACCTTCAGCTTGTCGAGGAAGGTCTGTCGCAGCGCGGGCGACAGCGTGGCGAAGAAGGGGACTTGTGCGTCGAGATGGCCGAGCCACTCGGAGGGGAAGGGCCGGCCGAGCAGGCGCCGACGCCGGAGCAGACGAAAGAGACCAGGCATGAGAGCGGTCCCCCGGAACCGGCCGGGGCCTTCTTCACGAAGGCATAGCAGAAGTCCCGGGCCTTGTGGTCAGTGCAGGCGGTGCTCGTCCTCCTCGAGCCGCGCCAGGGCGCCTCGCAGCTTCTCCAGCCGGCGGCGCTCCTGCGCGTCCGCGGCCGCTGTGTGAGCCTCCTCCACGAGCGCGCTCAGGCGATGCAGGCCATCGCGGATGAGCCCCCACTCCGCACGAGAATGAGGGGTGCGGTGGGCGAGATACTCGATGACACCATTCAACGTCTGCGGATGGATGTTGTCCGCGCCGAGCTTCTCGGTGACACCCGTGCGGTCCAGCAGCGACTGCGTCGGCGCGAGCACGCGGGAGAGCATCAAGGTGATACCTCGATGCTGGAGTGACTCCTCGAGCTCGGCGAGCATGTCCGCGCCCGGGACGTCCAGGTCCGCGGTCACCTCCAAGTCCAACAGCACCGTGTGGACCTCGGACTTCGCGCCGTCGACGTGATGGATGACGGCGTCCCGCAGCGAGGTGGCGTTGGCGAAGAAGATGCCCTCGTTCGGACGGAGCACCAGCAGGCCCGGGAGCGTCACGGGCGTGGGGGTGCGGCGCACGTCGGCGAAGTCCAGGGTCCCCGGCGCGCGGCCCAGCTCCGACAGGCTCGGCTGGCTCGCCCGCCACACGAGGAACGCCACGGAGAGGCCCACCGAGACGAGCAGCCCGGGGAGGACCTCCAGCACCAGCACGCTCAGCATCGCGCCCGCGGCGAGCAGGAAGTCCGTGCGGCGCAGCTTGAACAGGCGGCGCATCTCCGTCACGTCCATCATGCCGACGGTGGCCATGACCACGATGGCGGCGAGCGTGGCCTCCGGCAGCGTGCGGAACAACGGCGTGAAGAAGAGCGCCACCAGCGCGAGCAGGCCCGCGGCGAGCAGGCTGGGCATCTGCGTCCTCGCGCCCGCGGCGTCGTTGGCGGCCGACTTCGACAGGCTGCATCCGACGGAGAGTCCTCGGAAGAGCCCCGCGCCCAGGTTGGAGGCGCCCAGGCCGATGAGCTCCTGGTTCGCATCCACTTCGTAGCGGTGCTTCGTCGCCAGGACTCGCGCGGGACCGATGGCCTCCGCGAAGGCCACCAGCGCGATGCCACACGCCCCCGGCAGCAGCTTCAGCAAGTCCCCCAGCCCGACATCGGGAATCGCGGGGCCCGAGAGCCCCGAGGGGATGTTGCCCACCACCTTCACGCCATGGGTCTGGAGCCCCAGCAGTCCGACCCCCGCCGTCCCCAGGACGAGCACCACGAGGGACGCGGGCAGTCGCGGCACCCTTCGCCCCAGGACCCACAGGATGCCGAGGCTCACGCCCCCGACGACCAAGGTGAGCGGCTGCGTCTGTGAGACGTGGGTCACCAGGTGCCACAGGCGCTCGAAGAAGTTGCCGCTCCCGGCCTCGAGGCCGAGCAGCTTGGGGGCCTGCTTGATGGCGATGACAAGCGCGAGTCCGAAGACGAAGCCCGTCAGCACCGACTCCGAGAAGAACTGCGCGATGCGCCCGAGCTTGAGCACTCCCGCGAGGATGGAGATGACCCCCGCCAGCATCGCGAGCGCGGCCGTGAGTGCGATGAAGCGCGCGCTCCCCGCCGGCGCGATGCCCGCCACGGTCGACGCGGAGAGCACGGCCACCGTCGCGGAGATGGCGACGACGAGCTGCCGCGAGGAGCCGAAGAAGGCGTAGAGCACCAGGGCCACGGGGCCCGCGTAGAACGCCGCCTGGGGAGGTACTCCCGCCAGCTCCGAGTAGGCCATGGCCTCTGGAATCTGGAGGGCCGTCACGGTGAGGGCGGCCACGAGGTCTCGCTTGAGCGAGCTGGGTCGCCATTGTGGGAGCCAGGACAGGATGGGAAGGAAGCGGCTCCCCGGAAGGGCGTGCGTGCGGCTCCGCTGCGAGGGCTCCCCCATGCGTCACTCTCCCTCCGTCGTGTCCTGGAACGTTGGTGAGCCCACACTTCGCGGGCAATTGTCCCGAAGAACGCCTCGCACCTCTGTTCCCCCTGCCTTCCCAGCGGGGGGAGACAGGGGGGCCGGCGAAGAGTCCTTCGTCCGGCGCTCCGGGAAGGTAGGGTGGGTCTCCGAGAGCCCTGGCCGGGGGCTCCAGCCTGGTCATGGAAGTGCGAAGAGACATGCGCGGACGGATGGCGAAGTGGTGCGCGAGCCTGGCCCTCACCCTGCTGGCGGGGCGAGCGGCGGCACAGGCTCCTGGCGACATCGTGGATGAAGTGGTGGTGCGGGGCCCGGAGAAGACGCTCCCGTCGACGGTGCAGGCGTACTCCCGCATCGACCCGGGGGACGAGCTCTCCTACGAGGAGCTGGACAAGGTGGAGCGTCGCCTGGTGGCGACCGGCCTGTTCCAGGAAGTGAAGGTGCGCACCGAGCCCACGGGCCCCAACCGCGTGCGCCTCATCCTGGAAGTGGAGGACAAGGCCTCCTGGGTGGTGGCGCCCACCTTCGCGCTGTCCTCGGCGAACGTGGGCGGCGGCTTGCTCTATGCCGAGAACAACCTCTGGGGCCGGTCCAAGAAGTTCGGCACCGCGGTGCAGGTGAGCACGGCGGAGAGCGGCGTGTTCGCGGGCTACCTGGACCCGAACCTCTTCGGACAGCCGCAGCTCCGGCTGAGCGTGGAGGGGCAGCTGCGCAGCGACCGCGTGGACGAGTACGACCCCGGCGCGGGGCAGGAGGACCCGGAGGTGGTGCGCCGCACGCGCATCAACTCCGCCTCCATCGCCACGGAGTTCGGGGTGATGCTCTTCGAGCGCGTGCGCGCGGCGGTGAAGTACCGGCTGATGTCCGTCGACGCGAAGTCACCGGACCCCCAGGAGGAGGTCACCACGCCCGCGTTCTCCATCGGCCCCTCGCAGCGAGATGCCTCGCTGCGGCTGATGGTCGGAATCGACACGCGGCAGAACCTCCACGCGGTGATGGAGGGCCTCAACCTGGAGGCGTCGTACGAGGTGTCCAATCCCGGCGTCTGGAGCGACTTCCGCTACCGCCGCTATGGGTTGCTCTACCGTCATGGCCTGCGGCTGTTCGACGAGCACAACCTGGTGCTGCGCGCGGAGGCCTCGGCGGGTGTGGACCTTCCGTTTCATCAAGAGCTCGTGCTGGGCGGCAACTCGTTGCGCGGCTTCGTGCATCGGCAGTTCCGAGGCGACACGCGCCTGTCCTTCACCGCCGAGTATCACTTCCCCCTCTTCACCATCCGCTCGCTCTCCTTCCGGGGCGTGGGCTTCTCCGACACGGGCTTGATGGCGTGGAGGGACCTGCCCGACGACGGGGTCCTGCGGGACGTCAACGGGCGCGTGGTGCGCGGCTACCTGCCGGACAGCCAGAGCGGCTTGAGGGGCTCCACGCTGGCCCAGGGCCTGGGCGCGGGGCTGCGCTTGTACCTGCGAAACATCGTCCTGCCGCTGGTGGGTGTGGATGCGGCCTACGGGGTCAACTCGGGGGAGTTCCGCTTCTACCTGGTGGCGGGCGTCAGCCCGACCTGACGCGAGTGGAATGTCAGCCGCCCTGGTGGCGGGGCGTCAGGTGCGCCGCCCACCACGCAGGGGCCCGTCCGGTGACGCTGGGCGGGCTGGCGTAAGGTGCCCTTCCCTCTCCATCCGTGAGTCGCCGCCATGTCCAACGAACGCTTCACGACGAGCCGCGAGGTGTACCACCGCATCCGGTGGGACCCGCGCCTGGACGCTCGCGAGTTTGTGATTGGCTACGACGCTCACGGAGACGCCATGGAGGAGATGCCCTTCGAGGCCTTCGTCCCCGACGGGGAGCTTCCGTGGCACCGCGTCTGGTACTTCAAGCGCGGGCGCGAGGTGATGTGGGACCGCAAGGAGCGCATCGACCGGCTGAGTCACCCCGCGCCCTCCGAGGACCCGCCCGCCCCCGCTCCACGCCGCGCTCCCGCGGCCTTCACCCCTCTTCCCGCCCACCGCTTCGACGCAAGCGCCGAAGCGTGGGTGACCGCCGTGGCGCCGAGCACGAAACCTCCGGCGCTCCAGCACCTCACGGTCGCCACGTTCAACGTGTTGTTCGACCTGTATGACGCGGAGCTGCTCGACACGGCCCGCCGGATTCCCGCCGCGCTGGCCCTGCTTCGTGGGACGGACGCGGACGTCATCGCGCTCCAGGAAGTCACCACGCCCTTCCTCCGCGCCCTGCTCGCCGAGCCCTGGGTTCGCGAGCGCTACTGGCTGTCCGATGGGCCCGAGGCGAGCACCGTGGCCACCTACGGACAGGTGCTCCTGTCGCGAGTCCCCTTCTCCTCGCTGGTCCAGCGGGTGTTCTCCCGAGACAAGCGCCTCATCGCGGGAGAGCTGCGCGTGGCGGACGGGACGCTGTGGGTGGCGACGCCGCACCTGACGAGCAACCGGGATGCCTCGGGAGCCGCGGCTCGCGCGGTCCAGGTGCAAGCGATTCTCGACTGGGCGCTCGCGCTCGGGGCCTCGGAAGAAGGTCGCCCTCCCGACCTCGTGCTCGCGGGTGACTTCAATCTCGGCGAGTCGTCCGCGGAGGCCGACTCCTTCGCTCATGCTGGGTTCGTGGATGCCTGGCCGACGCTGCGGCCGCTGGAGCTGGGAGAGACCTACAACCCTCAGCTCAACTCGCTGGCCGCCCTCACGACCACGTCCGGTCGGCTTCAGCGGTTGGACCGGGTGCTCGTGAAGTCTGCCTCCGGCCGACTGGCGCCTCAGGCCATCGAGCTCTTCGGCGAAGCGCCTCTTCCGGGTGCTCCCGGTCCGTCAGGGCAGCCGCTCTTCGCCTCGGACCACTTCGGGATTCGCTGCGTGCTGCGCCAGGGCTCCGCCTCCGAGGCGGATGCCGCCCGGGGCACCGCGCGACTCGTCCACCAGACGGCCGTGGTGCTCATTCCACCCGAGAGCGCGTGGCCTCCCATCCAGGCCCTGCGCAAGAAGCACGACGCGAAGTTCGAGCGGTGGATGCCCCACGTCACGCTGCTCTACCCCTTCCTCCCCGAAGCGGACTTCGACACCGTCGCGGCGCTCTTCGAGGAAGCCCTCCGGGACATCAAGCCTTTCGAGGTGACGCTCTCCGCGTTCGGACACTTCGAGCATCGCGCCAATGCAACGGCCTGGCTTCGCCCCGATGACGCGCCTCGGGGTGCCTTGGCCGCGCTGCACGCGAAGCTCGCGGCGGTGGTCCCCGAGTGCGCCGCTCCCGAGCGCGGCTTCACCCCCCATCTCTCCGTGGGACAGCTTCCACGCTCGAAGGACGGGGACCTCGAGCAGACGCTCGCGGCCTGGGCTCGGACGTGGCGCTCGCTGTCCTTCCCCATCGGCGACGTGTGTCTCATCCGGCGCAAGGGGGACACACCGTTCGAGGTCCTCCGGCGAATCCCGCTGGGTCGCGCGCCACTGAAGCAGTCCCCCGCGTCGACGAAGGGAGACAGCACCCTTCGCGCGGCGCTCGCCAGCTCGAGCACGCCTTCGTCGCGGGAGGCTCGCACCTCGGCCGTGGCGCGACTGCATGGACTCTGTGAGCGCATCGGGACGTCCCTGCATCCCTACGGCTCGTACCTGCTCGGTACGGACGAGGCGGGAAGCGACGTGGACGCGGTCGCCATCGGACCGTCGAGCCTCTCTCGCGATGACTTCGCACACGCCCTGCTGCGCGAGGTGGCGACCTCCGCTCCCGAGGCCGCGAGCTCCGCGCGGTTCGTGGCCGATGCCGCGATTCCGCTGGTGAAGCTGTCGCTGGGCGGCGTGAGCTTCGATGTGTCCTATGCGAGCCGCCCGGAAGGGGTGACCCCCTGTGAGCCCCTGACGTTGCTCGCGCAGCACGCCCCCCAGCTCGACACCTCCGGGCTTCGCTCCGTGCTGGGCGTCGCGGACTCGCAAGGGGTCCTCGATGCACTCGGCACCGATGAGGCGACCCACGAGCGCTTCCGGAACCTGCTTCGCGCGGTGAAGCGCTGGGCCAAGGCGCGGGGCATCTACTCGCATGCGCTCGGCTACATGGGTGGACTGTCCTGGACGGTGCTCGCCGCCTGGGCTTGCACACGCGGGGCTCCGGACGCCGCGAAGTCCGACGCGGAGCTGCTCGCGCACTTCTTCCAGACGTTCGCCTCCTGGCCCTGGCCCCAGCCCGTGGCCCTGACTCAGGAGACGGCTGGGTATCGCCCGGATGGGAAGCGCGACCTGATGCCCGTCATCGCGCCCGCCGAGCCCCTGCGAAACACGGCGCGCAATGTGTCGCGCTCCACGTTCCGCACCGTGCGCGAGGAGCTGGTCCGCGCTCGGGAGCTCGTGACCGGAGCGAGGGCTTCGAGCTCACCGCACGCGTGGGAGCCGCTGTTCCAACCGGTCGACGCCCCACGAGACCTTCCGGCCCGGCTGCGGCTCTCCGTCGAGGCGCCCACGCCCGAAGCCCACGAGGCCGCCATGGGCTGGGTCCTCGGACATCTCACCGCCCTGGTGTATCGACTGGAGGGAGACCGCAGGCTCTGCGTGCGCCCACTCCAAGGTCCCCGGGTGATCTTCATCGGCTTGGACACTCGGCAGTCCCAGGACTCGGGAGCACTGTCCTGGAAGCCCGGAAGCCCGCTGGCCGAGGCCGTGGAGACGTTCCACTCCTCTTTCCTGGAATGGACAAACCATCCCAAGGACACCGTGCTCAAAGTAGAGCTGCTGCGCGCGGACGACGAGGCGTGAGCCCGAGAGGCTCTCTCGCGAGTGGAGACCACCAAGGACACACACGCCACGCCATCCTCGGCACGTCCTGCCAGCATTCTCCGGAGGTGAGATAGACTTCACTGCAAGTCAACACCTCTGGAGGTCACAGCGTGGCCGAGACCTATCGTGTCGCGAAGCTCCCCATCCGCATGCGTGGTTTCGTGGACCCCGACACGAACGCCCAGTTCGAGGGCTACGTCGAGCCGGGCACGTACTTCGTGCTCGAGGAGCGCTCCGGCCCGGCGGGCTCCGACAGCGACTACGCGCGGCTGGAGGTCCCCACCCTCGGCGCACTGGACACGTGGATATGCGTCCGGTGGCGCGCCCAGCAGTACGCCACCCTCGCCGACCAGGAGAAGCCAGCGCCCGCGGTGAGGCTGCCGTTCAGCGACGAGCCGATGGCCGTGCCCGAGGAGAAGCTGGTGTCGCTGCTCGGGGGCGTGAGCGAGTTCCGCTACGACCTCGACCAGGCGTACTACCCCTGGACCCTGCCCGGCATCCGGGTCCCCCTGGGCCCCCCGAGCTTCAACAACTGCTGCACCTTCGTCGAGGCGCTCACCGTCAGGGCCTTCGCCGACGTCCACGGCGACAGCTTCGCCTGGGACGCACGCCGACACCGGCAGATGATGATTGCCTCCTCGGAGGACTTGTTCTCGCCCGTCACCGCCGCCGTCGAGAGCGGCATGGCCATCCTCGCGCCGTCGCCGGATGTCTCGCCGCATCCCTGGACGCTCATCCAGGGGTGGCGCGCCCCGTGGCGCTCCGGCCACACCTTCCTCATCGTGGACCACCATCCCGCGACGGATAAGGTCCTCGTGCTGGAGTCCAACTGCGCGCACGGACTCGACGGCGTCGGCTTCCGAGGCATCGGCAACCTGCGCGACAAGGGACTCCAGCCTCCCGCCGAGTGGTGGAAGAAGCCCGAGGTGTGGACGTGGCGCCAGCTCTGCGCCACCTATCTCCACCGGCAACAGGCCTGGCTCAAGGTCAAGAACCGCTCCTGGTCACGCCTGTCGCCCACCGACCCCTGACGCTCGCGCTCAGCGCGAATCGAACCGCCGCCGCCGGAGGTCCAGCATCCACGCCTCCAGCGCCTCCACCGCGCCCGAGGGAGGCTCCTCCGGCAGCACGGACGCCGCCAGCGCCGCATCCAGCACCTCGAAGGAGCGCGCCACCTGTGCGCGCCACTTCTCGCTGAGCGCATCCGGCAGCTCGCTCTTCTCACCGCGCTGCTTCTGCGTCACCAGCTCGTGGGCCTCCGCGAAGCCGTTCGCGTCCAGCAGCTCGGTGACGTCCGTCTCCACCTCACCGGTGCGCAGCAGGTGCGTCCCGGTCAACGTGGTGCGCAGCACGTAGAGCAGCTTCTTCACGGAGCGGAAGCCACTCTTCTCCCACTCCCGAAGCTGTCCGTGCGCGAAGCCCCGGTAGTGCCGGTGCATCCGCTGGGACATCACCGCGCGCACCAGCGGCTGGACGGGCGCCAGCTCCGGAGACACTCGCACCGGGATGGCGCCCACCAACCGCTCCAGGTAGTTGCCATTGCCTTGCAAGAGTCCCTGGAGGACAGGCTGGAGCTCGTTGGACGAGTAGTCCACCTCCACGCCGTCCACCACCTGGAGTCGCTCGGCGTTGAGCTGCCGGGGTTGCAGGCCCAGGAGCATGGCCGTGGGCGCCACGTGGATGGACTTCAAGTCCAGGTCGCTGTCGGGCGAGGGAAACCCATACGCATGAGCGCCCGACAAGGCCACCACCAGGTGCTCTCGCTTCGCGGACTCCTCGTCGAGCACGCGGTCCGCGACCCGCTGCTCGTGCTCCTTCAGGGTGCCCTTCATTCCGAGTCCCTCCACTCCGTCTCCGGGGCCGCGGGCGCCTCGCGTCCCAGCGCGCCCGGCACCTTCAACACCCAGCGCCGCGCCACTTCCTCGCCCACGCGCCGCAACAGCCGGTCCGCCCTCGGATAGTCGGGATGCTCCGGCAACCTGCTCTCCCGTCGCGCCGCCTCCAGCTCGGGCGCCATGGCCTCCGCGTCCCGCAGCACTTCTTCGAGCGGCACCTGCCCGGCCTTGATGTCCAACAGCCGTGCCTTCAAGCCGCCCGTCGCCTCGAACACGGGCTCGCCGTGGCGCAGCCATCCCGTGGCGGTCGCAATCAGGCGCAGCAGGTTGTAGGCGTTCTTCGGCCGCAGCTCGCGAGCCGACGGCGGACGCTGGCCCCCTCCCCGCGCATAGGTGGTGAGCGCCGCGAAGTCGTTGGCCGTCAGCAGCCCCTGGTCCCAGAGCGAGCGGTAGAGCTGCTTCACATACGTCTTCGCCGCCAGCAGCGCGTCCTGCTCCGTGGGCGACTGCCGAGGCGACACCGCCGCGAGCCGCTGCGCCACTTCGTCCAGGTCCGGCGTGGGGTCTTCACACAGCCACTCCAGGAGCAAGTCACGGTGCTCGGCGAGCCGCTGGCTGCGCGTGAGCTTGTCGAGCTGACTCATCGCGTACCGGCCGAAGCTGCCGAAGATGGCCTGAGAGACGAAGGCCTCGCGCTCCGCCAGCAGCCACTCCCCCAATTCGTCCAGCGGCTTCGCGCCCGGGACGAACAAGGTCTCCAGGGTGTTCGGGTCGGCCCGCAGCGCCTGCTCCACCGTCTTGCGCACCTCCCAGTAGGTGGTGCTTCCGTCGGCGCTCACCAGGTCCATCGGCGGGTCCACCAACCCCAGTGTCCAGGGGAGCGGCAGCGCGAAGACACCTCGCACGTCCACGTCCGACTGCGCGTTCGCCAGGCCCCAGGCATGACTGCCCACGCGGGTCTCCAGCACCACGCAGGGCCCCAGCGCCTGCCACGCGGCCTCGCGACGCCGCGCGAACTGGACCTGCCCCGGACGCCGAGGCACCAACTCCTCGCGCGCGAACCACACCTCCCCCACGCCCACGATCTGGATGTCGAGCCCCCCATCCCGGGCGCGCACCACGCGCCCCACCACGCCCTGAGGGATGCGCCGCCCTCCCGTGGTGAGCCGCTCCACGCGCGTCGTCACCTCCGTGCCGTGAGGCAGGGGCACCGACAGACGGTCCACTTCCTCCAGCCCTCGAATCCGGGAGTCACTCATCATCCACCTCAAAGGGGTATCGCGGCCGGCCAGGGACGAGACGTCATCCGGACGGCTGACCACGCTCATCGTGGCAGGGGTTCAGCTCCGAGACTCGCTCACACCCATGCTGTCACGCAGGCGCGACAACATCTCCCGCGCCGTCTCCAGCTCCACCCGGCAGCGCTCCAGGCGCTCCCGCAACCCGTGGAGCTCTCCCGCGTCCGCGCGCAGCTCGATGTCCCGGCACACCGCCTCCAGCGCGGAGACACCAAACCACGCCGCATTGGATTTGAGCGTGTGCGCCGCCCGGCTCACGTCGTCCAGCACGCCCTGCCGCAGCGCGGAGAAGGCATCGTCCAGCAGCCCCGGCATGCTGAGCAGCGCGGTGTCGATGAGCTCGGGGAGGATGTTCGGCGCCTGGGCCCCCAGCTCCCGCCACAGCCGCGCCAGCGCCGTGGGATTCAGGCCCGGGATGCGCGCCGACAGCGGCACGATGTCCTCGTCGAGCGGAGCCTCCTCCTGCTCGACGCGAGAAGGGCGCGCCTGCACTCCCCCCACCGGACGCGGCGTCTGGCAGCGCACGAGCGCGGCGGTCAGCGCCTCCACGCGGATGGGCTTGGCGAGGAAGTCGTCCATCCCCGCCTCGAAGCACTGCTCCCGGTCCGAGTCCATCGCGTTGGCCGTCATCGCGACGACCCACGGCTGCACCTTCGGCGGCAGCTCCCGACGAAGCCTGCGCGTCGCCTCCAGCCCGTCCATCTCCGGCATCTGCAGGTCCATGAGCACCACGTCGAACCGCTGACGCATGGACCACTCGAGCGCCTCGCGCCCGTTGGAGGCCGCCTGCACCTGATAGCCCAGCCGGTCCAGCAGCAGGCTCGCCAGTCGCTGGTTGGTGGGGTTGTCCTCCACCAGCAGGATGCGCAGCGGGACGCGGTCTCCCGGACGCTCTCTCGGCGCGAGCGTCCCCTGCGGCGGCGGCTCCGCGTTCACCGGAGCCACTTCCTGGGAGAAGCAGGACACCAAGGTGTCGTGGAGGTGGGAGGCCTTCATGGGGCGAGAGAGGACCGCGGAGAATAACCCCGGCGGTGGCACCGCGCGACGTCCTGTCGACGTCAAAAGCAGCAACGGAATTTTCTGGAGGTCCTCGCGCTCCTTGATGCGGGACGCCAACGACGGCCCGTCCAGCCCCGGCATCTGCTGGTCGATGAGCACCAGGTCGAAGCGCGCACCGGGCTGCAGCTTCGCCAGCGCCTCCATCCCCGAGCCCGCCTCCACCGGCTCCGCGCCCCAGGTCTGCAGTTGCCGCCCCAACAGCCGGCGGTTGATGGCGTTGTCGTCGACGATGAGCACACGTCGGCCCTGCAACGCCGGCTGGTCCGCGCGCAGATAGCCCGCCGTCGTCTGGGGCGCGGCCTGCAAGGTCAGGGAGAAGAAGAACGTGGTGCCGCGTCCGGGGACACCCTCGCTCTCCACCCAGATGCGCCCGCCCATCGCCTCCACCAGCCGCTTGGAGATGGCGAGCCCCAGCCCCGTGCCGCCGAACTTGCGCGTCACCGCCACGTCCAGCTGATTGAACGGCTGGAACAACCCCTGCTGCTTGGTGACGGGGATGCCGGGCCCCGTGTCCTGCACGGCGAAGGAGAGCACCCACGGCGCGTCCGGCGCATCGCCGCGGCGCGTGCCATCCACCGACACCACCGCGCCTCCGGACTCGGTGAACTTGAGCGCGTTGCCCACCAGGTTGAGCAGCACCTGACGCAGCCGCGACGCATCCCCCATCACCACCTGCGGCACCTGCGGCGAGATGTCCGCCCCCAGGTCCAGCCCCTTCTCGCTGGCGCGCACCGCCAACAAGTCCAACACCGACTCCACGCACTGCCGCAGGTCGAACGGGTGGAGGTCCGCCTCGAGCCGCCCCGCCTCGATCTTGGAGAAGTCCAGCACGTCGTTGAGCAGCGTCAGCAGGGCCTCGCTACTCTGGCGGATGGTGGAGATGAACTCGCGCTGCTCCTCCGACAGGTGCGTCTCCAGCATCAGCCCCGTCATGCCGATGATGGCGTTCATCGGCGTGCGGATCTCGTGGCTCATCGTCGCCAGGAACAGGCTCTTGGCCTGATTGGCGGCCTCGGCCGCCTGCCGCGCGCGCTGGAGGTCGGTGATGTCGTGGTAGATGGCGATGAAGCCCAGCTGCCGGCCCCCCACGGACACGGGCAGCGCGAGCAGCTCCACGTCGACGATGGTGCGGTCCTTTCGCAGCCGCCGCGTGACGGAGTGGACCCGCCCGCGCTGGTTGACGTCGCGCTGGGCCCGCTTCGCGTCGGGGAGGATGGACTCCTCGGTGGCCACCAGGTCGAAGATGTGTTTGCCCAGCGCCTCCTGCGGCGTGTAGCCGAAGAGCCGCTCCGCCGCGGGGTTCCACGAGAGCACGATGAACTGGCGGGAGATGGTGACGATGGCGACCGGGCTGTTGCGCACGACCGCTTCGAAGAACTCCTTCTGCTGGCGGATGGAGGCTTCCACCTCCAGGCTGCCGCGCATGTCCTGGAGCTGGAGCACCCAGCCCAGCACCTCGCCGCGCGCGTCCACCTGCGCGAGCGTCTGCACCCGCAGGTAGTAGGCCACGCCCACGACGCCCGGACGCTGGCCCGCGAGCTCCGTCTCGTGAGGCGAGTCCTGCGCGCCGCGTGCATCGGGCGGACGCCAGCCAGGGAGCAGGCGCACCACCGCCGTGCCCACCAGCTCCGCGCGCGGCCCGAAGATGCGCTCCGCGGCGCGGTTCACCTCCAGGATTCTTTGCGCAGCATCGAGCACGAGCACCGCGTCGCGCGCGTGCTCGAAGACGGTGGAGTGTGCTCGTGACGCCAGGTCGGACACCGTTCCCCCTACCCTCCCGAGTGTAGGTCAGCTCGGGTCCCCTCACCATTCAGCGACACCCGAACACGGGACTCCGGCCGCTCTTCCCGAGGACGTGTGCCCTGGGCTCCCAGTCCAAGGAGGGAGCCTTCCGGCCATGACGGCACACCACGGCCCTTCCGTCCCCGGAAAGGCCTCGCGCCCGCCTGCCCGGCGTCACCGCCCTAGCGGCTGTTCCACCAGACCTTGAACTCGCTCCAGGAGATGCGCCCGGTGTTGTCCGTGTCGACGATGTCCAGGGCGATCTCCAGCTCCTCGTCCGTGACGTTCTGCCCGAGCGCCTCCAGCAGCCGCGCGAACTCCGCGCGCTCGATGGCGCCGGTCCGGTTGCGGTCATAGCGCTGGAAGATGTCGAGCAGCTCGTTGCCGGAGCTGGTCAGCTCGTCCACCGCCGCGTGCTCGGGGGCGAGCGGCTGGAGGCCCGCGGACGAGGTCTCCACCTGCTCCTCGAACGGCGTGTCCTCCTCCACGGGCTCCGCCCAGGCCACGATGGAGACCTCCACCGGAGCGGGGGTCTCCCGAGGAGGGGGCAGCCTGGCGGTGCGTGGCGTGGACGCACTCGCGGCCTTCTTGCCACCTCGCACGCTGGTGCCGGACTTCTTCTTCGCGGTGGTGCTCTTCCGAGCCGCGCCCTTCTTCGCGGCGCTCTTGCGAGCAGCTCCCTTCTTCGTCGCAGGGCTCTTCTTCGCCGAGCCCTTCTTCGCGGCGCTCTTTCGCGTCGCGGCCTTCTTCGCGGTGGCCTTTCGTGCCGCGGACTTCTTCGCCGCGGGCTTCTTCGCGGTGGAGGCGCGCCGGGATGACTTCTTCGCAGCACTCGACTTGCGTTTCTTCGTCGCCATGGGTGAGCCCCTCCTGGGCGGCGCGCATCGTAGCGCTCTCGTGGTGCGGGTCGGCAGTCCCCTGCGTACAAGTCGCCCTCTGCCCGACCTCTCGGCCCCCTGCCCCCTCCCCGCCCTGGCCCGCAGTGCGCCCGAGTCCCCCTGCCCGCCTGCCCACCGGCCAGGGCTGCGGGCTTCGTCCCGGAGGTCCGCCCAGCGTCCTGGAAATGACACCGCGCGGGCCTCCAGGGCACGGTCAGACGTGACCCACCCCCTCCGCTGGCCGATTGATACCCTGGAACGCCGACAGACAAACTGTTAGCAGGCCGAGCGTTGGGTCTTCCGGAAGCTCCCGGCGTCAAGGCGGTAGCAAGAGGGCCTTCCGCGATGTTCACATGCCATTGCGCGGAGCGAGCAGGGCCGCCCGCGCGCATCTGCGTACACCCGCCCGAGCCCCTCAGGACTTCCGCCTCGGAATGAATGACTCGCTAGAGACCCTCCTCGCCGACGGAATCATCGAGGCCGTCATCGGCCAGTTGAAGACGGGAAAGGAGGCGGAGGTGTGGCTTGTCCAGCACGCCGGGCAGGTGGTGGCCGCCAAGCTGTACAAGGAACGCCACGAGCGCAACTTCCGCAACAATGCGGGCTATCGGGAAGGGCGCGAAGTGCGCAACTCCCGGACCCGTCGCGCCATGGAGAAGGGCAGCCGCTTCGGGCAGGCCGCCGCCGAGGAGGCGTGGAAGAGCGCCGAATCGGATTCGCTGTACAAGCTGCACGCCCAGGGCGTCCGAGTCCCGACGCCGGTGATGTTCTACGAGGGCATCCTCCTGATGGAGGTGGTGGTCGACGCGGAGGGCCATCCGGCGCCGCGCCTGGTGGAGGCTCCGCCGGCGACCCCCGAGGATGCGCAGAACATGTACCTGGACCTGCGAGCGCAGGTCATCAGCATGCTGTGCGCGGACCTCATCCATGGGGACCTGTCGCCGTACAACATCCTGATGAGTTGGGCGGGGCCCACCATCATCGACTTCCCGCAGACCATCGCCGCCGCGCGCAACAACCGCGCGGAGTTCTACTTCCGTCGAGACCTGGACAACGTGCGCGAGTTCCTCGCGGCGTTCGCGCCGTGGCTGAACGGGATGTCGGGCGACACGGGCGAAATCTGGAACGCGTATGTGCGGCGGGAGCTCACGCCGGAGTTCGTGCCGTCCGGGAACTTCCGGGAGGCGCCTCGTCGGCAGGGAGGCAAGGGAGGTGCGCGGGATGGGCGCCCGGACGTGCGGCCGCAAGGAGGCCCGCGACGCGACTTCCGCGCTCAGCCAGAGGAGGTGGTGGCTCCCGAGCCGGCCAAGGCCGCGATGACGCCCGAGGAGGCCGAAGAGGCGGAGCTGCGCGAGCTGGAGGCGTTGGTCCTTCGGCAGGGGGGTGGTGAGCGAGGCAAGCCGCCCGCGTCGCCTCCGCAGCGAGGCGGGCGCCGGGGTGGAGGGCGTCCTCCTCCGCGCCAGGGCAACAACCGGCCCGCGACGCCCGCGGCACAGCGGAGTGGAGCGCCGTCGGCTTCGCGCACGGGTGCGGCACCGGCGAGTGGAGATCAACGGGGAGCGACGGCGCGGCCGCCGCCTCGGGGTGATGCTCGCAGCGGGGGGCAAGGCTCTTCGCAGGGTGATGCTCGCAATGGTGGGCCTCGCTCCTTCCAGGGCGATGCTCGCAATGGTGGGGCTCGCTCCTTCCAGGGTGATGCTCGCAACGGAGGGCAAGGCTCTTCGCAGGGTGATGCTCGCAACGGAGGGCAAGGCTCTTCGCAGGGTGATGCTCGCAATGGTGGGCCTCGCTCCTTCCAGGGTGATGCTCGCAACGGAGGGCAAGGCTCTTCGCAGGGCGATGCGCGCAACGGAGGGCAAGGCTCTTCGCAGGGTGATGCTCGCAATGGTGGGCCTCGCTCCTTCCAGGGAGATACTCGCAACGGGGGCCACGGCTCTCAGGGTGGGCGTCGCGACGGAGGTCCCGGCACCTTCCAGGGCGACGCGGCCAGAGGAGAGCAAGGCGCCTCACAGGGCGATGCTCGCAATGGTGGGCCTCGTTCCTTCCGGGGCGACACTCGCAACGGAGGCCAGGGTGGGCGGCGCAACGGAAGTCCGCGCTCCTTCCAGGGCGACTCCATCAACGGGGGGCAAACTCCCACCCAAGGTGAGCAGGGCAACGGCGGCCCTTCTGACTTCCAGAGTGATGCAACCCACGGAGGGCAGGCGCCTTCTCGGGGTGAGCGACGCAACGGTGGGCCTCGCTCCTTCCAGGACGATGCGTCCAACGAAGGCCAAGGCTTCTCTCTGGAAGAGCGACGCAACGGTGGGCCTCGCTCCGGCCAGGGTGACAATCGCAACGGCGGTCCGCGCGGAGCCTCCCAGGGCGGCCGGCGCAATGGCGGACCTCGTTCCTCCCAGGGCGATGCACGCAACGATGGGTCGGCATCCCATTCGGACAACGCGCATCTCGGCGAGCAGCACGCTTCTTCGGTCGATGCGCGCAGTGGCGCCTCGGAGTCCTCCACCGGTGAGCCACGCAACAACGGCCAGCGGTCCTACCAGGGCACCTCGCGCAACGGCGCGGCTCGCGCGGGTTCGGAGGACGCTCGCAACGGTTCGCCTCGTCCCCCCGTGGGCGGACGTCGCAACGAGCGACATGAGCGCCAGGCCCATGGCCAGTCCTCGGAGCCGAACAGCCATTACGACAACGGAAATGGCGAGCAGGGCGGCCCCAACGGTTCAGCCCGGCAGAACGACTCACGGCCTCCTCGCAATGAGCAGCGCCGGGGAGGCCCGGGTCGAGGAGCACAACCCATCGTGGAGAGCCGTCCCGCCGTCAACACGGCACCGGCCTCCGCTCCGAGTGGCAACGTGATGCGAGAGCCCCGGCAGAACGGCAATGGGGCTCGGCCGCAGCACCCCAATTCGAACCGGGGCGGCCCTCGCGCGGCTCGTGGCGGGCCGCAGGTGAGCTACGTGGCTCGCTCCTCCACGCCGTCCGACTCAGGGCCCACCGAAACGGGCTCCTGAGGCGTCACGGCATCCGCCGGTCCCGGTGCGCACAACTCGCCACCGGGCCGGCCCCTCAGCCCACTCGCACCACGACCTTCCCGAAGTGCGCTCCACTCTTGAGTGGAGCACCACCACCGGGCCGGCCCCTCAGCCCACTCGCACCACGACCTTCCCAAAGTGCGCTCCACTCTTGAGGTGGTGGAACGCCGCCACGGCCTCCTCGAACGGGAAGACCCGGTCCACCACGGGACGCACCGCATGCTGGGTGAAGGCCCGCAGGAGCGCCTCGAAGCTCTCGCGGTGCCCCACGACGACTCCCTGCACCCGCAGGTTCTGCATCAGGATCGGCGTCAACTGCACCGTCGCAGCACCACCACTCAGCACGCCAATGACGGACACCGTGCCGCCCGGCCGCACCGCGCGCAGTGACTTCTCGAACGTCCCAGCCCCTCCCACCTCCACGACGTGGTCCACGCCCACGTTCTTCGTGAGCCCCCGCGCCACCTTCTCCCAGTCCGGCGTCGTGACGTAGTTGATGACGTCATGCGCCCCCAGCGCACGCGCCCGCTCCAGCTTCTCGTCGCGACTCGACGTCACGATGATGCGCGCCCCCAGCAGCTTCGCGATCTGCAGCGCGAAGATGGAGACACCTCCCGTCCCCTGCAGCAACACCACGTCCCCCGCCTTCACCGCGCCGTGCGTCACCAACGCGCTCCACGCCGTCACCGCCGCGCAAGGCAACGTGGCCGCCTCTTCGTCGGACAGGTAGTCCGGCGTCGCCACCACGCCCTCCTCCCGGAGCACCATCGTGTCCGCCAACGCGCCATCCAGCGGCCCACCCAACGCGCTCTGATGCACCGCGCGCGAGGGCTCTCCCGCGAGCCACGCCTGGGAGAACGCCCCCATCACCCGGTCCCCCAGCTTCACGCGCGTCACCCCCGGCCCCACCTCGTCCACCACACCCGCGCCATCCGAGTTCGGAATCAAGGGCAGCTTCAGCGAGGGGTTGTAGCGCCCCTCCACCATCATCAAGTCGCGGAAGTTGAGGCTCGTGGCCTTCACCCGCACCCGCACCTGGAACGGTCCTGGCGTGGGGTCCGGCCGCTCACACGCCACCAGGTTCTCCAGCCCGAACTTCCCGCGAATCTCGTAGGCCTTCATGAGGCGCGTTCTATCGCGCCCCCTGTCCTCGCGGGAGTCTCCTCCACCACACCCCGCCCACTGAACAGTGCCCGCCTCAGCCACGCGAGGCTTCGAGCCTCGCCACCGCCTGCCGGAGCGTGAGGATGGTGAAGGGCAGCTCGCGCCGGTCCGCCATCGAGAGGACCCGCTTGTCCTTGCTCACCAACCAATCCACCCGCGCCCGCGCGGCCAGCACCAGGAACCGCTGGTCATCCCGGTCCTTGCACCGAGGCAACTCCACCACCGGCGCCCCCTCCCCCTCACGAAGCAACCGCGCTCGCGCCCGATAGCGCTCGAGCGCCGTCCGCCGTGCGTCCACCTGCCGCCCAGGCAGGAAGTTCCGCGAGGCGAGCACGAAGCCCAGCTCCGCCAACATCCCCTCCTCCACCCACGCCACCACCCGCCCCGCCTCCAGCGCCTCCCACAACACCCGCGTGGCGGGGTCCTCGAAGACGTAGAGGTCCAGGACCACGTTGGTGTCGAGCACCACGGACAGGGGCGGCAGCGCGGGAGTCATTCACGCCACAACCTACCGGACGACAGTGCCCCCCGAGGCTCTTTCCCATCCCACCGTCCGCCGTGATACCCCCCAAGCCGTGAGTGATTCCTTCGAACGGCTCGGACTGTCTCAAGCCACCCTCGGCGCGCTGCGCCGGGTGCGCTTCACCCAGCCCACGCCCATCCAGTCCCAGGCCATCCCCCCCGCCCTCGCCGGCAAGGACGTCATCGGCTGCGCGGCCACGGGCACCGGAAAGACGGCCGCCTACGTGCTCCCCCTCGTGGAGCGCTTCGCGAGCAAGAAGGGCACCCTCGCACTGGTGCTCGCCCCCACCCGCGAGCTCGTGCAGCAGATCTCCGAACCCGTCCAGGTCTTCGCCGAGGCCCGAGGCCTCACGCAGACCGTCATCATCGGCGGCGAGGACATGGGCGCCCAGGTCGAGGCCCTCCAGGCCCAGCCCACCTTCGTCCTCGCCACCCCGGGCCGACTGGTCGACCTGCTCGACACCGGAGCCGCCCGCTTCCCCAAGCTCGAGGCCCTGGTCCTCGACGAAGCGGACCGGATGCTCGACATGGGCTTCCTGCCGCAGCTCCAGCGCATCCTCTCCGCGCTGCCTCGCAAGCGACAGACGCTGCTCTTCTCCGCGACGCTGGGCGCGGACGTGGGGCGCTTCGCCCGCGAGCAGTTGGTCCGTCCCGTGCGAGTGGCCGTCACTCGCAGCGGCACCCCCGCCGAGCGCGCCGAGCAGCGCCTCTACATCGTCAAGCCGGAGGAGAAGTCCGCGCTCCTGCTCTCCCTGCTCGCCCAGGACTCCACCACGGCGCTCGTCTTCGCGAAGTCGAAGGAGCGCGCCGACAAGGTCCTCCGCACCCTCCAGCGCGCGGGCCACAAGAGCGCGGTGCTGCACGCGGACCGCACGCAGAACCAGCGCCGACAGGCGCTCGAGGGCTTCCGCAAGGGGACCTACCGCTGCCTCGTGGCCACGGACATCGCCGCGCGCGGGCTCGACGTGGAAGACGTGGGCCAGGTCATCAACTTCGACCTGCCCCACTCTCCCGAGGACTACGTCCACCGCATCGGCCGCACCGCGCGCGCACAGGCCAGCGGAGTCGCCTCCACGTTCGCCACCTCGCGCGACAAGGACGTGGTGGAGCGCATCGAGCGCATCATGCGAGGACAGATTCCCCGCGTCCCCGTGCCCCGCGAGGACCCCGTGTTCCAGGAGGCCTGGACGCACTTCCTCGCCTCGCAGAAGGACCCGGGCCCGCCGCAGCAGGACACCGCGCCGCGCTCCCCGGGACAACCCGAGGGACGCCACGCGCGCACCCACCGCAAGCCCCGCCGCGACTGAGCGCCCGCGACGTCAGGGCGCTGGCGGCCGGGCCTCTCGCGCGAGCTCCGCGCGGAAGAAGGCGCTGCCCTTCGCGAGCCGCTCCATGTAGCCGCGCACGTCCTCGCGCGCCTCCGTGGACAGCGCGGCGAACGGCGTCACGTGGACGTCCGGGACGTAGCGGAACGTGAGGTTGATGCGGCGCGTCCGGAAGTCCGGGAGCTTCGGCGCCAGGTCATGGCCCTCGCGCGTGTCCACCCGCTGCACGCGGTGGAACGTCTCCTCCTTCCACTGCTTCCCGCCGAACAGCTCCAGCGAGCCGTCGTCCAGCCACTGCTCCAGCACCACCGCGTCGCGCTCCCCCGGGCGGGTCGACGTGACGAACTGGATGAGCGCCCGCTCGCCAAAGGACAGCGAGGCCACGGGCCCCGGCTCGAAGTCCTTGTGCTCCCCCACCCGGGCCGTGTCCACCCAGCGGTCCTCCTCCAGGCGGCTGCCGTAGAAGTTCACCAGGCAGGTGTTGAGGTGCCAGCCCTTGGGCAGGTCCGGGCCTCGGAACATGCGCCGCGCCAACTCCTCCACCTTCGTCACCTGCCGCTGGAGCACCGCCGGGAAGGGCTCCGCCTTCACGCACCGGTTGAGCACCCCCTTCGGGGGGCGGTAGTAGTCCAGACAAGCGAACTGCCAGTTGCCCAGCCAGTACACCGGCCGGAGGAGGCGCCGCTGCTGCTGCCCCGGGGGCGGCGGGAAGTGCTTGGAGTAGCGCTCCTCCCAGAGCGGGTGCAGCCCTCCCAGCCAGGTCAGGATGTCCGCCCGGTCCACCGAGGACAGGAAGCTCGCGTTGTAGTGGTGGCCAGGGCTGCGCTGCCGGGCCTTGTGGGCCAGCGACGGGCCTCGGCGGGGGGGGAGTGCCATGAGCGCCCCGTGCTACCACAGCACCCCGTTCCGCTGGAGCCCTTGCGCAATCCCTGGACCCCGGGTGTTCGTTGGGTTGGCCGGAACTCGAAAACACCATGTCCGAAGATCGCCTCCACACGCTGTACCGCACCTACGGGCCGTCGCTCTACGCCCGGTGCCGGCAGATTCTGGGTGATGACGCCGCGGCGGCGGACGCGACCCAGGAGACCTTCCTTCGCCTCCACCGCCAGTTGGAGCGTGCGCCGGACGCCCAGCATGCGCTGGCGTGGATCTACCGCGTCGCCACCAACTACTGCCTCAACCAGGCGAGGGACCGGCATCGCCGTGCCCTGCCTGTCGCCGACGTCCCGGATGTCCCAGGACTCGATTCCGAGCGACTTCTGGAGGACCGGGACCTGGCCCGGCGCCTCATCGCCACAGCCCCCCCGAAAGTGGCGGAAGTCGCCTGGCTCCACCTCGCCGATGGAATGACGCAGGACGAGGTGGCCCAGGTGCTTGGAATCTCCCGTCGCACCGTCGTCAACCGCCTCGCTGACTTCCACCGGCACGCACACGCGCTCGCCGGGAGGCCGCCCGCATGAACGCCCCCTCCCATGTCTCCAACCTCAAGTTGGAGGCCCTCTCGATGGATGCGCTCCCCCCTCAGGAGCGCGACACCACCCAGGCCCACCTGGCCGCGTGCCTCACCTGTCGCGCACGCGCCGAGGAGCTCGCTTCGTACCGGCGGCACTTCGTGGCCTATGTGCTCCCTCGCGCCGACTCGCTCCCCTCGCGAGCGGCGCCCTGGGGCAGCCGCCTGCGCTGGTGGACGCCCGCGCTGGCCGCCTGCTCCGCCGCGCTGCTCGCGGTGGCGCTCCTCTGGGTCCCCCCCGAGGAGCCCGAGTTCTCGCCCAAGGGAGGCGCCATCTTCCAGCTCTTCGCGCACCGCGGCGAGCGCACGTGGAAGGTGGAGGAAGGCGAGGCGCTGGCGCCCGGAGACCAGGTGCGCTTCGTGGTGGAGGGAGAGGGTCTCCCCTTCGTCCTGGTGGTGTCGGTGGATGGCGCCGGGCAGGTGAATACGTACTACCCCTTTGGTGGAACCCAGAGCGGGCTGCTGCCCTCGAATGGCCTGCCCGTGGAGATTCCCGGGAGCGTGGTACTCGACAACGCCCCTGGCCCCGAGCGACTGTTCGCCTTTTTCTCGCGGCAGCCACTGACTTTCGAGTCCGTGGCACCAGCGCTCAAGGAGCTCTCGGCCGGGGGGCCCGACGTCATTCGCGACCGCACGCGACTGGCGGTACCCGCTGGAGCCCAAGTCACCTTCCTCTTCGAGAAGACCCAGCCGTGATGACCGTCATCCGCTGCTTCGTGCTCGCCGCCGTGTTGTGCGCCACCTTGCCGGCCCAGGCCGGCACCCGTCGCATCGCCGTGCTGGTGGGCCACAACGTGGGCAGCGGAACCCGGCCCCCCTTGCGCTACGCCGAAGCGGACGCCGCGAAGCTGGCGGGAGTCCTCTCGGAGCTGGGAGACGTGGCGGCCTCGGACCTCATCGTCCTGCAGGGCAAGGACCTGGCCACGGTGCGTCGGGCCTTGGAGACGGCGGCGAAGAAGGTCGACTCGCTGCGGGGCGCGCCCGACACGCGGGTGGTGCTGCTCTTCTATTTCTCCGGGCACTCGGACGGCGTGGCGCTGGAGCTGGGCACGGAGCGCCTGCCGTACAAGGACTTGCGCAACTGGCTGGAGGCCACCCGCGCGGATGTGCGGCTGGCCATCGTCGACAGCTGTCGCAGCGGCGCGCTGCTGCAGTTCAAGGGCGGGCGTCCCGGGCCCTCGTTCGAGCTGCGGCTGACGGATGAAGTCCACAGCACGGGCCATGCGCTGCTCACCTCCAGCGCGGAGGACGAGCTGGCGTTGGAGTCGCGCGAGGTCGGCGGCTCCCTCTTCACGCACCACCTGGTCTCGGGGCTGAGGGGCGCGGCGGATGCGTCCGGGGATGGGCTGGTGACGCTGGGGGAGGCGTATCAGTACGCCTATTTCCACACGGTCTCCGCGACGGCGGACGTGCTCACCGGCGCGCAGCATCCGGCGTATGCCTACCGGCTGACGGGCAAGGGCGAGCTGGTGCTCACGCAGCTGCCGAGCCCCGGCACGGCGCTGGAGTTGCCGCCGGACTTCGAGCGCGCGCTGCTGCTGCGCACCGGCCGAGGCCCCGTGCTCGCGGAGCTGGGGCTGGGCGCGGTGCCTCGGCTCGCGGTGCCGCCGGGGGAGTACGAGCTGCGCGCGTGGCGCGGGGGCCAGCAGTACATCGGCACCGTGAACGCGTCCTGGGGACAGGTGCTCAAGGTGGGCTGGGCGGACCTCCAGCCCGTGGGACAGAAGGCCCTGGCGGGCCTGGCGAAGGGCGCGCTCGAGTCCGCCGGGGAAGGCGCGGCCAAGCCGTCATCGGCCGCGGCGCTGCTCGCGGGCGCGGTGAGTCGGGAGTCGAAGTCCTCGTCCTGGGAGAGGCCCCGGGTGGGCGAGGCGCTGCCGGGTGAGCAGCCGCTGTCTCCGGCGCCGTTGAACGCGGCCCCCGACACCGTGGCGGTGACCACGCCCCCCTCGGGGCGGGACGTCTCCCGGCTGCCCTCCCCTTTCGAGGACTTCTTCCCGGAGTCACCCACCATCAAGCGGGAGCTGAGCATGTCGATGGGCGCGCGCCACACGGTGATCGAGCCCTCCGGAGCCCTGCTGACGGTCCGCCTGGAGGTGTCGCAAGCCAAGGCGCGAGGACTGACGTTCTCGCTCGAGCTGGGCAAGGGCAGCCGCAACGACAGCGGCGAGTTCATCTCCGGCGTGGGGATGGGCTACGCGTGGAAGAAGCGAGGGCGCCACACGGAGCTGTCGCTGGGACTCGAGGCGAGCGTGCAGCTCGTGGTGCAGTCCCCTCCGGGGAGGACCTTCTGGACGGTGGGCCCGGCCGCGGTGCCCGTGGCCTCCTTCGGCGTGTACCTCATGCCGGAGCTGGCGTTGCTCATCGGCGGCCGGGTGCCCGTCGTCTTCATGCGCGTCGATGACAAGAACGACGTGCGAGTCCTCCCCGCGCTGGACCTGGGCCTGAGGATGCCCCTCTAGCGCGGGTGGGCGGCTCGCGGTCCGCGCGCGGGCGCTACGGAGCAGGAGTCGGCACCACGATGTTCGCTGGCGGCGCGGCGGCCCCGCTCACGTCCATGGCGGCTGGCGCGGGTTGGATGGGCAGCGCGGCCGCGGAGGGCGGGGCGCTGTCGACCAGCGTCGACGCGGGCTGAGCAGCGGGGAGCGCGGAGGCCGGCGTCACGGCACCGGACGCGGCGGCCGCGGCGGTGGTGGCCTGGTCCACCGGCGCCGCGGGCTTCACGCAGTTCGAGGCCACCGGGGACTGCTCGGCGCTGGGGGCGGCGGCCACCAGGGGCGCCTTCGGCTCGGGCGGCAGGTTGCGCGACGGCAGCACCACGGGCGGCGGCACCGGGCAGTGGGTGCACGGCCCGCGCAGAGGAACGGACAGCCGCTGCCCCGCGCGCAGGAACGTGTTGCGCATCCGGTTCGCCTTGCGAATCAGCGTCACCGTCGACCCGTAGCGCAGCGCGATGCCGCCCAGCGTGTCGCCCGAGCGCACGCGGTGCGTCGTCACGTTGTGCTCGGGCTGGAGCGCCAGGAGCGGCTGCACCCGCCGCCCCAGCTCCTGGGCGCGCGGATTGTGGAAGCGCATGTGGAAGTGGTCCCGGTGGCGGCGCGCGTGCCGGATGATGCCCACGGGGCTGAACAGCGAATCCAGCCACGCCTTGTCCTCGCCCACCGACAGCGCGTAGTCGTACAGCACCTTCTGCACGCGCTTGTCGACGAGGATGAGCTGGATGTCCGTCTTCGTCACCACGGCGCGGACCAGCGCCCAGTTGAGCGGCACGTTGATGTACTTCTCGCGCTCGCGCTCACGGATGGGGTCCACCGTCGGGTAGTAGAAGCCGACGTCCACGTCCCGGCCGTTCTGGTGGCTCTTGTGCGGACGCTTGTGGCCGCCGTCCTTGTTGCTGATGCCGTTGACGCGCAGGAGCGGCGCGAAGGGGTAGCGCGCACGCACCTCCTTGATGGCGGCCACCATGTAGTCGATGCTCTCCTGCGTGCCCCACGCAATCTCGGGCGAGACGACAATCCAATCGTCGCCCTTGGGGAACTGCACGCCATTCACCAGCCGGCCGCTGTGCGCGAAGCCCACCGCCATGGAGCCCAGCGCCGCGACGTCACCCTTCCAGCGCCGCGCCAGCTCCTCGTCGGAGATGTCCGCCGTGTACAGCGGCCCCGTGGGGACCTCGCCACCGACAACGGGCGTCTCGCCCTCGCCGACGTCGCCCTCGGCGTCACCTGCCTCCGAGGTGTCGTCGTCGCCCTCCAGGTCCTCCGCGGACAGCGCGCAGCTCTCGTCGGCCGCGGGAGCCTGCGCGCCGGGGGCCGGCGCCTCCACTGTCGCCACGGGCACCGCGGCCGCCGGGGCTTCAGCGGGCGCCGGAGCTGTCTGCTCGGGCGCCGCCGTCAGCCCTGGCGAGCGAACGGACGCAAGGGCGGCATCGCCGCCCGAAGGAGGAACCATGCGCCCGGCACAGCCTGCGCAGACCAAGAGGAGCCAGATGGGGTAACGCACCGGGCCGCAGAATTGCCCGAGAATCGTTCGAGCACAAAGCCCCTCCCTGACTTTTTACGCCTCCCTGCCCTGGAGGGCGCTCCTGGAGTGCCCCCTACCGCACATCGGGCGCGGGGTTTTCGCGCTCAGGGCGTCGTCGCGGGGACTTTGAGCGCGACGTCGAGCGCCAGCTCGATCATCTCGTCGAACGAGGTCTGCCGGTCCTGCGGCGACAGGGCCTCCCCCGACTTGAGGTGGTCCGACACGGTGAGCAGCGCCAGGGCCCGGGCGCCGAACTCCGCCGCCACGCCGTAGAGGCCGGCGACTTCCATCTCGATGGCGAGGACGCCCATCTTCTCCAGCACCGAGTTGAGCTCCTCCTGCGGGTGGTAGAACAGGTCCGAGGTGAAGACGGAGCCGGCGCGCACCGACTTGCCGCGACGCTCGGCCGACTCCATGGCCCACCGCGCGAGCTGGAAGTCCGCCACGGCCGGGAAGTCGTGCCCCATCAGCCGCATCCGGTTCACCTTCGAGTCCGTGCCCGCACCGGTGGCCACGATGACATCCCGCAGCTTCACGTCCGTGCGAAGCGCGCCGCAGCTCCCCACGCGGATGAGCACCTTCGAGCCGTAGACCTTGATGAGCTCGGTTGCGTAGATGGAGATGGACGGCACGCCCATGCCATGGCCCATCACCGACACCCGGCGCCCCTGATAGGTGCCGGTGAAACCAAACATGTTGCGCACGGACGTGACGCCGCGGGCGTCGGTCAGGAAGCGCTCGGAGATGTAGCGAGCCCGGAGGGGGTCACCGGGCATCAGCACCACGTCGGCGAAGTCGCCGGGTGCGGCGGAGATATGAGGGGTTGCCATGGGGGCGCACCATATACGCTCCGTGCGCTTCCCCGCGATGGCCAAACCGAGCCTGCTTGTTTCAGGGAGAGGACACCCACGCGACGTGAAAGTGCGCGTCCAGCGTGGCCAGGGAATAGTCCTTGGGCAGTGGCGCGAAGGGCGCGGCCTTCTGCACGGCGGACAGCGCCGCCGCGTCCCAGCTCTTGGAGCCGGACTCCGTCGTCACCACCGCCGAGAGGAGCTTGCCGTCGCGGCCCAGCACCGCCTGGACCACCGTCTTTCCCCCCACGGCCGGCAACCCCTTCTTCCCGGGCTGCTTCCACTTGCCGGCGACCTGCGCGTAGACGCGCTGCTGGTACGCGGTGCTCTTCAGCTCGGGCGAGAAGAAGGCCTGGAGCTGGGGCCCCGCGGCGGCCAGCGCCAGGGGGGCCACGGCCAGCGAGAGCAGGACGACCAGGGGCAGCGAGCGGGAACGGAGCATGGCGCGCCATCGTAGTCGCGGCGCGGGGGGCCGCCCAGCGCGCGGTGCCCGTGCCCGGGAAGTCGCACCGCCGCCGGGTCAGGGTGAACGCGGTGAGCGCGAGCGCCCCCCTTCATCACCGCCGCCGGGCCAGGGTGAACGCGGTGAGCGCGAGCGCCCCCCTTCATCACCGCCGCCGGGTCAGGGTGAACGCGGTGAACGCGGTGAGCGCCCTTCATCACCGCCGCCGGGTCAGGGTGAACGCGGTGAGCGCGAGTGCGCCCCCCACGCCCGTCATCACCGCCAGCGGCCGGAGCAGCCGCTCCGACAAGGCCGAGAGCACGCCCAGCGTCACCTCGCGACTGGCCGTGCGCAGCGACGGCACCTGTCCCGCCTCGCGCGTCGCGCGGACCTGACGCCTCAGCTCCTCGGAGGCGCCGCGCACCGTCGCGCTCGCGGTGCGCTCGGCCATGGATGCGACGGCGCCCCCCACGTCCAGCTCGGTGCGTGCGCGCAGGGCCCGCAGCTCCTGGTCCAGCTGCTCCACCACCGCGTGGACCAGCCGCCGTCCCGCCTCGTCCAGCACCTCGTCGAACGTCTCGGAGCGAGCCTCCAGCGCCTCCCCGAAGCCCTGGATGAACCCGCGCCCCGCCTGGGACGCGACCTGGGCGCCCATGGGTGACAGCGCCGGCAAGGCGGTCTCCAGCTCCTTCACCACCCCCTTCACCGCCCCTGTGGCCAGCTCCCGCGCTCGGGCCCCGGGCTCGCGCAGCTCGCGGTTGTGCAGCGCCGCCGCCTCGGACGAGCGATCCAACCAGGCGTTCACCCGCTCGACGAGCTCTCGTGACAGCGCATCCACGCCCGGCATCGAGCGCCGCAGCTCCTCCACCGCTCCCGACACCGCGCTCTGCGCCATCGTCCGCGTCCACGTGCCCGGGGGCTTGTCGGCGACGGCCTCGACGATGCGGGCCAGAAGCGCCACGCCGTCCTCGATGAGCGCGCGAAGCTGACCGTCGAGCGCTGGCAGCTCCGCCTGGAGCCCGGCCGAGGCGCCTCGGACCACGCCGCTCGCCAGCCCCTGCACCGCGAGCTGCTCCAACGAGAAGGTGACCCGCCTCAGCAGCTCGACCGGCGACAACCGTCCTTCGTGGCCCATCACACACTCCCCAGGGCGAAGACACACACCGCTCGACAAAGCTGGGCTCCCTCCGCGCCGACTGGCACCCAGGCAGGCGGCGGGAGAAAGCGCCCGGAGCGCCCGCCTGCCCTCACCGCCGAGCCGTCGGCTCCCCGCCCGCGCCCCGGCCATGCACCTGGATGGCGAATGCAGGCGGGTTGCACCACCCACCGTGCTCCGGGACAGTAGCCGCGGCGGGACGATGCTCGGCTATCAGACTCATTCCCAGTGGCGAGACATGTCCGACTTCGTGGTGCACTTCACGAAGCCCGGGCCCCCGTTTCGCGACGCGTACCAGAACATGATGAACATCCTGGGCACGCGGACGCTCATCCCCGGCGCCCAGGGCTTTGGCCTCGCGCGCAAGGAGCCCCAGGTCGCCGAGCGCCACCGCGCGGTCTGCTTCAGCGAGATTCCGTTCGACCAGCTCGCCAGGCTGGTCCATCGCCGCAGCCTCTACGGCATCGGCTTCCGCAAGAGCTTCATCCTGTCCCAGGGCGGCGGCCCCGTCTGGTACGTCCAATACGCCTCCCCCGCGCACCTCGCGCTCAAGCACCAGGTGGACGAAGCCCTGGCCACCTCGGACTCGCGAGCCCATCCGCTCTGGTCCATGACGCCCTTCGTGGACATCCAGGGAGACTCCAGCAACGCGCCCTACCAGTACCGCTTCGACTGGGAGCGGGAGTGGCGCGTGCCGGGCCTGCTGCGCTTCACCGAGTACGACGTGGCGGTGCTCTTCCTGCCGGAGGAGCTCCACGCCACCGCGCGCGGCTTCTTCGAGTGGGCTGTCCGGGAGAAGGCGGGGCCGGGCTACTTCTGCCCCTGTCTGGATCCGCTGTGGTCGGCCTCCCAGATTGCCCAGGCGCTGGAGCGACACGCCGAGGACTCCGTGCGGCTCAAGGCGGGATGACCCCGCCGCACACCCACGGCGTCCAGGAGCGGACAGCCGGGCGGGGATGGGGGGACTGTCAGCGCGGCGTGGAGTGCCTATTCCTTCGAGCCGGACATGGACTCGGGGGGTTGCACGGTGGCCAGGAGGAGCTTGTCGCGCGGCGTACTGGCATGTGTCGTGGTGCTGACGCTGGCGTGTGGAGGAAGCCCGCCCCCGGATGCACCGCCACCTCCCGTCGACCCTCGAGAGGAGCCACCCGACGCGGGCCCCCCGGAGCCGCAGGAGACGCCCGACTCAGGCACGCCGGAGCCGCAGGAGGTCCCTGACGCGGGGCCTCGATGCAGCCCCACCGCGGGCGCTCCTCGCTGGCTCACCGAGGGCCAGGCCCTGACCGTCACCGTGACGTGCTCCACCGGCGCCACTCCCGCGGGGGTGCGCTTCGCCGTGGACAACCTTCCTCCCGGAGCCACCTTCGACGCGGCCACGGCCACGCTGCGCTGGACGCCGGGCCGGGACCAGGCGGCCGTGTGGAACCTGGTGTTCCGTGAGCAGGGCTCCGGCGAGACGGGCACCCTCAAGG
Source organism: Myxococcus stipitatus DSM 14675 (assembly GCF_000331735.1). Taxonomy (GTDB): domain Bacteria; phylum Myxococcota; class Myxococcia; order Myxococcales; family Myxococcaceae; genus Myxococcus; species Myxococcus stipitatus. The sequence continues at coordinate 3,343,373 of NC_020126.1, read as the reverse complement.
TGGGCGTGGCGGAGAACGACGGCGCCCCGGGCAACGTGCGCATCGTCGACCCGGCGGCCTACAGCGAGGAGTACGGCCTCCCCGTCTTCCACCTCACCTACCCCACCCCGCCGGGCCTCACGGGCGGCGGCTACCGTCCCGCGCAGCTCACCTACCGGGGACACACCTACGCCCTCGAGGCCAAGTTCCGCGGCGCCACCTCCGGCGCCTTCCCCAAGCGCAGCCTCACGCTGAAGTTCCCCGACGACGACCTCTTCAACGAGCCCGTCTTCGGCGACGGCTTCCTCGCGCGAAAGCGCGTGGCGCTCATCTCCACCTTCAACGACAACTCCTACGTGCGCACGCGGCTGGCGTTCGACCTGTGGAACCGCATGTCGAAGGAGCACGTCCGCGTCCCCGTCTTCAGCGCCGTCGTCTACGCCAACAACCGCTTCATGGGCCTCTTCACGGTGGCCGACCTGCCGCACAAGAGGCTGATGGCCCAGAACGGCCTGGACAAGGACTCGGACCTCTTCAAGGCGGTGGAGAAGGAGGCCAACTTCTCCCGCCTGCGCCGGGACGGACAGCCCAAGGCGTCGCTGCGCGAGGGCTTCGAGAAGAAGGTCGGCGAGCCGCCCATGGGCCAGGCCCACGCGTGGGACCACCTGGAGGACTTCGTCGCCTTCGTCGCGGACGCCGACGACGCGACGTTCCGCGCCCAGTTCCCCCAGCGCGCCAACCTGCGCGACTACCAGGACTGGTGGATCTTCAACACGCTCATCCTGGGGACGGACTCCCAAGGCAAGAACGCCTACCACGCCTATGACCCGGGCACGAAAGGCCCCTGGCGCTTCATCCCGTGGGACCTGGACGCGAGCCTGGGCCAGAACTTCGACACCACGCGCACCTGGCCCACCACCCGCATGAACTTCGCCTCGCAGAACCGCATCTTCGAGCGGCTGCTCGAGGAGCCCACCTTCGCCAGGCCCATGCGCGAGCGCTACAAGGCGCTGCTGGGCAACGAGCTGAAGCTGGAGACCGTGCTCGCGCTCATCGACCGCTACGAGAAGGAGACCTCGGCCGTGGCGAAGCGGGACTGGGCGCGGTGGCAACTGGAGTACCGCGCGTTCGGCAAGCCCGGGAGCATCGGCGCGGGCAACTTCCCCGACTGGTACAAGCGCACCGACTTCAACACCTACGAGCAGGAACTGGAGTACGTGCGCCAGTGGGTGCGCACCCGCTGGCCCGCGCTCCAGTCCCAGCTCCCGTGAGACGGACGGCTCGGCCTAGAACTGCGCCGAGCCCGGCACGCGCGGATAGGGAATCGCGTCGCGGATGTTCTGCAGGCCGCACATGTAGACGATGAGCCGCTCGAAGCCGAGCCCGAAGCCCGCGTGCGGCACGGAGCCGTAGCGGCGCAAATCCCGGTACCACTGGTAGTGGGCCGGGTCCAAGCCGAAGCGCCGCATGCGCGCGTCCAGCACGTCCAGGCGCTCCTCGCGCTGGCTGCCGCCGATGATTTCGCCGATGCCCGGGGCCAGCACGTCCATGGCCGCGACCGTCTTCCCGTCCTCGTTGATGCGCATGTAGAAGGCCTTGATGGCCTCCGGGTAGTTCATCACGACGACCGGCCGGCCCACGTGCTCCTCGGCCAGGTAGCGCTCGTGCTCCGTCTGCAGGTCCTTGCCCCACTCGGGCGCGTACTCGAACTTCTTCTTCGCGCGCTTGAGGATTTCGATCGCCTCCGTGTAGTCGATGCGCTCGAAGCTCGACTGGATGAACTTCTCCAGGCGCTCCGTGACGCCCTTCTGCACGCGCTCCTCGAAGAACTTGAAGTCCGGAGCGCAGTCCTCCAGCACCGCCTTGAAGACGTGCTTGAGGAAGCGCTCGGCCAGGTCCGCGTCCGCGTTGAGGTCCGCGAAGGCAATCTCCGGCTCGATCATCCAGAACTCGGCCAGGTGGCGCGTGGTGTTGGAGTTCTCCGCGCGGAACGTGGGGCCGAAGGTGTAGACCTTCGACATGGCCAGGCAGTACGCCTCCACGTTGAGCTGGCCGGAGACGGTGAGGTACGCCTCCTTGCCGAAGAAGTCCTTGTGCCAGTCAATCTTCCCTTCCGGCGTGCGCGGCGGGTTGACGGCGTCCAGCGTGGACACGCGGAACATCTGCCCGGCGCCCTCGGCGTCGCTGGCGGTGATGATGGGCGTGTTGACCCAGAAGAAGCCCTCCTGGTCGAAGAAGTTGTGGATGGCGTTGGCCGCCCGGTGACGCACGCGCGTCACGGCGCTGAACGTGTTGGTGCGCACGCGCAGGTGCGCCACGTCGCGCAGGAACTCCAGCGTGTGCTGCTTGGGCTGGATGGGGTAGGTGTCCGGGTCGTCCACGAAGCCCAGCACCTGGACCTCGTCCGCCTGGACCTCGTAGGCCTGCCCCTTGCCCTGGGACTTCACCAGCGTGCCGCGGCAGACGACGGAGCAGCCCGCGGTGAGGTGGAGGATCTCCTTCTCGTAGTTGGGCAGCGAGTTGGGAGCGACCACCTGGACGGGGTCGAACACCGAGCCATCGCTCACGTTGACGAAGCTGATGCCCGCCTTCGAGTCGCGCCGGGTGCGCACCCAGCCACGGACCTCCACCTTCGTCCCAGCCTCCACCGCGCCGGCGAGGACCTGCTTCACACTGACGACCTGCATTGACGCTCTCCCTTGAGCGGATTCTGGGCCGCGAGTTAGCCGTGCGGCGGCCCCGAGGACAAGTCCGGTGTGCCCCCCCGGCCTCCGAAAGGCCCGATTCCAGGCCCCGCCGCATGCCTGGAACCCAGCCAACCGTGTCAGACCCCCTAGGTATTCTTCTCCCATGGTCGCCCGAGAAGGGGGCCAGGAATCTCACGAAACCCTCACGCCATTCGCGGGTCCCCTGGACCCGGGTGGCCGTGCCCTACCTGGAGAGTCACATGGCTTCCACCAAGTCCAAGTCCCGCAAGTCCGTCTCCCGCAACCGCTCCTCCGAGTCCACCAAGGCCGCCTTCGAGGACCTGGCGCGCAAGGCGCGCAGCAAGCCCGTCGTCCCGGCCAAGGAGCAGGAGGCCCGCGACAGCCACGCCAAGAACGTGCTGGCGGACGTCTCCACCCTGTCCGCCGAGTCCGCGGTGAAGAAGGTCACCGAGGCGGGCCTCACCATCAACAAGACGCTGGCGGGCATCAACGAGCAGGTCATCGCGCTGGTGGAGGAGATGAAGCAGTTGGACGAGGCCATCCACCTCAAGACGGAGGAGCTGTCGGAGCTGCACGGCCGTGACGTGGCCGCCAGCGCCGTGGACGTGCTCGTCGCGGAGTATGACAAGCGCAAGGCGGAGCTCCACGAGGAGATGACGGCGCTCCAGAAGGACATCTCCGACACGCGCGCGAAGGCGGCGGCGGACCTGGCGACGGAGAAGGAGTCCGCGCAGGTGGCGCGTCAGCGGGCGGAGGAGCAGTACACGTATGACGTGCAGATCCAGCGCAAGAAGGAGCAGGACACCTTCGCCGAGGGCTTGCGCGTGCAGGCGGCCACCGAGCGGGACCGCAAGGAGAAGCTGGAGAAGGAGTGGGCCACGCGCGACGAGGCCCTGAAGCTGCGGGAGAAGGAGCTGGAGGACCTGCGCAAGCAGGTGGCCGACTTCCCCGCCGTGCTGAAGAAGGAAGCGGACACGGCCGCGGCCATCGTCGGCAACCGCGTGAAGTCGGACTGGGAGCTGAAGCTCACCCTCGCCACGAAGGACGCGGAGACGGCGCAGCGCGTGGCCAGCATGGAGATTGCCTCCCTCAAGGACACGAGCACCAAGCAGGCCCAGGCCATCCAGACGCTCCAGACGGAGCTCGCCGAGGCCAAGCGTCAGGTGCAGGCCATCGCGGAGAAGGCCCTGGAGTCCGCATCGGGCGCTCGGGCGCTCGCCGAGGTGCAGGGCGTCATCGCGAGCCGCGAGTTCGGCAAGGCGAAGTAGTCCGCCCCGCGCCACTCCCGGGACACGGCTCGATCGGCCGTGTCCAGGGAGCGCGCGCGCTACCAGACCTGCACGGGGCTCAGGCGGAGGTTCGACATCCCCGTGCCCAGCTGGCCCATGTCGCCGTGGCCCCAGGCCCAGACGCTCCGGTCCGAGAGCAGTGCGAGCGAGTGTTCGCCACCGCCCGCCACCGCGACCGCGCTGGTGAGCCCTGGCACCTGCGCGGGCAGGAGCTGCCAGTTCGACTTCACGCCCTTGCCCACCTGGCCGAACTGGTTGCGCCCCCAGCCCCAGACCTTGCCTCCCGACGTCACCGCGAGGCTGTGGTGGTCTCCCGCGTCCAGGGCGCTCACGCCCGTCAGGGAGGTCACCTGCACGGGCGCGAGCTTCCGCGCCTGGGTGCCATCGCCCAGCTCGCCATAGGTGTTGGAGCCCCAGGCCCAGAGTGTCCCGTCGCCCTTCAGCGCCAGCGAGTGGTTGCGTCCGGCGGCGACGGCCGTGACGCCCGTGAGCGCCTGGGTCCGCACCGGCACCAGGCTGCGCAAGGTGGTGTTGTCACCCAGTTGCCCCAAGGTGTTGCCCCCCCAGGCCCACACCGTGCCGTCGTGCTTGAGCGCGAGCGAGAAGCCATCTCCCGCGGCGATGGCGGCCACGCCCGTCAGCCCTTGGACGCGGACAGGCAGCACACGGGACACCGTCGTCCCGTCTCCCAGCTGGCCTTGAATGTTGGAGCCCCAGGCCTGCACGGAGCCGTCGCCCAGGAGCGCCAGGGAGTGACGCGCCCCCACCGCGATGGACAGCACGCCCGCCAGCGGCCCCACCACCGCGGGCGCGCGGCGAGCCACCGTGGTGCCATCCCCCAGCTCCCCTTCCGCGTTCGCGCCCCAGGAGAGCACGCGGCCGTCGGTCTTCAAGGCCAGGCCATGGGTGGCGCCGCCCGCGATGGCTCGACACTCCGAGAGGCCGATGACGGGCACGGGCTCCGCGCGGGGGAACAGCGTCCCGTCACCCAGTTGTCCGGAGGCATTGGCCCCCGTCGATTGGACGCTGCCGTCCAGCGCGATGCCCAGGGAGTACTGCGTCGCGGCGGCCAGCCCTCGTGACGCGGCGAGCCCGGAGCGGACCGGCGCCGCCTGCCAATCCAACGCGCCGTCGCCCACCTGGCCCTCGGCGTTGCTCCCCCAGGCCCAGAGCGTCAGGTCGTCCTTGAGGACCAGGGCATGCACGGCCCCCATCGCCACCGTCCGGACATCGGTGAGCGTGGGCACCTGCGTGGGCCGCGTGCGCGGCACCGACAGTCCCCCGCCGAGCTGCCCCTGGGCATTGGGCCCCCAGGCCCAGGCCGTGCCGTCCGCCTTGAGCGCCAGCGTCTGCTCGGAGCCCACCGAGAAGGAGATGACGCCCGTGAGGCCATCCACCCGCGCCGGCGTCATGCGGTCCGTGAAGGTGCCATCCGCGAGCTGCCCCTCGGCATTGCGGCCCCAGGCCCAGAGGGTGCCATCCGCGCGCAGCACGACGGAGTGACAGCGCCCCGCCCTCACCGCCACCGCGTCCGTCAGGCCCTGCACCTGCTCGGGCACGCGCAGCACCCGGCCCACGTTCTCCGGGTCCGCGCACGTGTCCTGTCGGCCCCAGACCCAGACGGTGCCATCCGCCTTCAGGGCCAGGGAGTGCTCACCTCCCGCGGCCAGCGAGACGACGCCCTCCAGGTTCGGCACCCGGAAGGGTGCGTTCCGCGTGGGGGTGACGGTCCCATCTCCCAACTGCCCCAGGCTGTTGTCACCCCAGGCCCACACCGAGCCATCCACGCTCAAGGCCAGGGAGTGGAAGTTCCCCGAGGCCACGGTCATCGCCACCAGCGTGCCGCTCACCTTGACGGGCTGGCTGCGATTGAGCGCCGTCCCGTCTCCGATGGCGCCCCAGTAGTTGGCCCCCCAGCCCCACACCGTGCCGTCCTCCTTGAGCGCCAGCGAGTGGTACGTCCCCGCGGAGACGGCCGCCACGCGCGTCAGGTTGAGCACCTGCACGGGCAACGGACGGGCCGTCGTCGTTCCGTCACCCAGTTGCGACTGGGCATTCAGCCCCCAGCCCCACGCGGTGCCATCCGGCTTGAGGGCCAGCGTGTGTCCCCCTCCCGCGGAGACGTCCGCCCGCTCCACCAGCACCCGCGCGGTCGTGGGCACGAGCTTCATCAGATAGGTCCCATCCCCCACCTGGCCTTCGCTGTTCGAGCCCCAGGCCCACACCTCTCCATTGCCCTTCACCGCCACCGAGTGCAGCCCGCCTCCCGCGGCGACGCCCTTCACCTGGGTGAGCCCCGTCACCTGGCAGGGCGACAGGCGCTGCGTCTGCGTTCCATCGCCGAGCTGCGCGCGGGCATTGCTGCCCCACGCCCACACAGTCCCATCCACGCGCAACGCCACCGAGTGCTGGCCTCCGCCCGTCACGGCCACCATCTCCGTCAGCCCGGGCACCTGCGTGGGCGTGGGCGTGGACACGACGGAGCCCAGCCCCAGCTGGCCCGCGTCGTTCTTCCCCCAGCTCCACACCGAGCCGTCCATCTTGAGAATCAGCGAGTGCGAGCCTCCGCCCGACAGCGCCACCACACCGGTCATCCCGGGCAAGGCGGCCGCGGTCGAGCGGCCCACCAGGTCGCCCGTGCCGAGCTGCCCGTCCACGTTGCCGCCCCACGTCCACAGCCGCCCATCGGCCGTCAGCGCCAGCGAGTGCACGTTGCCCGCGGCGATGTCCTTCACCCCCGTCAGTCCCAGCACCTGCACGGGGGTCAGCCGCCGCGTCGGTGTCCCATCCCCCAGCTGCCCCGCCGCGTTGAGGCCCCACGCCCACACCGTGCCGTCGGCCTTCAGCACCATCGAGTGGGAGAACCCCGCGGCGATGGCCACCACGTTCGTCAGCCCCGGCACCGGCGCGGGCACCGAGCGGGATATCAGGGTGCCATCCCCCAGCTGTCCGTTCGTGTTGGCGCCCCAGCTCCACACCGTCCCGTCCGACTTGAGCGCCAGCGAGTGCAGCTCCCCGGCGCCGATGGCGGTGATGCTGAACAAGCGCCACACGCGCGCGGGCATCGGGTTCTGCCGCGTCGAGCCCGTGCCGAGCTGTCCGTAGTTGTTGCCGCCCCAGCTCCACACCGTCCCGTCCGCCTTCAACACCAGGGAGTGGTGACGCCCGGCCAGCACCGAGCCTTGTCGAGAGGTCCCCTCGGCGGCGCGGGCGGAGCCGGGGGCCTCGGGCGGCTCGGCCGCGTCGGGCCCCGCGCAGGCGGACAGGCACAACACACACAGCAACCAGCGCCAGACAGCCACGACGGACTGACTTCGCACACGGTTCATGTTTCCCCCCTCGGTTCAGCTCGAGGGCGCCAGAGAATCACCAGACACATGCGACAGACAAGCCGCGCCCCGGCATGTCTGGCTTCAAGCCCTCGCGAGCCCTGGCCACGCCCCGGAGCCTGACGCGCCCGCACCCGAGGAACCCAGGTCACCGCCGACCTCACCCCGGCGTGAGGCACGACGCGGCGCAACGACATACGATGGCGGGGAATGACATCCAGCCCGTCCTCCACCGCGCGCAGGCGCGTCCCCTACTCCGGACTCTGGCTCGAGGGCTTCCGCGTGACGCCCGTCGCCGGGGGGGCGCTACTCACGGGGGGAATGGGCTCACATCCCGACGGGCGTGGCACCCGGTCTCGTGCCTCGACGAGCGCCGCGCTCTGGGACACCGCCCGGGAGGAGTGGCTGGAGGTGCCCGCCCTGCCCGAGCCCCGCCAGGACCACGCGGCGGTGCCGCTCCCGGATGGGCGTGTGTTGCTCATCGGCGGAAGGGACGACCAGACGACGGAGCTGGCCTCCACCCGTTTCTGGGAGCCCGCCGCGCGGCGTTGCAGCCCGGGGCCCGCGCTGCTGGCGGCGCGCTCGCGGCCCACCGCCGTGGTGCTGCGCGACGGCGCGGTGCTGGTGCTGGGCTCGGACCATGACGACGACCTCGAGCGAGGCACCCGCGCGGAGCTGCTGCGTCCCGGCGCCGCGGCCTGGGAGCCCGCGGGCCAGACGGTGCGCCTCTTCCACGTCGGGCCTGTCTGCGTGAGCGGCGAGCACGTCGTCATCGCGGGCGGGCGAGACAACGGCATGGGGTTCGCCGTCATCGACGGGCAGCACCTGGCTCCCCCGCTGGACCGGAACACGGAGCTCTGGGAGCCCCAGGGCCGCACGTGGAGCACCTCGGCCCATCCGCTCACCGAGTCGCGAGACGAGCCCACGGGCGTCACCCTCTCCGACGGCCGCATCCTCGTCGTCGGCGGGTGGCGGGGCGGAGAGTCGCTCGCGAGCGCGGAGGTCTTCGACCCGGGGACACGTCAGTGGAGCGCGACGGGGAGCCTGGAGGTGGCCCGCTCCGGCTTCGCGCTCATCGCGCTGCCCGACGGACGCGCCGCGGTGCTGGGCGGGATTCGCGCGAACCCCTACGAAGAGACCAGCGCCGTGGAGCTGTGGAATCCGGCGACGGGAGGATGGACCCCGGGCATCCCGCTGTCGAGGGCTCGCGCGGGGCACACCGTCGTCCCGCTGGGCAACGGAGCGTTTCTGGTGGTGGGCACCTCGCGCGTGACGCACGACGGCTCCCTGGAGACGACCTCCGAGGTCTGGCGCCCCTGAACTTCCCCCGACACACGTCTTCCCCCGACGGAGAAAACCGGATGGACAACCCGGAGCTGGCTCGCATTCCAGGCGTCAACCCTCACGTTCCCGATGCCGCCCGCATCTACGACTACACCCTGGGCGGGACGCATCACTTCGAGGTGGACCGCCAGGCCGCCGAGTTCATGTTCTCGCTCGTGCCCTCCACGCCCAAGTGGGTGCGCATGCTGCGCGCGTGCCTGCGCACCGCGGCCCAGCGCCTGTCCGCCGGCGGCTACCACCACTGGGTGGACTTCGCGTCGGGCCTGCCCACCAGCGACCATGTCCACTCGGTGCTGCCGAACGCCAAGGTGCTCTACAGCGACATCAACCCGCTCACCATCACCACGGGCAAGCACCTGCTGGGTGGCAACCCGAACACGCGCTACCTGGAATGTGACATCCGCAACGCGGGGGAGTTCCTCCACCGGCCCGATGTCCGCGAGTTCCTGGACGGAGAGCGGCGCGTGGCCTTCGGCGCCAACGCCATCACCGTGTTCCTCCCCGCCGAGGAGAACCGCAGGTTCTTCGCGGACCTCTACGAGTGGGCCGCGCCCGGCTCCAAGCTCTTCGCCACCTTCGAGACCAAGGCCCCGGGGCTGAGCACGCCCAAGTGGGAGCAGTTCGTCGGCATGTTCCAGCGGATGGGTGAGTCCTTCCACCTCTACTCGCTGCGCGAGTACCTGGACATGTGCGGCCCCTGGACGCCCGGGCCCGGCGGCGTGATGACGGTGCGCGAGTTCCTGGGCCTGCCCCTGAGCCACATCACCGAGGAGGACCGCGAGGGCGTCGGCATCGAGTTCTACGCCGTCATCCTCGAGAAGCGCTGAGCCCCGCGCGACTTCCGGCCTCCTACTTGGGCGGCCGGAAGACGTACTGGAAGATGGGCTGGTCCACGGCCGGCGGGTACTCCGCGTCCATGAACGCGAAGTAGGCATGGCCCGCGATGAGCGCGTCTTGGAGGCTGTCGTAGAGCACGCTCACCTGCGTGGCCCTGCCCGTCGCGTCCACCTGGACCTGCAGCTTGAGGTTGCCCTTGAGGTCCGGCTTCTCCTTGAGCCGCTCCATGTAGAGCGCCACCAGGCCCAGCGACACGCGGCTGTAGATCTTGTCCTGCGCGCCCTTGGCGGGCGTCGCGGGGAGCCGGAAGCGGCGCACCAGCTCCGCGGTCTCCGCCTCCGCCTCGGCCACCTTCTGCTCCGGCGCCGAGGCCGCCGCGCGATAGGACACGAGCGCGTCCTTCCACCGCTCCTGCTTCAGGCACAGCCGGGCGCGGCGCACGTGGAGGTCGGAGCGCTCTGGCGCCCGCTCCGAGGCGCGCACGAGGAAGCCCTCGCTGGCGGCGACGTCACCGCGCGCGTCGGCCAGCTCCGAGAGCCGGAGCATGGGCTTCGCGTCCTTCAGCTCCACGTCGATGAGGCGCACGAGCGCCTTCTCTTCATCGGCCGCGCGGCCCAGCTCCGCGTACACGCGCGCCAGCAAGGCCAGAGGCGCGGGGTCCAAGCCTCCGAGCTCCACGTACCGCTCCAGCGAGCGCGCCGCCTTCTCCTTCTCCGAGGCCGCGAGCCACAGGTCCGCCTGGAGACGGTGGGCCTCGCGGTCCGCGGGCTTGAGCGCCACCAGCTTCTCACCCGCGACAGCCGCCGCGCCCACGTCCTTCGCGGCCTGGGCCAGGGAGGCCAGCTTGCGCAGCGCCTCCGGCTGCTCCGGCCACGCATCCACCGAGCGCACCAGCTCCGCGCGGGCCTCCGCCTCGCGCCCGGGGAGGCCCGCCAGCAACAGGCCCAGCGCGGTGCGGGTCTGCGGGGCATCCAGCTTCGAGAGGGACTCGCGCAGCCGCGCCTCCGCGTCCGCGAGCTTCCCCTCCGCCTGCAACAGCAGCCCTTCGCCCCAGAGCGCGGGGGCGAAGTCGGGCGACACGCGCCGCGCGGTGGACAGCGGGCCCCGTGCCTCCGCGAGCAGCCCCCAGCGGATGTAGATGAGCCCCATGCCCAGGTGCGGCCACGGGTTCTCCGGCTCCAGGGTGGACAGGGCCTTGAGCTCGTTCCAGCACGCATCCGCGGGGAACGCGAGCCACGCGCGATAGACGCGAGGCATCAGGTCCTTGGGCCTCGCGCGCCCCTGCTCCTCCAGCTCGCTGTCCAGCACGCGCAACGTGCCGCGCACGCGGGCGGTCTCCACCCGCCGCAGCACGCTCATGACCTCGGAGGTGGGAGGCAGCGCGGCCCGGCCCGTTCCCGCGCTGGCCGGGACGGCCCACGTCAGGAAGAGCAGCAGCAGCACACGCGGCAGGAGGTGGGGCGCCATGGAGTCGGGCGGAAGATACCCCGACGCCCTCGCGAGGACAGCCTCGGGAACAGGCCCTACCCGCCTGCTCCCTCGGCCTGCCGTCGCGGTCACACTTGCCCCAGGGGCCACCCGCTCCGGGTCCCGGAGCGGGTCACGAGCCGCCCCGGGGCCTCAACCCCGGAGCGGCTCTTCACGATGACTCGCGCTCAGTTGATTTCGATGCGGCACGTCGCACTGCAGCCGTCGTTGCTGACGGTGTTGCCGTCGTCGCACTCCTCATTGGCGGGAGGCCCCGACTGCTCCTGGCCGTCGCCGCAGCGCGGGCCCCACATGCAACCCCGGCCGCACTGGCCGTAGCCGCCCGCGTTGACGCCGTCATCGCACTCCTCGCCCGGGTCCTTGATGTTGTTGCCACAGGTGTTGCGGCACTCGGAGCGCTTGGTGACGAAGTTGTTGAGCGTCAGGCGGTACGAAGACTGCGTCGTGTGGCGCTCGGCCTGGAACACGACGACCTCGTAGATGCCACCGACGCGCAGGTTCAACCGAGTGGCGGCAGCCTGGTCCAGCGTGATGCCACCGTCCTCCGCGCCGTGGACGCCCCCCAGGTCGACCGCGAGCTTGCCGTTGATGAACACCCAGACGTCGTCATCACCGCGGAAGGTGAGCACCTCGCCCCCCTTGTACTCGAACCAGTAGCGCGCCTCGCTGGTGAAGTGGAAGTTGCGCGCCGTGCCGTTGTTGTCGTTGCGCTTGGTCTCCTTGCCCTCGGCCACCCACGTCCCCGGCACGCTGTCGAGCGGGAAGAAGTCCTGGTCGTCGAACACGTACGAGCCATTGGACTGGCGCACCAGGTCCAGCGACCCGACCACCGTGCGGTTGGCGGCGGGGTCGTCGGTGTACCACTGCTCGAACAAGGCCCGGCCGTTCGTGGTCGAGTCATCCAGGTTGGTCCCGTCCAACGCATAGTCAGGCTTGCCGCCCGGGAAGGTCTTGCCCTTGATGGTCTTGGTCAGGTCGAACTTGACGATGCCCTTCTCGGACTGCCCGTTCTTGTTCTGGAAGTCCGCGTGGCCCCCCGTCCAGGGGAACCCGATGAAGTCCCGGAACACGGCGGGGATGACCACTCGAGCGGGGGGCTTGTCTTCGATGAACGTGCAGCTGAAGCCTTCTTCCTTCTTGCACGTCGCCGAACACCCGTCGTTGGCGCGGACATTGCCATCGTCGCACTCCTCGGTCGTGTCGTTGGGCAGCATCACGCCGTCGCCGCAGACGGGCGTGCAGGTCCCGTTGGAGCACTGGGGCTCGCGCTTGCAGAACGGCGAGCAGCCATCGCCCATGTCCTTGTTGCCGTCGTCGCACTCCTCGGTGCCCTCGACAATCTTGTCGCCGCAGGTCGTCTTGACGCACTTCGCGCCAACGGTCGGGCACTTCCAGCCTTCCTCCAACCGGCACGCCGAGTTGCAACCATCGCCGTTCGCGACGTTGCCGTCCTCGCACTCCTCCTCGCCGACCTTGATGCCGTCGTTGCACTGCGCCGCCTGGCAACGCCCGCCCGTGGACGGGCAGTTCCACCCCGGCTCCTTCTTGCACTCCGCGCTGCAGCCGTCGCCCGACGTCACGTTGCGGTCGTCGCACTCCTCTTCGGCTTCCCGGCGGCCATTGCCACAGCCGTCAATCTTCACGCAGGGCTTGCCCACGACGTCGCAGTTCCAGCCCGTCTCCACCGTCTTGCAGTCCGCGGTGCAGCCGTCGCCGTTCGCCTTGTTGCCGTCATCACACGTTTCGTCCGACTGCCGGAGGCTGTCGCCACACGTGTCCGTGGGACACGGGCCCCCGTCACACTGCACCGAACCATCGGGCTGGTCGACGCTGCCATCCGGCTTTCCAGCACCACCTCCGCCGCCTCCACATGAGAACGACATGATCGAGAAGAGAAGAGACGCGAGTGCAAGACCCGCGAGCCGCTTGCCAAGCAAAGGGACGGTCGCCATGAACTCGAATGCTGGAATTGCTCGCGGTGCGTGTCAACGCAGTTGCGCATGGCTCTGTCCGTACACTCCGTGAAAGTCCAGGGGACACACAGATGTGAAGGAAGGGCGGACTGAATCAGCTCAGTACGTATCGCCGGCCCACATCCGCGCCCATGTGCGCCGCACTCGGGGCGACGGGCCTCGCGCCCGGGGGACCCGCCCGGTCCTGGACTGTTATCAGGATGTCTCAGCGGGCGGCGTTTCGCAGATACTGGGCGTAGAAGCGAACAGCCTCCAGGTACCCCGGCACGGAGATCCGCTCGTCCTGGCCGTGAATCCGCGCCAGGTCCTCGCGCTGCAGGTGCACGGGGAAGAAGCGATAGACGTTGTCGCTCAGCCCCACGAAGTGGCGTGAATCCGTGGCCGCCACGTTGAGGTAGGGCGACACGACCACCTGTGGGAACACCTGGCGCACCGAGCGCTCCAGGTGGCGCCAGGAGTCGGAGTCGGTGGGTGACACGGGCGAAGGCTCGCTCTGGAAGGCCAGCGTGCCCTGCTCCACGCGGGCGTCGTCCACCGTCTTGCGCACGTGCTCCAGCACGGCCTCGACGCTGTCGCCCGGGAGGATGCGGAAGTTCACCACCGCCCGCGCGCTCGAGGGCAGGACGTTGTCCTTCACGCCGCCCTCGAACACCGTGACGGCGGTGGTGGTGCGCACCGCGGCGTTGGTGGTGGGCTTGGCGGACAGCTGCTTCACCACCAGCGGCTCGGTGAGCCACAGGTTGGCGAAGAGCAGCTTCATGCCGAAGCCCATCTCGGGCCCCACCCGCTCGAACAGCTCGCGGCTCCCGCCCGCGAGCCGCGCGGGCATGGGCGTCGACTCCAGCTTCGACACGGCCCGCGCCAGCACGCCCACCGCGGTGCTCGGCGGAGGCATGGATGAATGACCGCCCTCGCCCTTCACCTTCAGCTCCACGCTGACGAAGCCCTTCTCGGACGTCCCAACCAGCGCCACCGGCGCGCTCACCCCCGGCACCGTGCCGGACATGATGACGCCGCCCTCATCCAGCACCGACTCCAGCCGGACGCCCCGCTCCTTCAGGAGGGCGGCGATGGCCACCGCGCCCTCCAGGCCGCCCACCTCCTCGTCCGCGCCAAAGGCAAACAACACCGTCCGCCGGGGCTGCTCCCCCGCGGCCAGCAGGGCCTCCACCGCTTCGAGCTGCGCCAGCACACTGCCCTTGTCATCCAGCGCGCCACGCCCCCACACATATCCATCCACCACCACACCCGAGAAGGGCGGATGGACCCACCCCGCGGCCGTTCCCGCCGCCACGGGCACCACGTCCAGGTGTCCCAGGAGCAGCACGGGCCGCAGCGACGCGTCCGTCCCCTGCCACGTGTAGAGCAGCGAGTGGGCCCCCACCGGCTCGCTCTTCAGCGCGGCATGGACGCGGGGGAAGTGCTCCCGCAGGTAGACCTTCAGCGCCTGGAAGGCCGCGTCGTTCGCGGGCTGTCCCTCCGAGGCGGCCACCGTCTCCAGCCGCAGCGCCCCCGCGAGCCGGGCCGCCGCCGCCTCCGCGTCCACCTCCAGCGGCGTCTCCTCCGCCTCCGCCACCGCCTGGCGCGACGTGAAGGCCAGCGTCCGGACCACCAGAACCGCCGCGAGGACAATGACCCCGAGGGTCAGGGACAAGAACAATCGTTTCATTGGCAAGTGCGCCCACGGTACCAAAGCCGCACCCCGCAGCGCGCGAAACGTCCAGTCTCCATCCGCTGGATTCTCGGACTGTGAGATGTTCCCGGCGGCCTTGTTGCCTGACAATCACATCCAACGCCGTTATTCATTTCAAAAGCAGGTTTGTCAGACCTTCCCGTATAGTCTTATGTAGCTAGTTCCAAGAGGTGTGCAGTGAAGACTCGACTCATGACGCAGTGGCAGCTCGTCCTCGCGGTGGGTGTGGGGACGCTGCTTGGGGGATGCGGCAAGGGGGACGAAGGCCCGGGGCTCCCGGGGCAGCCGTCCACCGTGGAAGCGCAGCCAGCGGATGCGCAGGCCCTGGTGACGTGGAGGCCTCCCAGCAGTGATGGAGGCCACCCCTTGCTCTATTACATCGTGAAATGTGAGCCCGCCTGCGGGGGCGCCATCGTCAGCGCGGGCGACCATCAGGCGATGGTGATGGGGCTCAACAACGGCTTTCGATATCTCTTCAAGGTCTCCGCGGTGAACGCGCGGGGCGAGGGAGAGTCCTCCGTCCCGTCGGAATCGGTGACGCCCCTGGCGGGCCTGTCCATCCGCAATCCCACGGTGCCGGGGCAGCCGCGCGCGGTCCGCGTCACGGCGGGCAACGGGCAGGCGTATGTGAGCTGGCTGGCGCCGGCGAGCTTCGGCGGCCGTCCGCTGCAGCACTACGTCGTCACCGCCGAGCCGGGCGGCCGCTCGGTGACGGTGAAGGCGCCGGCGGCGAGCGTGAGCATCGTGGACCTGCCCAACGACAAGGCCCACACCATCACGGTGAAGGCGTTCAACGAGATGGGCGAAGGCCCCACCGTGTCCGCCGGCTCCGTGACGCCTCGGGCCGGAGGAGCGCCGTCGCAGTGGGTGTCCGGCTACTACGTGGGCTATCAGCGCGGCCTGCTGCCGGTGGAGTCCGTGGACTTCTCCGGCATGACGCACCTGATGGTGGGCCGCGTGCGCCCCCGGTACGACGGGACGCTCTACTCGGACTTCGACGTCACGACGTACGAAGGCCCCATCATGGCCCGGGCCCTGGCGGCGCGAGCCCACGAGGCGGGGCGCAAGGCGCTGCTGATGATTGGCGGCTTCGGCGAGCACGACGGCTTCGTGCAGGCGTCCACGGGCGACAGCCGCATCGTCTTCGTGCGCGAGCTCCTCAAGCTCATGGACGACCTGGGCTACGACGGCCTGGACCTGGACTGGGAGCCCATCAACCTGCCGCCCGCGGGCAATGACGGCGAGCTGCTGCTGGCGCTCCTGGACGACCTGCGCGCGGCGCGGCCGGACATCATCCTCACGGTGCCGGTGAACTGGATCAACGCCAACTTCGGGATGCCGGAGGTGGAGGCCGCGTTCATGGCGCAGCTCGCCGAGCGCGTCGACCAGCTCAACATCATGTCCTACAAGATGAGCGGCAACTGGGGCAGCTGGGAGAGCTGGCACTCCAGCCCGCTCATGGACGACTCCCCGGGCCGCCCCAGCTCCGTCGCCAACTCCGTGGACGGCTACCTGAAGGCGGGCGTTCCTCCGGGCCGGCTGGGCATCGGCATCGGCTTCTTCGGCACGTGCTGGCAGGGCGTCACGGAGCCGCGCACCCCGCTGGACGGACGGCAGCACGTCTCCGAGGGGCAGAGCGACAACGCGATGAGCTACAGCAACATCATGCAGGCGTACTACGACCCGCACGCGCGCCGCTGGGACGAGAAGGCCGCCTCGCCCTACCTCTCCTTCCCCACCGTGAGCGGGCCCGGCCACTGCAACTACATCTCGTACGAGGATGGCCAGTCCGTCGCCGTCAAGGGCCAGTGGGCGCGCTCCAAGGGCCTGGGTGGCACCATCATCTGGACCATCAACCAGGGCCACATCGCCAACGCGCCCGAGGGCCGCAAGGACGAGCTGCTGCACCAGGTGAAGCGCTCGTTCCTGGACCCGTGAGCGGGCCCTGAGCCGCGTCCGGAGCAAGGGGAGTCGCTGCCTCCCCTCGCCCCGAGGCCGCCGTCACCGTGAGGACCCGGTGACGGCGGTCACTGCGTTTCAGCGCGTCGACTTCGACTGCGCGCCCGCGGTGGTGGGCACCGGGAAGCCGCGCTTGCGCATCAGCGCGTCGATGCCGGCGTCGCGGCCGCGGAAGGAGCGGTAGCCGTCCGCCGGGTCCACCGTGTTGCCCACGGAGAACACGCTCTTGCGCAGGCGCTCCGCCACCGACTTGTCGTAGGCGCCCTTGCCCTCGGTGAAGGTCTCGAAGGCGTCCGCCGTCAGCGTGTCGGACCACAGGTAGCTGTAGTAGCCGGCCGAGTAGCCGTCGCCCGCGAAGACGTGGCCGAACTGCGGCGTGCGGTGGCGCATGACAATCTCCTTCGGCATGCCCAGCGCCTTGAGCGTGTCGCGCTCGAAGGCGTCCGCGTCGATGGTGACGTCACCGGCCAGGTGCAGCTTCATGTCCACCAGCGCGGAGGACAGGTACTCCACCGTGGCGAAGCCGTTGTTGAACGTGGCGGCCTTCTCGATGCGCGTCACCAGCGCCTGGGGGATGGGCTTGCCCGTCTGGAAGTGCAGCGCGAAGGTGTTGAGCACCTCGGGCGTGGACAGCCAGTGCTCCAGCAACTGCGAGGGGAACTCCACGTAGTCGCGCGCCACGCTGGTGCCCGCCAGCGACGGGTACGTCACCGACGAGCTCAGGCCGTGCAGCGCGTGGCCGAACTCGTGGAACAGCGTGGTGGCGTCCTCCCACGAGATGAGCACCGCCTCGCCCGCGGCGCCCTTCACGAAGTTGGAGTTGTTGGAGACGATGGTCGTCACCTCACCCCGGAAGCGCTCCTGCGGACGGTACGCGTTCATCCACGCCCCGGAGCGCTTGCCCGGACGCGCGTACGGGTCGAAGTACCACAGGCCCACGTGACGGCCGGAGTCGCGGTCCTTCACCTCCCAGACGCGCACGTCGGGGTGGAAGACGGGCACGTCCGACACCTGCGTGAAGGTGAAGCCGAACAGCTCTCCGGCCACCCAGAACATGCCCTCGCGCAGCTTCTCCAGCTGCAGGTAGGGCTTCACCTCGTTCTGGTCCAGGTCGTACTTCGCCTTGCGGACCTTCTCCGCGTAGTAGCGGTAGTCCCACGGCTCGATCTTCAGCTTCGCGCGCTCCTTGTCGGCCACCTTCTGCATGTCCGCCACCTCCTCGCGGACCCGGGCCACGGCGGGCTTCCACACCGCCTCCATCAGCTCCATGGCGCGCTCGGGCTTGCGGGCCATGGCGTTCTCCAGGCGCCAGTGCGCGTGCGTGGGGTAGCCCAGGAGCTTCGCGCGCTCGGCGCGCAGCTTCAGCACCTCCGAGATGATGACGTTGTTGTCGCGCGCGTCGCCGTTGTCGCCCCGGTTGACGTAGTTGCGCCAGACCTTCTCGCGCAGGTCACGGCGCGACGAGTACGTGAGGAACGGCTCCATGGAGGAGCGCGTGTTGGTGATGACCCACTTGCCCTTCAGGCTCCGGGCCTCGGCCGCGGCGGCGGCGCCCGCGCGCACGGAGTCCGGCAGGCCCGCCAGGTCCGCCTCCGACTCCAGGACGACGGTGTAGCCCTCCTCGTCGCCCAGCACGTTCTGACCGAAGGACGTGTAGAGCGAGGCGAGCCGCTGGTTGATGGCCGCCAGGCGCTGCTTCGCCGCGGCGTCCAGCTTCGCGCCGGAGCGCACGAAGCGGGTGTAGTGCACCCACGCCAGCCGCTGCTGCTCGGCCGTCAGCTTCGCCTTGTCCGGGGAGTTGTAGACGGCCTCGATGCGGCGGAAGAGCGCCTCGTTCTGGGCGATTTCGTCATCGAAGGCGGCGAACCGGGGCGCCATCTCCCGCTCCACCACCTGGAACTCCGGGCTGCTCAGCGACGAGCCCCAGATGCCGTAGAGCGTCTCCACGTTGGCGTACGCGCGGCCCGCGTCCTCCATGGCGGCCAGCGTGTTCTCGAAGGTGGGCGCCTCCGGGTTGTTCGCGATGGCGGCCAGCTCCCGACGCATCGCGTCCATGGCGCCCTCGATGGCGGGCTTGAAGTCGGCGACCTTCACCTGGTCGAACGGCGGCACGCCCCCGTGAGAACCCGCCCACTTCGCCAGCAGGGGGTTCGCCGGAGCCACCGGCGCCGCGGGGGCCTCCGGAGCGGGCGCCGCGGCGGCGGCCTCGGGGCGGGGCTCAGGGGACGTCGTCGCACAACCGGAGGTGACAAGGGCGGCCATGCCTGCTCCGGCGATGAAGAGGTTGCGCATGAAAAGTGGTTCTCCCGACGAAAGGGGGTGTGCACCAAAGCACGGAATCGCGGCGCCCAACACGTTCCGCGGGCCAGCTCTTCCCGACCGCGGACAGACGCCCTGGGGGCCGGGTGAGCGCCCCTTGCAATGGGGATAGAGCACGGCCCCTGCGCCGGGGAATTCCCGGCCCGCGACGAGGAGAGCCCCATGAGGAACGCCCCGAGCAGGCGCCTGGCCCGGCCTTGGCGGCCCGCGCTGAGGCTCCTCCTGCTGCTGCTGGCCCCCGGCGCGAGGGCGGACTGGAAGCTGGAGTACAACGCCCCCACCCCGCTCTTCCTGGACCGCAGCTACCTCTTCGTCTCCCCTGATCGCATCCACCGCGTGGGAGACCCCGAGTCCCCCGAGAATCTCCTCTTCGAGGGACAGCTTGCGCCCAACCTGTTCTTCCCCCAGCTCCACACGGGCAGCCGAGGAGGCCCCACCGGCGAGTGGTTCCTCTCCGCGGTCTTCAACCCACTTATCCGGCTACGACTGCTGGACCTGGAAAGCAGGCCCGTCATTCCTCCGTCCTTCATCCCCAAGCTGACGCTCCAGGTGGCCCACCTGCGGCGGCTGAAGGACGTGGAGGGCCGGGCTCGCCCGGGGCGAGGGCTGGTGCTCGCCGCCAACTTCATCCTGGGGCACCACTCGAACGGGCAGCGAGGCTGCTTCTTCCTGAGCCAGACGGGGGAGGACCCCCACTGCGAGCCCGAGGAAGGCGAGCCCCCGCTCAACGAGGTGGCGGGCAGCTTCTCCACCAACTTCGTGCGCGGGGAGCTGCATGGGCAGTACGCGTTCTCGGTGGACCCGAGGCTGGACAACGCCTGGCTCGTGGGCGGCGGCTCGTTCCTGGAGCTCAACGTGTCCCTGGGCCCGGGAGGAATCACCGACGAGCAGCGGCGCGTCCAAGGCGATGGGACCTGGGGGTTCAACGCCCGGACGGAGCGCATCTGGAAGCAGCATCGCTTCCGCGGAGAGGTGCTGCTCTCGGTGCCCTTCGGAGAGACGCCGAGCCAGCGGGCCACGGTGAGCGCGGAGGTGGCCGCACATCCCTATTGGGGCGCGGGCTTCGGCATCTTCGCGCGCTACGTGCACGGCCAGGACTACTACAACATCCTCTTCCTGGAGAAGGTGAGTCTCTGGCACTTCGGCCTCGTGTTCGAGGTGTCGCCCGCCGCTCGGCTGAGGCTCGAGGAAGAGGAGGAGGACTGCGACGAAGCGGAGCCACGCTGACGGCTCCAGGTGTGCCATCCTCCGGCCCGCCCATGAACGCTCCGAGCCCGCTGAAGGAACGCATCCAGAACGCCGACCTGCTCGCCAAGGTGGTCCCCGTCGAGGAGGCGGTGAAGCACGTCGTCGATGGGAACACGGTGGCCATCAGCGGCTTCACCAAGTCGGGAGAGCCCAAGACGTTCTTCCCCGCGCTCGCGGCGCACCTGGCGAAGACCGCTCCCCAGACGCGCCTGACGCTCCTGTCGGGGGCCTCGCTCTCCGAGGACGTCGAGGGGCCCATGGCGCCCTTCATCCGCAAGCGCGGGCCGTACATGTCCTCGTCCGCGTCGCGCCGGCGCATCCACGCGGGGGAGATGGACTTCACGGACGTGCACCTGTCCGCCTTCGCGCGCAACCTGATGTACGGCTTCTATGGCGACATCGACGTGGCGGTGGTGGAGGTGTCGCGCATCCGGCCCAACGGCAGCGTCATCCTCACCTCGTCGGTGGGCATCAGCGCGGAGGCGCTGAGTCGCGCGAAGAGAATCATCCTCGAGGTGAACACCTCGGTGCCGGACTACACGGGCTTCCACGACATCGTCCTGCCCACGGTGCATCCGCATGTCGGGTGGCCGCTGCCGCTGTTGAATGTGAGAGACCGCATCGGCAATCCGTACGTGGAGATCGACCTGAGCCGGGTGGTGGCGGTGGTGGAGTCGCGCACGCCGGACCATCCGGTGCCGTTCAAGGCGGCGAACGCCACGGACCGGCGCATCGCGCAGAACGTGGTGGACTTCCTCCTGCGCTGCCGGGAGGAGTTCCACTGGGGCAAGCGCCTGCCGCCCATCCAGTCCGGCGTGGGCAACGTGGCCAACGCCATCATCGGTGAGCTGTATGCGTCCCCCTTCCAGAAGATTCGATTCTGGACCGAGGTGTTCCAGGACGGAATGCTGCGCTACGTGGAGGACGACGCGAAGTTCGAGTACGCGTCCGCCACGGCGGTGTCGTTCTCCGGCGAGGGGCGAAAGAAGTTCCTGGAGATGTTCGAGCGGAGCCGGGAGCGGCTGGTGCTGCGGCCGATGTGGCTGTCGAACAGCCCTGAAATCATCTCGCGCCTCTTCGTCATCGCGATGAACACGCCCATCGAGGTGGACATCTACGGGCACGTCAACTCGACGCACATCGACGGCTCGCGCATCGTCAACGGGCTGGGAGGCTCCGGGGACTTCTTCCGGAACGCGTACCTGAGCATCGTGCACACGCCTTCGGTGCGGAAGCTGAAGGATGGGCGCACGGTGAGCTGTGTCATGCCGTACGTGCGGCACATCGACCACACGGAGCACGACATCAAGTGCGTGGTGACGGAGCACGGGTATGCGCGGAACATGGACATCCGCTCGCCGCGCAGGCGCGCGGTGGACATCATCGACCAGTGCGCACATCCGTACTTCCGGCCGCTCCTGCACGCGTACCTCGACATGGCGGGCCCGGGGGATGAGCCTCGGGCCACGGACATGAAGGTGCTCGAAGCCTGGTGGCGTGACTACGACGCCGCGTGCCGCGCCTTCCCTGGCGAGTCCGACGCGGAATGACGAAGGACGACGACAAGCTGCCGACTCCCGAGCACAGGGAGCCGCCAGGGGGTGGTGACTCGGACCTGCCTCCCGGGCCAGCGGTGTCCTCTGGAGCCACCGCGGCCGGGGCGAAGGAGGCGCGTGAAGCAGCGGCACTCCGGAAGCCGACGCGGCCCGACACGGGTGAGCGCAATGGACGCGAGCCCTGCCCTCCCGAGGTCGCCGAGCGGCTTCGCGAGCTGGACCACCTGCGCAGGACGGGCCGCTATGCGTCGGCGCTGGCGCTCGCGCAGTCGCTCGCCACGGCCCACCCCCGGCTGGCGCGCGTCCTGATGGAAGTGGCGATGACAGTCGGAATCTGGGGCGGTGCGCCCGCGGAGGCCCTGCCGTGGTTCGAGCGGGCCCTGGAGCTGGCGCCGGGGCACCGCACGACCCGGCTCCACCGGGCGCTGTGTCTGGCCCGGCTCGGTCGCCATGGAGAGGCGGTGGCGGAGTTCGACGCGCTGGTGGAGGGCGGCTACCGCAAGGCGCTGGTGCTCCACATGAAGCGGGCCGAGTCGTTGGAGGCGCTGGGGCGTCACGCGGAGGCGGAGCGGGACTGGACGCTGGCGCTCGCGGAGGACGCCGACAACCCGTGGCTCCTCCAGCAGCGGGCCACCGCGCGCACCCGGTTGGGGCGGAGGGACGAGGCGCTCCGAGACCTGACGGAAGCACTGGCGCTCCAGCAGGGTGACGGGGTGGACCCGGAGCTGCTCCACGAGCGGGGGCTGCTGCGCGCCCAGGCGGGGGATGTCGAGGGGGCCCGCACGGACTTCCAGACGGGACTGGCCGCGCTGCGCCGGGGAGACCCGCCCGCGCTGGCCGAGGCACTTCGCTCGACGCTCCAGGCACTCCCGCGTCCTCGGGAAGGACACGGGAGCACCGCCGAGGAGACAGGGCGCCGGGACGGCTGAGGCCACATCCCGGCGCTGAGGTCCGCCCGTGTGGCTAGCCGGGGAGCTGCATGGCGTTCGACCAGTGCGTGGGGAGCACCGCGTCGAAGAACGCATTCAGCTCGTTCTGGATGGCCACGCTGCTCATGAGGTCGCCCGGGAGGTGGCTGCGAACAGAGCGGCCGTCGAACTCCTCGCGCTTGAGGGTCGGGTTCATCTTGTCCTTGAGCGAGAAGCTCGAGATGAAGACCACCACGCGCCCGGTGACGTCGGGGATGAACGAGATGGCGGCGCCCCGCGCGGTGAGCTTGTCGGACTCGTCGGAGCCCGTGCGCGTGAGTCCCGTCGAGCCCTCCGCGAACCTGACAATCAGGAGGGGCATGTTCCCCCAATCCGTCTGGAACGTGTGGACGGTGAGCAGCTCGCCCAGGGCCGCATCCTTGTTGACACCTTCGACGACCGACTTCGCGAGCCGCTCGAACTCCGGGAACTTCTCCGTCCAGAGCTTGCGCCGAGCAGCGCACTCCGTGATGTTGTCCTGCAGCTTGACGAGCTTGGATGCGAGAGAGCCAGCAGCCACGATTGAACCTCCGGTTTGACGGTACGGGGGGCCCATGCTCCCAGGGCCCCTGGCCCCTGTCGAGATCCTGAGCGCCCCTCCTTCCGGTCGCCAGAGACCCGCTCCCCCTTCGCTTGAAACCATCGAATCCGTATGACTGGTTGCAGACCTCGGGTTGGGGCATTACCTTCCAGACACCATTAAAATCGACATGAAGGTTACACTTCATCCCGGAGTCCCCATGCCCTCGCCCATCGCCCTGGTCGCCGCGCCATCGAGTCTGGGACTCAGTCGCCCGGAGGGACGGGTTCCCCGCGTGGACCTCCTCCCGGAGGCGCTCATGGATGCGGGGCTCGGGAGTCGGCTCGGGGCTCGGGTGGAGCACACGGTGTTGCCCGGGCCGTATGAGCCGGAGCGGGACGCGGAGCTTCGGGTCCGCAACCCGCGAGGCATCGTGGCGATGAGCCGCGAACTCGCGGACGTGGTGGAGCGCGTCGTGCGGGCGAAGCGCTTCCCGCTGGTGCTCGGGGGTGATTGCAGCATCTTGCTGGGGTGTCTGCTGGGGCTGAAGCGCACGGGTGGCCGCCACGGGCTGGCCTTCATGGATGGGCACACCGACTTCTGGCCACCGGAAGCGTCTTTGTCCGGAGGTGTCGCGGGGATGGACTTGTGGTTCGCCTCGGGCCGAGGCCCTTCGCTCCTGTCGAACCTGGAAGGGCGAGGCCCCTTGGTCCGCGACGAGGACGTGGCCGTGTTGGGAGTCAGGGACCCGGAGCATTGGGGTGCGAAGGTCTCCGCTGAGCACGTTCGTGACACGGCGATGGCGTGGTTGGACTTGAGCACGCTGCGCAGGGATGGCATCGCGGCGGGGGTGACGCGGGCCGTCGAGCGCTTCCGGGCCACGGGGGTCGATGGGTTCTGGATGCATCTGGACGCGGACGTGATGGACGACGCGGTGATGCCGGCTGTGGACTCGCGTCAGCCGGATGGGCTGCGCGTGGACGAGCTGGGCGAGTTGGTGGCGCGGCTCGTGGAGTCAGGGATGGCGGTGGGGATGGACGTCACCATCTACGACCCGAGCCTGGACCCGGAGCGACATGCGGCGCGGGCGTTGGTGGACACGCTGGTCCGCGGATTGGGGGCGCTGGTGCCCGCGAGTGAGACGCGATAGGCCCTGGCCATGGCCGATGCACACAGCCCCGGACTCCCCACGGATGTCGTGCTGTTGCTCGATTTCGTGAACACGTTGGACGTGGAGAAGCTGGTCGACGCGGTGCCCACGGCGGAGGCGTTCGCGTCCTGGTGTCGTGCTCGGGGATTGTTGTCGACCGCCGACACTGTCTCGTCGGAGGTGTTCAAGGCGGCCATCGAGATGCGCGAGGCATTGCGGGCCGTGCTGCTCTCGCACACGGGAGAGCCGCTGCCGGCATCGGAGCTCCGCACGCTGGAGCGGGTGGCCGCCAGCAGTCCGCTCACGGTGGGCTTCAGCGAGGAGGGAGTCGTGTTGCGTCCCGCGGGCCATGGCGGCTGGAAGGGGTTGGGGCACCTCTTCGCCGCCATCGTCTCCACGCAGCGCGAGGGCTACTGGCCCCGGATGAAGGTCTGCGCGGCGGGGGCGTGCCAGGAAGCCTTCTACGACACGTCGAAGAACCGCTCAGGACGCTGGTGCTCCATGGCCGTATGCGGCAACCGCACCAAGCTCCAGCGCTTCCGCTCCGGTATGCCCAAGCAATGACCTGTCGAAGCTGAAACCAGAGAGGTCGTAATGCGCCCCTCCATGCCGAATCCCGCTCGATATTTCAGGCTCATGGAGAACGTCCAGGAAGGAAACTGGTTCCTGGGGGACCCGTTGACGAGCGAGGGGCATGAGGTGGAGGACTTCAGGGAGTTCTCCTCCGGTCGGCCCGCCCGCGTCTCCGGTCGCCTGACGCTCCCCATCGACGAGCCTGGCAGGCGATTGGACTACAGCCATGCTGGCGCGGGGATGACTCCCGTCATCCACGTCAAGGCCGCCACCCTCTTCGCGGAGTTGGCCCCCGACGACGTGCAGCTCATCCCCGTGGACATCCCAGGCTGCCCCGACCAGTACCTCATCCTCGTGGCGACGCGGCTCGTCCGCTGCATCGACGATGAAGCCTCGGAGGAGGTGCTGTACTGGAAGCCCGAGGACGAACGCCCGGACAAGCTCGGCAAGTACCGCAGCGTCTACGGCCTGCGCATCGACCCCACCCAGGTCGGCGGCGTGAAGGTGTTCCGCCCCTGGGGATGGACCGGCGTCCTCATCGTCTCCGAGGACATCAAGGATGCCCTCGAGCGCGCCCACGTCACCGGCGCGGAGTTCGAGGAAGTCTGAGCGCCCCTCAGGCCGCGACCACCGACTCCGGCTCGCGGCGCACCTTCGCGAGCGCGGCCACCACCACCTCCGGCCCCGCTCCCGGCTTGTGCGCGTTCTCGCTCAAGTGCCTGCGCCACGCACGCGCACCGGGCAACCCCTGGAACAACCCCAGCATGTGCCTCGTCACCGAGCTGAGCGGCGCACCGCGCTGACGACTCCGCTCGATGTACGGCAGCATCGCCTCGACGACCTCGTGCCGCGCACGAGGCGCCTCCTGCACTCCGAAGAAGCGGCGGTCCGCCTCCGCGAGCAGGTAGGGATTCTCATAGACGGCGCGCCCGATCATCACCCCGTCCACCTTCGTCAGCTGCTCGGCGGCCGCATCCAGCGTCTTGATGCCCCCGTTGATGCTGATGTCCAGGTGCGGCAGCTCCTGCTTGAGCTGGTGCACCAGCTCGTAGCGCAGCGGCGGCACATCGCGGTTCTCCTTCGGACTCAACCCCTGGAGCCACGCCTTGCGCGCATGCACGATGAACCGCGTGCAGCCCTCCGCGGCAATCAGCCGCACGAAGCGCTCCAACGTGGGCCACTCCTCCAACTCGTCAATGGCGATGCGCGACTTCACCGTCACCGGGATGCGCACCGCCGCCCGCATGGCCGCCACCAACCGCGCGACCAGCTCCGGCTCCGCCATCAAGCACGCCCCGAACCGACCCGACTGCACCCGATCACTGGGGCACCCCACGTTGAGGTTCACCTCGTCGTAGCCCCACGCCTCCGCGATGCGCGCGGACTCCGCCAGCGCCTCCGGCTCCGACCCACCCAACTGGATGGCCACGGGGTGCTCTGCCGGCTCGTAGCCCAGGAGCCGCTCCCGGTCGCCGTGCAGCACCGCGCCCGTGGTCAACATCTCCGTGTACAAGAGCGTGTGCTGGCTGATCTGACGGTGGAAGTAGCGGCAGTGCCGGTCCGTCCAATCCATCATCGGCGCGACACACAACGGCATGGGGCGGGAAGGCATCATGAGTCAACTCGGAGGCAGGGGCCGGATATCCCGAGGTCCCTCGCCTGCATCTACCCGGGTTTCCCTCGCATGCCCACCCCCCAGTGAAGCCCAACGGTTAATCTCGCACCGTGCCTCCAAGCCCTCCCCTGCTGGATGACATGGTCCTCTTCTCGGAGGTGGTGACCTCGGGCGGCCTCACCGCCGCGGCCCAACGCCTGGGCCTGCGCAAGTCCACCGTGAGCCGCCGCCTCTCCGCCCTCGAGGAGCGGCTGGGCGTGCGACTCGTCGAGCGCAACCCCAGACACCTCCGCCTCACCGAGGCCGGCCGCGACTACCTCGCCCACTGCACCCGCCTGGTCTCCGAGGCCCGCGAGGTGAACCGCGCCATGGGCGAGGCCCGCGCCACCCCCCAGGGCACCCTGCGCATCGCCACGCTCTCGCTCCTGGGAGAGCTGCTCACGCCCCTCGTCGCCGAATTGCTCCTGCGCCACCCCCTCCTGCGCGTGGAGCTCTCCCTCGCCGAGGCCCACGTGGACCTCATCGCCCAGGAGTACGACCTGGCGCTGCGCACCGGCCCCCTCGCGGACTCGTCCCTGGTCGCGCGCAAGCTCGGCCGCCTGCGCACCGGGTACTACGCCAGTCCCGCGTACCTCTCCCGGCATGGCACCCCGCGCACGCCCGCGGACCTGCAAGGCCACGACTGCGTCCTCCTCGCCGAGCCCGGCACGGATGAGGTCTGGTTCTTCGGCGAAGGCCGCGGCGCGCGAAGTGTCCCCGTGTCCGGCCGCCTGCGAGTCCCCAGCGTGCGCGCGGGACAGGCCGCGGCGCGCTCGGGGCTGGGCGTGGTGCGGCTGCCCACCTCGCTCGTCTTCGACGACGTCCGGAGCGGACTGCTCGTCCCCGTGCTCCAACCCGAGACGCCCCCCGGCATCCCCATCTACGCCGTGTACCCCAGCAGCCGACAGCTCCCGCCGAAGGTGCGAGCCTTCCTGACGCTCCTCGCTGAACGCGGCGCGGCGCTGCCCTGGGACGAGGACACCCCCGCCGTGCGCTCGCGCCAGGGCTCCTGACGCAACCCAGTGTTCCGCCAGGGCCTCTCGTCCCCAAGCCCCCTGGCCACTACACCTCCTCCATCCGGGCGCGGCCTGCGGGCCGTGCCTCACTCCGGAGGACAGAACATGGCCAAGGACGTCATCGAGCTGGGCGACGCGCAGTTCCAACACGAGGTGCTGGAGGCCCAGGAGCCCGTCCTGGTGGACTTCACCGCCACCTGGTGCCCGCCGTGCCGCGCCATCTCCCCCATCCTGGATGCGCTCGCCTCCGAGTACCGGGGCCGGCTGAAGGTCACCCAGATCAACGTGGACGACCACCAGGAGACCGCCCAGCGGTATGGCATCCGCGCCCTGCCCTCGCTGCTGCTCTTCAAGGAGGGAAAGGTGGTGCAACAGCTCGTGGGAGCCCGGCCTCGGGCCCGGCTGGAAGAGGAGCTGCGCGCACATCTCTGATGCGCACCCCCACCCCTGGCTAATGCCCCGAGGCAGCCAGGCGGTAGGACTGTGGGAGCGCGCCTGGAGCAGACCTGTAGCACCAGCCAGGGAACCGGACGCCCCTTGTGGCGTCCTGTGTCCCGTTGCAAGTCAAAAAGAGTCTGTGGCGAATCCCCCCAGGTGAGGTAGTCACGGGCGCGCCACGGCACCGTCACAAGCAGGTGACGGCCGGACGCGCCCACCCGGGAGGGAGCGATGCTCGAAAGGCTGATGCCCAAGTCGGACGAGTTCTTCGACGACTTCGACAAGCAATGCGCCGCCACTGTGCAAGGCGCGAAGATGCTGCATGAACTGCTGAGCGACTACCGCGACGTGCCTGAGCGCGTGCGTGCGCTCAAGGACGTGGAGCACCAAGGCGACGAGGTGACCCACACCGCCTTCAACCGCCTGCACAAGCAGTTCATCACCCCGTTCGACCGGGCGCAGATCCACACGTTGCTGTCACGTATCGACGACGTGTTGGACCTGACCAACGCGGCCGCGTCGCGACTGCACTACTACGAAATCCAGAGCAGTCTGCCGGACGCCACGGAGCTGTCGCGGCTGCTCGTGATGTCCGCGCAGAAGGTGCAGGAGGTGGTGGCGGCGCTGCGGCTCATCAAGAAGCCGGAGCAGATCCTGGCGGGCTGCAAGGAGATCAAGAAGCTGGAGGCCCAGGCGGACGAGGTGCTCCGCTCGGGATTGGGCCGCCTCTTCAAGAGCGGGGTCGACACTCTGACCATCATCAAGTGGAAGGAGATTTACGACCTCATCGAGACCGCCACGGACAAGTGTCAGGGTGTGGCGAACGTCATCGAAGGCGTGGTGCTGGAGCACTCCTGAGATGCTACTCGCCGCCGTCATCCTCATCGTCGGAGTGGCCCTCATCTTCGACTTCATCAATGGATTCCACGACGCGGCGAACTCCATCGCCACCGTGGTCTCCACTCGGGTGTTGTCGCCGAACCTGGCCGTGGCCTGGGCCGCCTTCTTCAACTTCATCGCCGCGTTCGGTGGAGGTGTCCACGTCGCCAACACGATGGGCAAGGGCATCATCAACTTCGACATGCTCCGCGACGCCGGTCCCACCGCGGTGCTGTCCGTCATCTTCTCCGCGCTGGTGGGAGCCATCGCCTGGAACCTGCTGACGTGGTGGTGGGGCCTGCCCTCCTCTTCGTCGCACGCGCTCGCCGGGGGCATGATTGGCGCGACGCTGCCGGTGCTGAGCTTCCAGGGTCTGGTGGGCTCGGGCATCGCGAAGATCGCCGCCTTCATCGTGCTCTCCCCGCTCATCGGCATGGTGCTGGGCACGTCGCTGATGCTGGTGAGCACGTGGGTGGTGCACAAGCAGACGCCGCTCTACGTGGACGTGTGGTTCCGCCGGCTCCAGCTCGTCTCGTCCGCCATCTTCTCCTTCAGCCACGGCACCAACGACGCGCAGAAGGTGATGGGAATCATCGCGGTGGTGCTCTTCGGCACCATCTGGAAGGACCGGCCGTTCCACATCGACTGGTGGATGATCATCTCCTGTCATGCGGCCATCTCGCTGGGGACGTTCTTCGGTGGCTGGCGCATCGTGCGCACCATGGGACACAGCCTCACGAAGCTGGCGCCCATCGGTGGCTTCAGCGCGGAGACGGGTGGCGGTGTCACCATCATCGCGCTGGCGGCGGCGGGCATCCCCGTCTCCACCACGCACACCATCACCGGCGCGATCGTCGGCGTGGGCGCGACCCGCGGCTGGCGCGCGGTGAAGTGGGGCGTGGCCGGGCGCATCATCTGGGCGTGGGTGTTCACCATCCCCGCGGCCGCGCTGATGGCGGCGCTCGTCTACGGGCTGACCCAGTTGGTCGTCAGGCTGGTGGGCTGACGGTGACGGGCCGCCCCGTTCGGGCGGTCCCCCTCGGGGGGGCGATCATCCTGAGCCAGACGAGTCCGCTCGCCTCGACAGTGCTCTCGGGTCGCCTCCCCCCTCCGAACCGTGTGCCGTGCTTCAGCGCGGGGCGGCCTTCGAGCGCACCAGGTCTCGAAGCGCCGACGGCGGGACGTCGTTGTACTTCCGGAACGTCCGGGAGAAGTGAGCCTGGTCGGAGAAGCCGGTGCAGAACGCGACATCGGTGAGCGACAGGCTCGCATCCGCGAGGAGTCCGTGCGCGGCGTCGACGCGCGAGCGTTGCAGGGTCTCCGAGAAGGTTGTGCCCTCCTCGTGCAGCGCCCGTTGAAGCGAGCGGCGCGACAAGGTGAGCCTTCGCGCGCTCTCCTCGAGCGTCCAGGGATGCAGCAGGTCTTCGCCCATGAGCGACTGGAGGCGGTCGCGCACCTGGTCCGTCGCACCTTCCGCTGAAGGGGGCTGCAAGGGAGGCGGGGTTCGTCGCGTGGGGCTCCACGTGAAGGTGGCCACGTCCGTCACCGGGGGCAGCGTCCTGGAGCCGACGCGAGACTTCCCGCCGTGGATGACGAATGCGCCAGAGGTCGACGCGAGCGACACCGTGAGGCCCGTGAAGCCCGCCGTCTCCAGGATGGCGACGAGGACGCCCCAGATGAACAGGTCGTTGACGACGCGAATCCTTCCGCCGTCGATGGCCACGTGACGCAGCGTCATCCGGGCCTCGGCCGGGTCATCCTCGATGAGCCGGGTCCGGTGACGCGAGTGCATGAAGCGCTCGAGCGTGCACCACCGCTCCACGGTCTGCCGAGGCGTCTGCCCCGCGCTGAGCGCGCGCAGCACGGGGTGAGCCGACAGCACGCGAAGTGCTCGGCCCAGCTCCAGCACCGGGCGCCAGCCATGAGCGTCCATGACGTCCTGGAGGATGGAGAGCTTGTCGCGCCCCTCCGTGACAATCCCCGGATGCTCCCGCGCGACGGCGGCCTTCAGCACGGCGGTCAACGCCGAGCTCGTCATGACACCTTGGTCCTCCATGCGCAGCCGGTCATCCTCGGACGGCGGCGTCCGCGAACGCGCGGTCGGCGTGCTCGCACCGCGCGGCGTTGCTCCAATCCCTGAGCGCCGCAGGGAGTCCTTCGACGCCGACTTCGTCATGACGTCAGGGGTCTCCATGCGCAGCCGACCCTCATCGAGGCGAGGCGTCCTGCTCGCACCGGCCCGCGTTGCGCCAGTCCGTGAGCGCCGCGAGGAAGAGGGCATTGAAGTCCGTGCCGGAGAAGGGGTTCTGGCTCGTCACCAGGTTGCAGTCTCGCACGGCCCGCGAGCGGCCAGGAAAGGCCGTCTCGTGATGGAACCCCGCGTCCTCGAGCCCCGAGCCGATGCCTCGCACCTGCGCGCGCGCCCCCATGACGAACGTCTCGATGTACCACTCCTCGAAGCCCGAGACGGAGGTGACGCGCCGCCCGGAGAACGGACTCTGCTCCGCGGACAGACGCGCCAGGAGCGCGGGCGCATGGCACACCAGCCCCACCGGACGCGAAGTGGCCCCGAAGTCGACCAGCAACCCGTGCAGGTCCGCGTCCCCCAGCAGGTCCACCATGACGCCCTGCCCTCCTGGAACGAGGAGCGCCTGGAACGTCTCCGCGCGTTCGCGGACCTCCGACAGGGAGAGCGGCGCGGGCAGCCGCGTCACCAGCGCCTGGGCCTCGGCGAGCGCCTCCGGATGGTCCTCCCAGTACGACGGCTTCATGCCCTCCGGGTCGAACTCCGGCGGCTGGCCTCCCGGCGTCGCGAGCACCACGTCGTAGCCCGCGTCGAGGAGCGCTCGATAGGGCTCATAGAACTCATTCAGGAACACCCCCGTCGCACGCGTGCTCCCATCCGCGAGCGTCTGCGCGGACGCGGCGGAGAGGACCATCAACACCGTCCCAGGCGCCTGGACCTCCGTGGCGGAGAGCGGCGCGGAAGGAAACACGACGCGCCGTGCCGGCGGTGTGGCGCAACCCCACGCGCCCGCGAGCCCCATGAGCACGAGCGAGAGCCACCACCCCGGAGGCATGAGCCTGAAGCGACAGGGGGCAGACCAGGGCGAAGCGGGCGCGTCCATGCGAGTCCTCCGGAGTGATGGCTTCCTCGCCACGGTAGGGACGCGGGCCCGAGCGGGCTTGAACGAACGCGCCAATCCACACCCTCGCGGGCCCGAGCCCAGCGGTTCCCGAGGGGCGGATTGCTCCCGGGTCGCCGCCGCCTCGCGAGCACCGGGGCCTTCCGGCCACTTCCTTCGGAGGGTCCAGCCGCGGGTGTACCATCCCGCGCTCCATGCGCCTCATCCTCAACCCCGGGCGGGAAGGCGAACAGGAGCTCCTCTTGCCCGAGGGCACCACCACCATCGGCCGCACCGACGTGTGCTCCGTCTGCGTGCTCCACAAGAGCCTGTCGCGGCGACATGCACGGCTGGAGCGCGAGGGCGCTCGCGTGCTGCTCGTGGACCAGGAGAGCAAGAACGGCACCTTCGTCGGAGACACCCGCGTGGAGCGCCGCGAGCTCCAGGTGGGGGACACCTTCCGGTGCGGAGAGGTGTGGTTCCAGCTCCTCGCCGGTGGCGAAGACGCCGAGAAGACGCTGAGCCCCTTGCACACCCGGACGCTGGAGACCCGCTTCTCGCTGTCCTCCCGGGAGACCCTGCTGGAGTCGCCCCGGCTGAAGGTCCGCCCCTCGACGGAGGGCGACACCACGCGGGAGCGGTT
Organism: Myxococcus stipitatus DSM 14675; assembly: GCF_000331735.1. Classification (GTDB taxonomy): domain Bacteria; phylum Myxococcota; class Myxococcia; order Myxococcales; family Myxococcaceae; genus Myxococcus; species Myxococcus stipitatus. The sequence continues at coordinate 3,310,685 of NC_020126.1, read as the reverse complement.
CCAGGTGTTGCTCGCCGTGGCCCAGCTCCTCGCCTCGCCCGTCCCGCTCGACACGCTGCTGGAGCGCATCCTCCAGCTCGTCTTCCGCATCCTCGACGTGGACCGCGCGGCGGTGCTGCTCGAGGACGAGGCCACCGGCGGCCTGCGCCCTCGCGTGGCGCGCTCGGCCGATGGTCAGCGGCCCTCGCAAGGGCACTTCTTCAGCCAGAGCATCGTGGACTCCGTGCACACGAATGGCCTGGCGGCCCTCTACTCCAACGCCCTGCGAGACCTCCGGCTGAACAGCGCCGACTCCATCCACACGCAGTCCATCCACTCCGCCATGTGCGTGCCGCTGCGCTCTCGCGACGCGCGGCTGGGCGTGCTGTACGTGGACAACCGCTCGCGAGGCGGACTCTTCACGGAGGCGGACCTGGAGTTCCTCACCGCGTTCGCCAACCAGGCGGCCGCGGCCATCGACAACGTGCGGCTGGCGCAGCGGCTGGAAGAGGAGGCCGTGCTGCGCAACACGTACCTGCGCTTCTTCCCGCCCGACGTGGTGCGCCGCCTCCAGATGTCTCCCGGTGGAGCGCTGGACGTGGTGGAGACGGAGGTGACGGTGCTCTTCGCGGACATCTCCGAGTTCACCTCCCTGTCCTCCAGCCTGCGTCCCCGGGAGGTGGTGGACATGCTCAACGCGTACTTCCCGGTGATGGCGGACGCCGTGTTCCGCCACGAGGGGACGTTGGAGAAGTACATCGGCGACGCGCTGATGGCCGTGTGGGGCGCGCCCTTCTCGCGCAGCGACGACGCGGACCGGGCCCTGCGCGCCGCGGTGGACATGCAGCGCGACCTGCAAGGGCTCAACGCCCGACTGCTCGCCAGAGGACATCCCGAGCTGCGCATCCACGTGGGCCTCAACAGCGGCCCCGCCGCCGCGGGCAACATCGGCTCGGAGCGCTACCTCCAGTACGCCACCCTGGGCGACGTCACCAACGTGGCCAGCCGCGTGTGTGGGGTCGCCCGCGCCGGAGAGATCGTCCTCTCCGAGTCCACGCGCACACGGCTCAAGCAGTCGCGCCGGCCCCTGACGCCGCTGCCTCCCACCCGGGTCAAGGGGAAGGACGAACCCCTGGTGCTCCACCGGGTGGAGTGGGACGAATCGAGCGGCTGAGCCGCTCGCCTGCCCGGGAGGGTGGCTTGACTCGCACCGGGCTCATCGGTCAGCGTTCCGATTCGTGAACGACATGCGCCTCGACACCACGCGGGCCCCGGGACAGACGTCCCTGGCCTTCGTTCGCGCGTCGACCCTGTCCTTCACCACCCCTCGCACGACCACGACGACGACGACTACCCGCGGAGCGCGGGAGGTCTAGCTCGGAACTGGAAGTGCTTCCGAACTGGCCCCGCGCTCCCCGGCGCGGGGCTTTTTTGTTTTCCCTCCTCCACACCCACCAGGAACCCCCATGAAGACGCAAACCTCGACGACGACGACGCACTCCCCCGCCCCCGGCCACGCCTCACGTCTCCAGGTGCCACCATGCGCGTGATGAAATTCGGAGGGACCAGCGTCGGCGGCACCGCGCAGCTGCGGCGCGTGGTGGAGCTGGTCGAAGGCGCCCGGAGGGAGACTCGGGTCATGGTGGTGGCCTCGGCCGTCTCCGGCATCACCAACCTGCTCGTCGAGTCCGCGAAGCTCGCGCAGGAAGGCGGCGAGGTGGACTCCGCGCTGTCCCGCTTCGAGCAGACCCACCTCACCATCGCCCGGGAGCTCGCGGCGGGAGACGCGCTCGCGCTCGTCCCCCTGGAGCTCGGACTCGCGGCCATCTCCACCGAGCTGCGCGGGCTGCTCCAGGGCGTGGGGCTGCTGCGTGAGTGCTCGCCCTCCGTGCTGGCCCACCTGTCCGGCCTGGGTGAGCGCGCCTCGTGCCTGCTGCTGGAGGCGCTGATGGCCGCGCGCAAGCTGGCGCCGCACACGGTGGAGCCTCGGGAGATGCTCATCTGCTCCGGGGACCCGCTCCAGGCCACGCCGCGCATGGACGAGATTCGCGCCCGCTTCGCGCCGCTGCGCGACGCCCAGGGCCCCGGGTTGATGCTGATGCCCGGCTTCTTCGGCGGCGACGAGCGCGGCAAGACGATGTCGCTGGGACGGGGAGGCTCGGACTACTCGGCCGCGCTGGCCGCCGCCGCGCTGGATGCGCAGCTGCTGGAGATCTGGACCGACGTGGATGGCATCTACAGCGCCGACCCACGCATCGTCCCGGAGGCCTTCCCGCTGGCGGAGGTGAGCTTCGAGGAGGCCATGGAGCTGGCGTACTTCGGCGCCAAGGTGCTCCACCCGAAGACGATCTCCCCCGCCCGCGAGCGCGGCATCCCCGTGCGCGTGTGCAACAGCTTCCGCCCCGAGCACCCGGGCACCCTCGTCACGGACGCCGCGGCGCCGCCCGACCACCCGGTGCGAGGCCTGTCCTTCCTCAAGGACGTGGCGCTCATCAACATCGCCGGAGCGGGACTCAAGGGGGTCCCCGGCACCGCCGCGCGCGTCTTCGCCGCCATGGCGCGCACCGGCATCTCCGTGGTGCTCATCACCCAGGGCTCCAGCGAGTGCTCCATCAGCTTCTGCGTGCAGCAGTCCGAGTCCGCCGCCGCCGTGCAAGCGCTCGAGTCCGAGTTCGAGGTGGAGCGCGAGGCCGGCAAGGTCGACACCATCGAAAGCCAGGGCCAGCTCGCGGTGCTCAGCATCGTGGGCGACGGCATGCGCCACCGGGTGGGCGTGGCCGGCACGTTCTTCAAGGGCCTGGCCGAAGTCGGTTGCAGCATCGCGGCCATTGCCCAGGGCTCCAGCGAGCGCAGCATCTCCGCCGTCATCACCGAAGCGGACGGCCCCCGGGCCATGGGCCATGTGCACCACCGGTACTTCGGCACCACGGAGGTGGTGGAGTTGCTGGTGGCGGGCGTGGGCAGCGTGGGCGGGGAGCTGATGCGCCAGCTTCGCCAGCAGGCCCCACACCTCAAGGCCCAGGGCGTGGACCTGCGCGTGTGCGCCCTCTCCAACAGCCGCCACGGACTCATCGAAGCGGCGGGCATCCCCCTGGAGCACTGGAAGGAGCGGCTGGAGTCCTCCCACGTGCCCGCCTCGCTGGAGTCCTTCCGCGAGCAGGCGCGCACGAAGCGTCCCGGCCGGCCCATCTTCGTGGACTGCACCAGCAGCGAGGACGTGGCGCTCGCGTACCCGTCCCTCCTCGCGTCCGGGCTCCACGTCGTCACCGCGAACAAGAAGGCCAACGCGGGGCGCATGGCCCACTGGCGCGCCATCCGCGAGACGGCCTCCCGCCACCAGCGGCGCTTCCTGTACGAGACGAACGTGGGCGCGGCCCTGCCCGTCATCGACACGCTCAAGAACATGCTGCGCACCGGAGACCAGGTGCACCGCATCGACGGCATCCTCTCCGGCTCGCTGTCCTTCATCCTGGGCCTGACGGAGCAGGGCGTGCCGCTGTCCCAGGCCGTGGGCACCGCCATGGAGAAGCGCTTCACGGAGCCGGACCCTCGCGATGACCTGCAGGGCACGGACGTGGCGCGCAAGGTGCTCATCCTCGCGCGAGAGCTGGGGCGCGAGATGGAGCTGGAGCAGGTGTCGCTCGAGTCGCTCCTGCCCGGGGACTTCGATGCCTCCGGCCCCCTCGACGCGTTCCTCGCGCGGCTGCCGAGCATCGACGCGGCCTTCCAGCGCCGCGTGGAGCGCCTGCGCGACGAGGGACAGGTGCTGCGCTACGTGGGCAGCGTGGGGCCCGACGGCTGCGCGGTGGGCCTCAAGGCGGTGCCCCTGGAGAACCCGCTGGCGGCGGTGAAGGGCGGCGAGAACGCGCTGAGCTTCCTCTCGGAGCGCTACAGCCCCACGCCGCTGGTCATCCGAGGCTATGGCGCGGGCGCGGCCGTGACGGCGTCGGGCGTGCTGGCGGATGTGCTCCGGCTGGTGGAAGGCCCGCTGATGTGAGTCCACTGGGGCAGCTCGACGACGAAGCGAGCGCCCCGCCCCGGCTCGCTCTCCACCCACACCCGGCCGCCGTGCGCCTCCGCGATTTGACGGGTGATGAAGAGTCCCAGGCCCAGCCCGCCGTAGTTGGCGGAGGCCGCGCGCTCGAAGCGCTCGAAGATGCGGGCCTGGGACTCGCGGGGGATGCCCATCCCATGGTCCTCCACGCTCAGCCACACCTGCTCGCCGTGGTGGGCCAGCCGCACCCAGATGGGCTTCCCCGCGCCGTACTTCACCGCGTTCGTGAGCAGGTTCATCATCACCTGCTCCAGCCGCAGCTTGTCCCACCGCCCCAGCAGGTGCTCGGGCGCGTCGAGCATCCACTCGCAGCCCGCCTTCTCCAGCTGCTCCTTCAGGTGCGCCACCACCTCGCGCGCCACCGCCGCCAGGTCCATCTCCTCCAGCCGCAAGGAGAGCCGCGACTCGTGGATGCGGGAGACGTCCAGCAGGTGCTCCACCAGCCGCGACAGCCGGGCGAGCTGACTCTCACAGACGAGCAGCATGCCGGACAGCCGCGCGGCGAACGTCGACTCGTGGCGGGAGCGCTCCAGCAGGGCCGACATCTGCTGCATGCGCAGCTTCATGGACGTGAGCGGCGTCTTCAGCTCGTGTGAGGCGATGGAGAGGAACTCGTCGCGGACGCGGATGGACTCCTGGGACTTGCAATAGAGTTGCGCGTTGTCGATGGCGAACGCGGCGCGGCGGCCCAGCTCCTCCGCCAGCGACACGTCCTCCGACGAGAAGCCGCGGCCGGAGCGCGGGGACAGCAGCATCAGCACGCCCAGGTTCCGGCCTCGCGCCTGGAGCGGCACACAGAGCGAGGGCTGCCCGCCGAGCTCCACCAGCCCCTCGTGTCCCTGGAGTCCCCGGGGCAGCGGCAGACACTCCGAGCGCCCCGTCGCCATCACCCCGATGGGGCCATGGCGCGCCTCGGGCACCAGCGGATGGGACTCCAGGGACTCACGCACACGGAGGGCGCGCTCGGCGTCTCGTGCCGCCACCGCCACCGCGCGCAGCCGCGCTCCGTCCTCCGGCATGAAGACGACACACACCTCCGCGAGCCGGGGCACGGTCAGCTCCGCGACCCGCTGGAGCGTCGTCGCGGAGTCGAGCGACGTGCCCAGCTCCCGGCTGGCCTCCGCGAGGAAGCGCTGCGCCTCCTCCCGGCGCTTGCGCTCGGTGATGTCGGTGGAGATGCCGCAGACGGCATAGGGCTCCCCGCGCGCGTCGAGCAGCGGGAACTTCTGGGTGATGTGCGTGTGCGTGCCATCCACCTGCGGGACACGCAGCTCCTCCGTCACCGCCATGCGGCGCAGGAGGACCTCCTCGTTCACCTGGTGGAAGCGGTCGGCCACGTCCGCGGGGAACACGTCGTGGACCGTCTTGCCGGCGACCTCCTCGCGGGTGTGGTGGAAGACGCGCTCCCACTGGCGGTTCACGAAGATGTAGCGGCCTTGCGGGTCCATCAGGAAGAAGACCGTGGTGGCGTTGTCCAGGATGGCGCGCAGCTGGTGCTCGCTCTGCTGGAGCGCCGCCTCCGCGCGGTGGCGCTGCGTCACGTCCAGCAGCACGGCCAACGAGCGGACCCACCGGCCGGAGGCATCCCGCTCCGCGATGGCCGACAGCAGCACGTCGAGCCGCTCCCCGTTCTTCTTCACCAGTTGGTACGGCACGTCCCGGCAGACGCCCGTCGCGAAGAAGGCGGGCAGCACCTTCTCGCGGGCGAAGCGCGCGGAGGCCTCGGTGAGGAACTCCACGGAGTCGCGGCCGATGACCTCTTCGCGCGAGTAGCCCAGCATGGACAGCCAGCAGTCGCTGACGCTCACCAGCCGCCCCCGGGCGTCGATGGAGTGCATCATCACGGGCGTGCTGTTGTAGAGCGTCCGGTACTTCACCTCGCTCTCGAGCAGGGCCTTCTCCGCCCGCTTGAAGCCGGTGATGTCGTTGAAGACGGCCACCCCGCCCCTCGGGGCCCCCGAGGCGTCTCGAATGGGACGGCAGCTCACCAGCAGCCAGGCCCCCGCGGGCCTGGCGGGATTGCGCAGGAACATCTCCACCTGGCTCACCGACTCACCCCGCAGCGCCCGGGCCATGGGCAGCTCCTCCGCGGGGAACGGCGTCACCTGGTCCGGCAGGAAGAGGCCGTAGTGCGTGGACCACTCGGACACCGGCGTGTCGGTGGGACCCTGGCCCACGAGCTGCTCCGCCATGGGATTGAAGAAGACGAGTCGCCCCTGCTCGTCCACCACCGCCAGCCCCTCCGCCATGCTGTCGACGACGGAGCGGAAGATGCGCTCGTCCCGCGCGCGGGAGGCGTCCTCCCTCCACGGAGACGGCGGGCTCGAGCTGTCGGTCGGAGTGGGCATGGCGAGGAGACGATGGGCCGGGGGGTCGCCCGCCCCCCGCGCGCGACATCTCTTCCCAAGATTCGCGCTCCCTCGCGCGCCGCCAACCCACGCTCGGGCGGCTGGTCGGCCCCGCGAGCCCGGGGAGACAGGCCCTTCGCCCGGCTGCCCTCGCGCGGTGTCATCCCTGGGGGGCGGCCCCGGTGCCTCATTGCGGGAAGGACCGCTCACGACGTTTGAAGTTCGCGGGGGACCCACCGAGAATGCCCCGTCACCCATTGAAGGCGAAAGGAAGGGGGAGGACGGAATGTACGTGTCTCGCACATCGGTCTGGAGCCGCACCAGCAAGACGCTGGTGGTCGCGCTCGGCCTCACGGTTCTCGGTTGTCCAGGAGACGATGACGGGGAGGAAGGACCTCCCGTCGACGTCACCCTCAGTGGCAAGGTGACGTACGACTTCGTCCCTGCCTCGTATTCCCCCGCGACGCGGAGCGGGACGCTGGGCTTCGGTCAGACCACCGTGAAGCCCGTCCGCGACGTCACCATCCAGGTGCTCGGCAAGAACAACACCGTGCTCGGCAAGGCGACCACGGACAGCAGCGGCCGCTACGAGCTCAAGTACACGGCCGGAGAGGGCGCCAACGTGACGTTGGCCGCGCTCGCGAAGACGACGACGCCCTCCATCCAGGTGGAGGACAACACCTCCAACAACGCCATCTGGGCCGTGTCCACCTCGCTCAAGGTCAAGGCCGGCGCGGTGAGCCAGGACCTGCACGCGGGCCACGGCTGGACGGGCAGCGGCTACAACGCGAACATGCGGGCCGCCGCGCCGTTCGCCATCCTGGACAGCATGTACACCGCGTCGCAGGCGTTCCTCGCCGTGCGGCCAGTGCCCTTCCCGCCGCTCAAGGTGAACTGGAGCCCCAAGAATGCTCCGGAGCGCGGGCAGCCCGCCTCCGGGCAGATTGGCACCTCGCACTTCTCCCCGAGCGAGAACGAAATCTACGTGCTGGGCATGGCGGGCGTGGACACGGACGAGTTCGACAGCCACGTCATCGTCCACGAGTGGGGGCACTTCTTCGAGGCCAACCTCTCGCGCTCGGACAACCCGGGCGGCTCCCACAGCTCGGGGGACCTCCTGGACCCGCGCATCGCGTTCGGCGAGGGCTACGGCAACGCGCTCTCCGCCATCCTCCTGCCCACCTCCGTCTACGTCGACACGCTCTGGAACCGGGGCAGCCTGGTCGCGTTCGGCTTCGACATGGAGAGCGCGCCCGTCCCCACGGATGACACGAACCCGGGCGTCTTCTCCGAGTTCAGCGTCATGCGCTTCCTCTATGACCTGCATGACGGCACCACCGTCACGGAGTCCACCTATGACCAGGTGACCCTCAACCTGGGCGTCCTGTACGACGTGCTCGTGGGGCCGCAGAAGACGACGGCGGGCGTGACGACCATCGGCTCGTTCATCCACGGCCTCAAGGCCCAGCCGGGCGTCAACGCGTCGGCGGTGGACACGCTGGCCGCGCACTACCGCATCGGCTCGATTCGCTCCACCTGGGGCGATGGCGATTCGGACCTGGTGAGCATGTACACCCAGCTGAGCGGCCTGCCGTTCAGCACCTCCGGCACGCTCCAGAGCGGGGCGGCGCACAACCGCCGGTCGCAGAACCGCTACTACGTCTTCACGGGCACGGGCGGGCTGGTGAAGGTCACCGCCAGCTCCGTCGACGACGTGGGCATCCTGGCGCTCCAGAACGGCACGAAGGTGGGGGACAAGGACGACACCGTCACTGGGGAGGAGTCGTTCAGCTTCCCCAGCCAGGCCGGCAAGACCTACGTCGTGGTGCTCACGGGCTACCGGCTGAGCGATGACGACGCGCCCGAGAGCTACAACTTCAACCTCTCCATCACCAGCACTTGAGTGGCCGCCGCATGCCTCACTCACTTCCAGGAGCACCCATGAATCGCATTGCCCCCGCGGTCCTCGCTGGCCTCCTCGCGCTGGCGGCGCCGCTTGCTTGCACCTCTCCCGCCAAGAACAGCCCCAACTCGGCGGACACCGCTTCCCACAAGGAAGAGACGCCCGTCGGCAAGTTCAGCGCTCCCGTCGAAGTGGGCGCGAAGCTCCACGAGAACAAGGCCACCGTCACCGTGCGCTTCCTGTCCGCGGGCAGCGACGTGCGGGTGGACCTCTCCGGTGTCGAAGGGCTCCAGGTGTCCGGTGACACCTCGCCCGTGCGCGGCATCCAGGTCTCCGGGGCCTCCACGCAGACCTTCGAGGTCGCGTTCACCCCGGGCGCCGGCCGCTCGCACCTCGTCGTCGCCGTCAGCGGCACGTTCGACGGCAACCCGCTGTCGAAGGTGTCCAGCTTCTCCGTGGGCACGCCTACGGAGGCGCAGCAGAAGAGCGCCGGCTCGGTGGTGACGGATGAGTCCGGGCAGAGCATCAAGCTGATGCAGTCGACGGACGCGAAGTAGCGCGTCCGGAACGCCGGGCCCTCGCGGCCCGGCACCTCTGCCCCAAAAAGAACCGCGGGGAGCGCGCCCCCTCGACGCGCTCCCCGCCGTATGAAGGACTGCGAAAATTCGAACTTCCGGTACGGCGTCGGCACGCCCCTCGGCATGCCCTCCGGAAGCCACGCCCCTCCCCAGGGGCGCCCCCTCGTCAAGGTCAGAGACGAGCCCCCCGGCGCGCCTCTTCCCCCCCTCGAACGCCGTGCGTTCGAAAACTCGAGTGCCGGGGAACGACGCCCGGACACTCCCCCCAAGCCCCCATCAAGCGCTCAGCGCTTGAATCCCTTGGGCCCCAGGCTCAGCCCGGTGCCCCCACCTTTCGTGTATCCAAACGCGGCGCGCCTGAATCCTTGAGCGGGGGATTTTTGGGGGATTTTCGGGTGCTCGGTCAGTCCCGGCGTCGCTTGGCTCGCGAGACTTCCCAACCCACCAAGGTCCTGTCCCGCTCGAAGCGGCGGTGCTCGTGCTGGGCCGCGGCATTCGTCTGCCGGGCGTGGAAGGCCCGCTCCCGCTTCAGCTTCTCGTAGCTGTCCAGGCGCGCTTGAGGGAGTGTGCCGGACTGGACAGCGGCGCGGACGGCGCAGCCGGGCTCCTGCTGGTGGCCGCAGTCGCGGAAGCGGCAACTGTCGGCGAGCTCGAGGATGTCCGTGAAGGTCTGCTGGACCCCCTCCTCCTCGTCTCCCAGGAGCCCCAGCTCCCGCATCCCGGGCCCGTCGATGAGCAGCCCCCCATGCGGCAGCAGGAACAGCTCCCGGTTCGTGGTGGTGTGACGCCCCTTGTCATCCTCGGTGCGGACCGGCTGGGTGGCCAGACGCTCCTCGCCGAGGAGCTGGTTGACCAGGGTGGACTTGCCCACGCCCGATGAGCCCAGCAGGGCGCCCGTCTTGCCTGGGGGCAGCAGCGCCCGCACCGCGTCCAGCCCCTCGCCGGTCCACGCGCTCAACGCGAGCACGGGGACGCCAGGGGCCAGCGCCTCCACCTCCTGGACGGCGCTGAGCGCGTCCTCCATGAGGTCCGCCTTGGAGAGCAGCACCGCGGGGGACGCGCCGCTGCTCCACGCCATGGCCAGCGCGCGTTCGATGCGGCGGGGATTGAAGTTCGAATCCAGCCCGGCGACCAGCAGCACCACGTCCAGGTTGGCCGCGATGAGCTGCCCACTTCCCTCCCGGCCCACGCCGCGGCGCATGAGCAGGCTCTTTCGGGGGAGCACGGCGTGCAGCATGCCGTCCCCCGCGCCGGAGGGCAGTTGCAGCGCGACCCAGTCGCCCACGGTGGGGAGCGACTCGGCGCCGGGCGCGTTGTGGAGGAGCCTTCCGGCCGTGCGCACCAACAGGATGCGTTCCGCCGTCTGGACGGTGAGAAGCCCGCGCTCCTGGCGCACCACGCGGCCGGGGACGAGGGAGAGGGACGACGACTCGACGACTCGAGAGAAAACCTGGGCCAGCTCGGGCCCCCAACCAAGGGATTCAAGTGACACGATGAAGGACTCCGGACAGAGCGGTGCCAGCGGCGCACCTGGATTCTTCAGGGCACCTGGAGGTGGGGACCGTGCTGTGACGGACCTTCGGGCGGGCCTGGCTTAAGCGGCCCACGTCCCCCAGGCGAACAGGGCTTCCACCGCGGCAAGATCAAGGTCGGCGTACATGGAGCCTCCTGGGAGAGAGGGGATGGCGTCCATCGCCATCGTCGGGCTTGCATATCAACTCGGCGGGGCGGCCGCACGGGGGAAGTCGCCCCGGCACACGGCCTACTGTGCGCTGGCATGCTGGAGATGGCCGTCCACGCCCTCCAGGCCCCCGGCGAGCCGGCGGATGAGGCGCCGGCGGACCACCTCGATGTGCTCGCGGAAGAAGTAGAGGTTCTCCGCGTACGACAGGGGCATGGGGATGCGGTTGACCTCCCGCTCGGCCTCCTCCAGCCGCTTGAGCATGTCCTCGAGCATCTCCCGCCCGGGGTTCTCGTCGAGCTGGATTTCAATCTCCTTCAGGCGCGCGTACCAGCGGACGATGCGCGAGCGGATGCGCCACTGGTAGAGCGCGGGGATGATGCGGAACAGCGGCACCACCACGGCGATGAAGGGCACGAGCATCACCCAGAGCCGGTCCACCAGGTTGGCCGCCCAGAACGGCAGGTAGCGCTGGAGCAGCGGCACGCCGGCCTCGTAGTAGCGGCGGGCCTCGCTGCTCAGGGGGAAGCCCGTCTCGCGCGGTGCGGGGAACTCGCCGGCCCCGTCGAGCAGGCCCGCCTTGCCATGGACCTCGCTGGCCGCGCGCATGAGGAGGTAGGCGAGCGCGGGGTGCAGCGAGTCGCGCGCCACCAGGTTCGCCGTGGGCGCGAGCACCTCCACGTCCCGCTCCGGGATGTCCGCCGCCAGGTTGAACACGCCGCGCGGCAGCACCAGGCGGGACAGGTACGTGAAGCGGCGCGAGTACGCCTCCGCCCGCGAGAAGCTCAGCAGCTGGATGCCCGGCACCGCCGCCAGCTTGTGGATGATGGGCGACTCCGCGGGGGAGATGAGGAACACGGCGTCGAGCTGGCCCTGCTTCAACTGCTCCACGGCGGCGTCGCGCTCCAGGGGAAGCAGCTCCGTGGGCGCGCCCTCCACCGCGTTGGCCTTGAGCAGCGTGAGCGCCAGCGCGCGGGTGCCGCTGCCCTCGGGGCCCACCGCGATGCGGCGGCCCTCGAGCTGGCGCACGTCCTCCAGCGGCTCGCCCCTGTGGAAGACCCAGAGGGGCACGTAGGAGAGGCTGCCCAGCGACACCACGTTCTCCGCCGCCTTCTCGCTGGCCACGGTGCCGCTCTGCACGAAGGCCACGTCGACGCCGGACCGCGCGTCGGCGAGCAGCGCGATGTTGTCGATGGAGCCCTTCGTCGAGCGCAGCTCCAGGGTGACGCCGTGCCGGGCGAGGAAGTCCTGATACTTCCGGGCGTAGAACCGGAAGCCGCCCTCGTCCGGCGACATGGCCAGGACGAGCTTCTTGGGTGGGGCGGGCTCGATGAAGTGGAACGCGGCGGCGAAGGCGGCGCCCATGAGGAGTACCGCGGGCGTGAGCGTGAGCCACAAATCCCGCCGCATCGTGCGCCGCAACTGCTGCTTGTGAGGGTCCGCCGTCATGATGGGCGCGGAGTATAGACGCGCCCCAGGTCCTCGGGGGCGGCCGGCCACACGGCGGCTCACTCCCAGGCCCGCCCCGTCGTTTCCACCCGGCCTGAACCCGCATGCAGCCCCCGCATCGCCGCGCGTCGGCTCCGTGACAGGGCCGGACTGGCGAGGCTGAGCGCTCAACACAGGCGGACTCCAAACGAACGCGGAGCCCACCCCTCGGGGCGTCCTCCGCCAGGGGCATCGCCAGCTTGCACGAGGGGTCGCGAGTCGCGCGGCCCGTCCGACGGACAGGGAGAATCATCCAAATGGAGACGACACTTCGCGCCGCGTGGTTCGGCGCGAGCTTCCATCTTTCAATCCTGGGCGCCGCGCTCGCCGCATGCCGCCCGCTCGACGAGCCCACCACCGAAGAGCCCGGGGCCACGCCCCAGCAGGTGCAGCTGGCCTATCGGGACTACTACGACATGGCCTTCTCTCCGGGAGGCGCCATGGCCAGCAGCCAGCTCAGCCGAGGCACCCTCTTCGTCCCGATGCGACAGCCCGACACCCACGAGCTCCGGCTGGGCCTGGACGGCAGCCCGCTGCGCTACACCTGCGGCGTCACCTTCATCTCTCCGCGCAAGGCCATCACCGCCGCCCACTGCGTGGACGACATCAACGTGTGGGACCCACCCCACCAACCACTCGAGGTCCAGATGTATGACCCGATGGTGGAGGCGGACGTGAAGTGGGAGGCCACCGCGAACAGCCTGGCCGGCACCTTCCCCCGCTACCGCCGCACACCCTTGGGCCCGGGCTACAGCACCACGTCCTATCAGTGCCGCGTCGTCTCCCGCTGCGGCAACGCCTATGGCACGTACAACTGCCCGGGCAACTTCCCTCGCGCCGACACGGCCCTGCTCGACTGCGGCCCCGCGAGCCCCGGCTGCCGCTACGACTACCTGAGCGTCGCGGACCACGAGGGCGTGGGAGTGCCCGTGTCCATGGCCTGGGCCCATGAGGTCTACGCCATCCCCGACGACCGGCGCTCCGACCTCTGGCAGCACTACACGCTCTACGCCAACTACGACCCGGTCCAGAACTACCACTACTACCCGGCCAACCAGCTCCTCCCGCTCGTCTCCAAGCCGTGGAGCGACCCGCCTCGACCCACCGTCTCGCTGGGCGTGACGCTGGTGGGCACCGACGCGCGGCTGACGGAGCTGCACGGCTGCCACGGCTCGTCGGGCTCCGGCATCACCCAGCTCAACGCGGGGCTGGGCACGCAGGAGCTGCTGGGCCCCGTGGCCACGTGGGACAAATGGGTCTTCACCGCGCATGACTATGACTTCCTCTGCGAGGACCCCGACCGCACCGCGCGAAAACCCGGCGACGGAGGACTGGGCTATGCGCGGCTCGCCGTCACCCAGAAGCTCGCGGAGGGCAGGAGCACGACGGACGTCTGCGGCACCGAGGAGCCGGGCCTGTTCCCCAATCCCCTGCTCTGGCTCACCCACGACATCTGGATTCTTCGCAAGGGCATGGTCGGCAGACAGGCCTTCCCCAAGCGCTGGCCGTGCACGGACACCACGTGCACCGCGTGGGAGCGCCTGCGCATCGTCAACGAGCCCCTGGTCCCCGTCGCGCGAGGAGAGACCGTCACCCTCCCCCCGGCGAACGTCGTCGCGGGGATGACCTATCGCGTGTCGGTCCGCATCCGCTCCCTGGAGGGCACGCCTCCGCTCATCACGCTCGCGCTGGGCAACCAGACGCTGCTGCGCGGCGTGCGCCCCGTCGTGCATGCGGCGGAGGCCGCGGGGCTCGTCGGCATCGCCTTCAAGGCCACCCGCGGCGGCAGCCAGACGCTCCAGATATCCGCGGCGCAGGGCTCGGGGGCGTTCGCGGTGACGGAGATCACCACCGTCGCGGACCCGCTCGCCAATGGCTTCGAGTACCGCTCACAGCGCGTGGGCATGGGCATCGTCGAGCCCGGCACGCGCACTCCCGTTCCGGCCACCTGGACGCGGATGGGCTCCTCCGGCTTCGCCGCGCGCGTGAAGGGCGGCCAGCGCTTCCTCGTGACGCGACAGGCGTTCATCCGAGGGCGCACGTGGCGGGTGGAGTTCGACACGTCGCGCGACGTGACGGGGGCGACGTGTGGATTCATCACCTCCGACAACCGCGAGCTGCGCATGCGCTGCAACTCGGTGAGCCGGCACATCCTGGCCCACTTCAACCTGGGGGATGCGCAGCCCGTGGCCTTCTTCGTCGACCTGCCCAAGGGACAGCCCGACCTGGCCCTGGACAACCTCCGCCTCGAGACGCGCTGAGGGGGGCGTCGAACCGAGACTCCGCCCGGAGTCCCCTGACACCGGGCGGAGCCACGGGGCGCCTCAGTGATGCACGTCGCACACGTCCAGCTCGGGGAGGAGCCGCCCCACGCGGACGTGGTAGAGCTCGCTCGGGACGAACGGCTCATACTGGTGCCGCACGAAGTAGAGCGTGCGGTGGTCGGGCGAGAGCGTCGGGTGGTACTCGTCCAGCGCCGTGTTCACCGTCGGGCCCAGGTTGCGCGCGGGCTGCCAGCCTCGCCACGTGCGCTGGGAGACGTACAAGTCGCCATAGCCATACCCATCCGGCCGGCCGATGGACGCGAAGAGCATCGTCTTCCCATCCGGCGTGACGTGGGGGTTGAACTCCCAGTACTCCGTGTTGACGCCCGGCCCCAGGTTCTCCGCGGGCCCGTAGGTGCCGTCCGCGCGGAGCTTGGAGCGGTACAAGTCCCACGCGCCGTAGCCGCCCTCGCGGTCCGAGGCGAAGTAGAGCGTGCCCTGCGCGTCCACGCTCGGGTACAGCTCATCGCCGGTGCTGAGCGCGGTGCCGCCCAGGTGGCGCGGCTCGCTCCAGCCTCCGTCGCGGCGGCGCTCCACCACCCACACCTCGATATCGGCGCGAGGCTCGCCGTTGAGCGGGCGGATGGAGGAGAAGAACAGGCGGCGCCCATCCGGGGAGACGAACGGGTCGATGTCCGAGTACACGCCCGAGAAGGGCGCGGGACGCGGCTCCGACCAGCGGCCGTCACGCCACTCGGAGAAGACGATGGTGGCCTGGCGCGTCTCCGGGAAGAAGCCGGAGCTCACGCCCCAGAAGGCGGTGCGACCGTCCGGCGTGAAGGCGATGCGCCACTCCTCCTGGTCGGGCAAGGAGATGAAGCCAGGAGCCAGCACCTCCGGCGTGCGCGGAGCGGCCGCGGACGCGGAGGTGGACAGGGCAAGCGCGGCGAGCAACGCGGGGATGCAACGCGATGACGATGACATGGCGAGGTCCTCTCGGGTGGATGGTGCGACCGAAGAGGTACGCCTCGCGGCTTCGCGTGTCCGGGAAGTGGGGATGAAGCGAACGGGCCGCGGGATGAACGGACGCGGCGCGGGGACGGCCCTCAGCGCGACTCCGTCACCGACGCGCCCAGCCCCAGCGCGGCCTCCACGCGGGCGCGGTGGCTTCGCCCGGTGCGCACCGCGACACCGCGCGTGCCCAGCACCAGCAGGTACTCCCCTTGCGAGAGCGGCTCCATCTCCCGCACCTTGTCCAGGTTGATGAGCACGGAGCGGTGGACCCGCAGGAAGCGCCGAGGGTCCAGGCGCTCCTCCAGGTGCGTCAGCGTCTCGCGCAGGACGTGCTGCTCCCCTTCCGCGTGCACCCGCACGTAGTTGGCCTCGGCCTCCACGTGGGTGATGGAGGCGCAGTCCACGAAGCGGATGCGCCCGTCCACCTTGACGGGGAGCCGGCGCAGCGGAGCCTCGGCCAGGGCCAGGCCAGACAGGAGCGCCTCGCGCCTCGCCCCGGACTCACCGCGCCGCAGCAGCCGGACCTGCTGACGCGCCCGGGCCAGCGCCGCGCGGAAGCGCTCCTTGTCATAGGGCTTGAGCAGGAAGTCGAGCGCCTGGGCCTCGAAGGCCTTCACCGCGTGCTGCTGCCAGGCGGTGACGAACACCACCACCGGCAACACCTCGGGCGGCAGCGCGCGCAGGACCTCGAACCCGTCTCCCGCGGGCATCTCGATGTCGAGCAGCAACACATCCGGCGCGGCCTCCAGCACGCCGCGCACCGCCTCCGCGCCGCTGGACGCCTCCATCACCACCTCGACGTGAGGCTCCGCCGACAACAGCGCGCGCAGGCGGGACCGGGCCAGCGGCTCGTCATCCGCCAGCGCCACACGCAACAGCGACGTCTCCACGAGCTCTCCACTCATGCCGCCACCCGCTCTCCTTCAAGACCGTCATCCAGCGGCACACGCAGCTCCGCCACCGCGCCGCGAGGAGTCCCCCGGCGCAGCTCCAGGCCCGCCCGGGGCCCGTACAAAGTCACCAGCCGCGCGCGCAGGTTGGACAGCCCCACGCCGCCCACCCGGACCGGCCCCTCCGGCGGAGGCCCCATGCCGTCGTCCCGGACGGACAACCGCAGCACCGTCCCCTCCCGCTCGGCCGTGATTTCGATTCGCCCCGGCTCCGCGCGCGGCGCCAGGCCATGGCGGATGGCGTTCTCCACCAGCGGCTGCAGCGCCAGGAAGGGCACCCGCGCGTCCATCACATCCGGCGCCAGGCTCCACGCCACCTGCAGCCGGGGCCCGAAGCGAATCTGCTCGATGTCCAGGTACGGCGTCAGCGCCGCCAGCTCCTCGCGCAGCGTCACCTCCTGCCGGCCGTGGGACTCCAGGCTCTGGCGCAGCAGGTCCCCCAGCCGCGCCAGCATCCGCTCGGCGCCATCCGGGTCCGCGTGGACCAGCGAGGCCACCGCGTTGAGCGCGTTGAACAGGAAGTGCGGCCGGAGCTGCGACGCCAGGGCCTGCAGCCGCGCCTCCGCGAGCTGCGCCTGCAGCTGGTCCGCGCGCCGCTGCCGCACGTGCGCTCGCCTCGCGAGCCCCAGCGCGTGCCCTCCCGCCGTCAGCAACACGAAGGGCAGCAGGTTGTTGGCCACGCTCTGGGCCAGCAGGTCCGGCACGCTCGGCATCCGCTCGTACCAGCCCACCAGGTCCTGCGTGAGCATGACGAAGGCCGCCCGTCCGAAGAGCACCCCGAACAGCGCCGCGAGGTGCGCCACCCACGGGCGCGCGCCGCCCCGCAGCGACAGGGGCACGCGCTCCGACAAGCGCAGACACAGCACCGTGATGGGGACCCACAAGAGCGAGCTGGTGAGCGACATGCGCCACAGCTCCTCGTCCGGCGCCTTCACCTCGCCCAGGCGCTGGAGGATGCGCACCTGGCTCACCGCGACGAACGCATCGGCGAGCCACCAGCCCAAGGCCCCCGTCCAGACAGCCCAGGACGGCAGCGGTGCGACCTCTCCGGCCCCCCGTCGGGCCTTGTCCTCATCACGCATGGCCCGGCACGCTAACGAGCCTGCGGGACTGCTTCCACGCGCGAAGGGACGAACCGCGGAACCCCAGGGACGAACTGGAACGCCCTGTCCGGTGTCGCGGTGACGCCCCCCCGGGCGCTGGAGCCCCTACCCTCGCGGGCTCCAGGCCACCTCCGCCTACCTACTCCGCCTTCTTCGGCGCGGGAGCGGGGCTCACCACGCGGTGCACGGGGTACAGCCCGCCCACCTCCACCTGCTTGTCCACGAACTGCCACCGGCAGAAGCCGTCATCGGAGTGCGGCTCCAGCAGGTACACGGCCAACGTGCCGCCGCGCTGGGCGGTGGGGACATAGAGCGTGCCCTGGGGGAACTCACGCGTGGTGCGCTCGGGCGCCACCGTGAGCACCGTCTCGAAGCGCACGGGCTTGGGCTTCATGCTCAGCGGCACCTCGGCCTCGCCCGGACGCGGGACGTTCGCCGCCACGTCGGGGCTGAAGGTCTCCTCGCGGCGGGCGACGCGGTAGCTGTCCACCAGGAAGGAGCGCGCCTTCGGGAGGGCCTCGAAGCGGATGCCGTGGCCTTCCAGCCGGGGCGCCAGCTCCGCGGGCACCAGGTAGCCCTCCGGCGTGCTCACCGCATGCGTGGGGAGGAACGTGCGGTAGTGCGGCACGCGGTAGACCTTCTTCTTCTTCCCGGGGAAGCGGTGCTCCGCGATGCTCTTCTCGTCGAACGCCTGGATGCGCGCCAGGTCCCCGGGCTTCGCGTAGGCCGGGTAGTCGTACGTCAGCGCCCCTTCCGCGTCGCGGGTGGCCACGCCGTAGTTGATGCCCACCAGCTCCCGCGGGTCCGGCGTCTTGCCGCGCGCGATGATGGCGTCCTGCGCGGCCTGGGTGACGGAGAGGCAGGCCTTCGCGCTCCGGGCCGCCTCGCGAATCAACTCCAGCAGCCACGCGCGAATCACCGCGCAGCGGCGCGGGTAGTCGATGTAGCTGTACGTCTCCAGCAGCACGTCCAGCCGGCCCAGCAGGCCGCGGTAGTGGCTGCCGAAGCGCGGGAGCGCCGGGTAGGTGTGCCAGCCCGAGGTGGGGACATCCTCCTCGCGGTAGTTGCCGTACCAGTAGCTGTCGAAGCCGTGGCGCTTCTGCACCGCCGCCGAGACGCGCTCCAGCATCTCCCGGTTGTAGTCCCGCAGCTCCTGGAACAGCGGCTCGTTCGAGTGCGACGTGTCGAACGTCAGGTCGAAGTCGTGGATGCTGCCGTCCGTGGTGTGGCAGTCGATGAACACCTCCGGCCACCACGCCTGGTGCAGCTTCGCGACGGCGCGCGTCTCCGGCGCCTCCTGCTTCATGCTGTCGCGGTTGAGGTTCCAGCCCTCGCCCGTGTAGCGCGTGCCCACGCCTCCCTCGGGGTTGACCTGCCCCTCCAGGCTCTTCAGGTTGAGCTTGCGGTTGTTGGGGCTGATGCGGTCATTGCCGTCCGGGTTGAAGTTGGGAATCAGGACCAGGCACACCCGGTCCAGCACCTTCTGGCCCAGCTTCGTCAGCGTCAAATCCCGCGCGAGCGCGAGCAGGGCTTCCTTCCCCTCCACCTCGCCCGCGTGGATGTTCGCCTCCACCATCACCACGACCTTCTTCTGCTTGCGCGCCTGCTCGGGCGTGAAGCAGTTGCGGTCGCTCACGACGAGGGACACCAACGGCTGTCCCTCCCCGCTCGTTCCGAAGTCCACCCGTCGGGCGAGCTTCGTACGGCGGCAGAGCTCGTCGATGAAGGCGAGCACGTCGGAATGACGCGAGGTTTCGGCGTAATTCGAGGCTTCGGCGCGGGTCAGCAGCTCGGACATGGGGGCGCATCCAAGCGCTGCCCTCCCGCGACTTCAAGCACTTCGTCCGCGGCCGCGCGCGGAGTCCTCACGCGCGCGGCGATTGTTGGGGAATCACGTACCCGAGATGAGGCGCGTGGCGATGTCGGGACTGAACGTGCCCGCGGGCGTGTTCGGCGCGATGCCGCAGTTTCCGTCGGAGTCCCCAGGCACCTTCACCCACAGGAGCATCTCCGCGCCTCCACCTGCTTGTGACAACGCGCCCAGCTTGCGGCCCGCGGGGTTGCACCAGTCGCCGTTGTGGCCGTTGCCGTTGCGGCTGGTGTCCACCACGAAGGGACGCGTGTACGCATAGCGCGTGTTCAGCGCGCTGTTGACCGCCGCGCCGTACGCCGTGGAGGCGCTCGTGAGGTAATAGTTCGACACGTTGAGGGCGAAGCCTCGGATGTTGCGCGCGCCCGCGGACTCCAGCCGCTGCGCCATGGTGTCGGCGGCAATCCAGCCCGCGTTGCCGCCATCCAGGTAGGCCCAGGTGTTGGGCGCGCGATCTCGCAGCTGCTCCGTCGCGTACCGCAAGAGGCCCAGCCGCGTGTTGCGCTCCGTGTCATCGGGGAGGCAGTCGAGCTGCGCCACCGCGTCGGGCTCGATGATGACCACGGCCGGGCGGTTGCCCAGGCCGGTGACGAACGCGGAGATCCACGTCCGGTACGCCTCCGGGCTGCCCGCGCCGCCCCCTGAGTGGCTGCCACAGTCGCGCCCAGGGATGTTGTAGGCCACGAGCACCGGCAGCTTGTCCGCCGCGTCCGCCGCGGTGACGTAGCTGGAGACCGCCGACGCGATGTCTCCGCTCCAGTTGCCGAACCACTTCGCCCCCGCCTTGCTCGCGATGGCGCTCTGGATGCCCGCCGCGCGCGAGTCCCAGCCGTTGTTGCGCACCCACACGGCGGGGTTGGAGTCCGGGTCCACGTAGAAGCCGCTGGTCATCCCCAGCGGCCCACCACCACCTCCACCGCCCGTGGAGAGCGAGACGTTGTCCAGGAACGCGGAGAAGGCCCCCGCGCCGCCCAGTTGGAAGGTCACCTGCCCGGCCGTCGTGCCCAGGTTCGAGGTGAAGGGGAACGAGAACGCGCGCGGCGTGCCATCCAAGGTGATGCGCTGGTCCAACGGCGCGGTGTACGGCGCCGTCCCCAGCTGCGCCGTCACCCGCACCGTCACGGGCGCGGAGGCCGACGCGGTGAACGCCAAGGTGTACGACTGACCGTTCACCAGGGCGATGCCATCCTGTCCCATGGGCGCATCCCACGGATTCGCCGGGTTGCCCGTGACGTTGACCCGCAGCCGCCCGTTCTCCACCACCGACTGCGTGTTGGGGCCGCTCCACCAGGGCGCCACCGAGCCTCCGCTGAAGTCGCCGTTCACGACGAGCTCGGCGAGCCCCGCGGAGACCACGCCTTGCGAGTCCGGTTCGGGCGCGGGCGGTGACGCCGGGCCACAGGCACTCCAGACGGACGCCGCCAGCACCACGGGGAGCCAGCGCCCCTGTTGATTCCATCGCATGATTGGATTCCTCCCAGGCCGCCCGGATGACAGGAATTGACGTCCGGCCTCACGAGGCATCCTGACCATCTCTTCTCGAATTGCCAGCTCAATCCCTCATCACGGCCACGAGCGACAGTCCTGGCGAAATTCAGAAGGTATACAAAACGACTGGATACATCCGGGTTGAAGAGTGACATGCGGGGCGGCCCGGGGACTCCGGGCCGCCCACAAGCACATCCCTCACCGCAAGGCGGTGACGTGGAGCGACGGCGTGCGCACGGGCGTGGCGCTCTCCACCACGCGCCCCAGGCGCAAGAGCAGGTGCTCCTCGAAGGGGCGCCCCATGAGCTGCACGCCCACGGGCAGGCCCGCGCGGTCATGGCCCGCGGGGACGGACAGCGCGGGGAAGCCCGTCAGGTTGCCCTCGCGCACGAAGCGCATCAGCGCGTCCGCGACCTGGAGGTTCGACTCCCCCTCGGGGAGCGTCGACTCGGGGATGGCGGGCGCGGAGATGGCCGTCGTGGGGGTGATGATGACGTCCACGCCGGACATGACGGCGAGCAGCTCTCGCGTCAGCCGGTGGCGGTGTCGCAGCGCGTGCACCAGGTCCGTGGCGCGGAAGTGCCGGCCGATGGCCAGGTTCGTGCGCGAGTCGAGCCCGAAGTCGGAGACCCGCTCGCGCGTGTGCGGCAGCATCGACTCCGCCATCTCGCTCAGGATGATGCAGCTGTGCGTCCAGAGCACCGTGTTCAGGTCCGGCGCGGGAATCTCCACCACCACCGCGCCCGCGTCCGTGAGCGCCTTCACCGCGTCCTTGCAGCGCGCCACCACGTCGGGCGCGGCGTCCTCGAAGTACGGCCAGCAGATGCCCAGCCGAATCCCCGTCAGGTCCGCGCGCTCATAGCCCGACAGGTGGTGCGCGGGCTGATTCTGCGCCACCACGTCCTTGCCATCGGGCCCGGCGAGCACCGCGTACAGGGCCGCGACGTCGTCGACCGTCAGCCCCATGGGCCCGACATGGCCCACGTTCCAGCAGAGCGGCGGCACGCCCGTCTCGGGGATGCGGCCCCAGGTGGCCTTGAGCCCGACGATGCCGCACAGCGCCGCGGGGATTCGGATGGAGCCGCCTCCGTCCGCGCCGACACCCAGCGGGCACAGGCCCGCGGCCACCACCGCCGCCGAGCCACTGGAGCTGCCCCCCGTGATGTGCCCCCGGTTCCACGGGTTGCGCACGGCGCCGTGGTGCGGATTCAGCCCGATGGGGTTGATGCCAATCTCCTGCATGTTGGCCTTGCCCAGGATGAGCGCCCCCGCGGCCCGCAGGCGCGCGGCCACCGTCGCATCCACCGCCGCCACCTGGTTCCTGAACCGGGTGCCGAGCGTCGTGGGGTAGCCCGCCACGTCCACCTCGTCCTTCACCACCACCGGCACGCCGTCCAGCACGCTCAGCGGACGTCCCGCGCGCAGGCGCTCCGCGGAGGCCTCCGCGGCTCGCAGCACCTCCTCGGGCTTGCGCGTGATGAACATCCCCATCCGCGCGTCCCCCTGCTCCAGCGTGTCCAGCGTCGCATGGAGCCGGCGCGCCACCGTGACGGGGTCCACCTGTCCGTCGCGGTAGGCCCGCACGAACGCGCCCACCGTCTCGCGCTCCGGCGGGGAGGCCCGCGCGGCGATGGCGCGCACGGCCTGCTCGGCCGGGGACTGGGGCTCCGTCGCGGGCGCACCGGGAGGCAGGGGGAACTGGAGCGGCGGCGCGTCTCCGGGCGACAGCTCCCGCCAGGGGGTGATGCCACTGTCCCGCACCAGCTTCTCCAACACGGGAGCCCCGACCGAGCTCTCCAGCGTGTTGACGAATGCCTTGAGCGCGAGCCCCGACACGCGCGGCGCCTTCACGGGATTGCGTTGATAGGCCATGGCGGCAAGCCTACTCGCCGCGAGCCCGCGCGTGTGACTCAGCCTGGAGGACGCCCCAGCCCCTGGGACTGCGCCAGCACGCGCAGCCGCTCCACCAGCGCGTCCCGGTCCGCGTAGGACAGGCCCTCCGTCTCGATGGCGGGGAGCAGCTCCACGCGCACGCGGCCCGGCCGCACGCGCCACTCGCCGAACGGGAGCACGTCCCGCGCGCCATGAAACACCATGGGGACGATGCGGGCCCCGGAGCGGATGGCGAGCACCGCCGCGCCCTTCTTGTACGGCCCCAGCGCGCCGTCGGGGCTGCGACGGCCCTCGATGGACATGTAGAAGCAGGCGCCCCTGCGCATCGCGTCCGCGGCCCGGTCCACGGCGCGCCGCGCCTGCGCGCTCCATTGACGCACCACCACCACGGAGCCTTGCGACACCGGCACCCACCCGATGAAGGGCAGCGCCGCGAACTCGATGTTCATGAAGATGAGCGCCCACCGAGGCAGCGCCGCGGTGGTGACGAACGCCTCGCTCAGGCTCGTCTGGTTCAGCTGGAGGAAGACATACGGCGCGCCGTCGTCATACCCCCCCTCGTTGTGGTCGACCACGTCCACGTCCACGCCGAAGACGCGACGCGCCCAGAGACACCAGGTGCGCATGAGCGCATCGGAGGAGCTCGGGCGCAGCGGCCCCAGCGCGAGCGCGGGGAGCAGCAAGGGAGGCATCGCGGCACAGGCCACGGTCCAGCGAAGGAGGCTACTCAACGTTCCCGGTCGTTCCGGGGGCTCGAACGAGGCATCCATGAAGTGGCTATAGCAGGGAGCAACCTCCTCGGCAGGGTGGAAGCCGACCTCTCGCGCGGGTTGGCGCGCGCATGGCACGCTACGCAACGGACGCAGCTGGCGGGGAGCTCATGGGAAGTCCACGTGTCAACGCGCTGGAGGAGTACAAGTCCCTGTTGGAACGCCAACGCACGCAGGCCCTCGGCCCCGAGGAAGAGCAGCGCCTGGAACTCCTGCGCGACGTGCTCCTGGAGCTGGGCGCCCTTCCTCCCGAAGGCAGTCCGCTTCCCGTCCGCGCCGCGCGCGCGGAGGCTGTGCTCGAGGTGACATTCGCCAACCAGGACGACGTGGTGCGCGCGTACAGCAAGAACATCGGCGCCGGAGGGCTGGCCCTCCGGACGACGCGCGCGCTGCCGGTGGGCAGCACCCTGGAGCTGCGAATCACCCTCCCCGACACACCGCAGGCCCTGCGCACCCTCGCGCAGGTGGCGTGGTCTCGCGACGACGAGATGGGCGTGGCCTTCACCCAGCTTCCTCCGGAGGCGGAGCGCCGGCTGAAGCACTTCCTCACGCAGGACGCGTCGCTGCTCCAGCGCGTGCGCGGCGTGCTGAATGCGGATGTGATGCAGTGGCTGACCAAGGACGTGCGCGAACTGGGCAAGGGCGCCGTGCCCCAGGCCGCCACCGCCGTGGAGCTGGACACGCGAGTGCCCGTGCTGGTGAGCCTGACGGACACGCGCCTGCTCGCGCTGGTCTCCGAGTTGTTCGAACAGAAGGGCCTGCGCATCGCGACGGACACCACCCGGCCCGCGCCCATCATCGTCGTGGACACCGGCACCGCGCTCGACGTGCTCAGCACCGCGGCCCGCCCGGGCACCCGCGTCATCCTGGTCAATGTCAGCGGCCCCGACTCGCTGATGGGACGACTGACGAACCTCAACCCCGCCGCCTTCGTGAAGCACCCGGCCAGCGCCGCCTCGGTGCTGCTGGCGGTGGAGCGGCTGCTCGCGGTCACGAAGACGTCCTGAGCGGCCCTCGCACACTTCGACTTCCGCGCCTCCGGCCGCTGCGCCATGCTCCACGCGCCGGGACTCTCGCGGGAGGTGAATGCATGGGTGGTGGGCTGTCGCGACTCGGAGGAGCGCTGTGCCTCATGCTGGGGTGCGCCACCACGGCACCGAAGCCCGCCCCACCCATCGAGCCCCCCCGCCCCGTGCTCACGGTCTACCGAGTCCTCCCCGATGGGAGCACCACTCCGTGGTCCACGCTGACGGCGGAGCCCTCCGACTTCCACCCTCCCGCTGAGAGGGATTGGTGCGCGGAGCCGGTGCGCCCCGTGACGTCACCCGCCGACGCGCACCGGGTGGCCATGGCGCTCACGAACCACCGCGTGCCCGGGCTCTGCTTCGAGGCCACGGGTGTCCCCGAGCCCACGCTGCTCGCCGCGCTCGTGCGAGGCACGAGCCTGGTGACGCTGCGTGCCTCCGGCTCATCGCTGGGAGATGCCCACCTGGGCGCGCTGAGGGACTTCACCGCCTGGGAGGCCTTGCACCTCGACGGCACGCGGGTGACGGATGCCGGGCTCCCGCACCTGTCGGGGCTCCGACGCCTGTCCGTGGTGCGGCTGGAGGAGACGGCGATATCGGACAAGGGGCTCGCGTTCCTCGAAGGGCTCACCACGCTGCGGCGGGTGGGGCTCGCGGGGACGTCCGTGAGCGCCCAGGGCCTGCGCTTCCTCTCGGCCCAGGCGGAGCTGGAGTGGCTGGACCTCTCGGACACGTCGACGGACGACCGCGTCCTCGCCTGGGTGTCCGGGGCCCACCTGCACACGCTCATCCTCAGCGGGACCCAGGTCACGGACGCGGGCCTCGCGCGCCTGCGGGACATGCCCCACCTCACGTGGCTGGGGCTCGCGCGGACCGGCCTCACCGACGGGGGGCTCGCGCCCATCGGCGCGCTGCGAGCGCTGGAAGCGCTCCACCTCGGCGAGACCCAAGTGACGGACGCGGGGCTCCTCCACCTCGCGGAGTCGAAGTCGCTCGAGGCCCTGGTCCTCACCAAGACGCGGCTTCACGGCCCCGGCCTCCAACACCTCGCCGGACTGACCCGACTGGAGCTGCTGCACCTCGACGACACGCGGCTCGATGACGCGGCGATGCGGCACCTGCGCGGCCTGGTGGCCCTGCGCGAGCTGGAGCTGTCGCGCACCCTCATCACGGGAGCGGGGCTCGCGTCGCTGGACGCGCTGAGCGCGCTCGAGCGGCTGGGGGTGTCGGGCCTCGCCGTGACGGCGGACGCGCTCGCGGTGCTCCAGAAGACGGAGCGGCTCACCCGGCTGGACCTGAGCCACACCCCCGTCGGCCCGGAGGCCCTGGCGCACGTTCCCTCGGGGCTGCGCGAGCTGGACCTGAGCCGCACCGCCTTCAACGACGAATGGCTGCCGTCGCTCCGCCGCCTGTCCCGCCTTCAATCGCTCCGCGCCGAGCGCACCCTGCTCACGGACCTGGGCCTGGGACAGCTCGGCGAGCTGACGGAGCTGGCGGCGCTCCACCTCTCGGGCACCCTCGTCAACGGCTCCGGACTCGCCCACCTCCAGCGGCTGCCGCACCTCGCCCACCTGGACCTGGGCGCGACGTGGCTGGAGGCCCACTACACCCCCGCCCTCCAAGGGCTGACGCGCCTCACGTGGCTCAGCCTGGCCCGCGGGCGCCTGGGGGATGCGGCCCTGGGTCATCTTCCACCGGGGCTTCACACGCTCTACCTGACACGCACCGGCGTCACCGACGCGGGGCTGGACTCGCTGCGGTCGCTTCCCCACCTGAGGCAGCTGGACCTGCGGGGCACGGCCGTCACGGACGCGGCACGGGACGCGCTGAGCCGGGAGCGCGGCGTGCGGCTCGTCACCGGCCTCTAGGCTCGCGGAAACGTCCTGACACGTCAGTGTGCTGGCTGACACGTCGGCTGGCGTGTCAGCATCGGCGCCACGGGCTCCAGTAAACAGACGGGCCGCAGCCCTTTGGCGGGCTTGCGGATACCGAGCAATGGCCCGCCCTCTGCAATACGCACACGAAACCCAGGGGCCCACCACCCAGGTGGATGCCCGGCCCCCTCAGGAGCGTCATGGACGCCGTCATCGAACAACTCAGGACTCTGGCTCTCGCACAGGCCTTCCCCTTCTTGCTCAAGGCAATGGGGGCGTTGGTGTTGTGGTTCGTGGGTCGAGCCATCATCAATGCCTTCCGGCGCGTGCTGTACCTCACGCTGCACAAGCGTCAGTTCGACGCCACGCTCATCCGCTACATCGAGTCGCTGTTCGCCGGCTCCCTCACCATCCTCCTGCTGCTCGGCATCCTGGGGATGATGGGGTTCGAGACCACGTCCTTCGCCGCGCTGCTGGCCGCGGCGGGTATCGCCATCGGTACGGCGTGGTCCGGCCTGCTCTCCAACTTCGCCGCGGGCATCTTCCTGCTCGTGCTGCGTCCGTTCCGCGTGGGCGATGAAATCTCCGCCGCTGGCGTCACGGGCATGGTGCAGGAGATTGGCCTCTTCGCCACCACCATCGACACGGGCGACAACCTGCGCATCTCCGTGGGCAACAACCGCCTGTTCGGCGACAACATCATCAACTTCAGCCACCACCCCCACCGCCGCATCGCCATCAAGGTGCCGCTGATGCACGGCTGCGACGTGCACGGCCTGATGAAGGCCTTCCTGCAGCGCGTGGAGCAGGTGGAGGGCGTCCTGGACCAGCCCGCGCCCGGCGTCGGCGTGGCGGAGTTCACCGCGCAGGGCCCCGTGATTGCCATTGGCGTGTGCTGCAAGCCCTCCGTCGCGGGCGCCGTCACGGGCGCCATCACGCTGGCCGCCGCGGAGGTCCTCATCTCCACGGGCTATGTCGTGCCGCCGCAGCTCGCGATGTCGGACATCGCCAAGGCGAGCTGACCCGGCCTGGGTGGGTGCCTCGGCTCAGTGGTAGTTGAGGCACCCGTCGTCGGACTCCGACTCGGACACGACCGACACCGGGACGGCGGGGACGATCTCCAGGGCATCGAAGGACGTCCCATCCCGGCACACGCCCCGCGCCAGTTGATAGCCGGGCACCAGCGCCTCCAGGTTGGTGATGCCGTTCCACTCGCGCAGCTCCGACAGGAGCGCGGGCGTCACCGTCGGGGCGTAGAGCACGACGTGCGTCGCGGAGAGGCCCCGCAGCGGCTCCGTCTCGAGGTCGAAGCGGTCATCCCCGTTGACGTCCTGGTACACCGCGATGCGGCCCGTGCCCAGGAAGCCCGCCCCCGCGCCCAGGTCATTGAGCGCCCCCGGTCCCGGCTCTCCCGTCAACCGCAGCGAGTACGCCGAGGGCAGCGACTGCGGCACCGCGACGCTCCCCTGCGAGACGATGATGTCCCCACTTCGCATCCAGTTCTCCCAGGCGATGGTCAGCCGGGTCGCCCCCGCTTGCGAGGCGGCATCCAGCGACACCACCTGGCCCTCGAGGACGAAGCCCGCCTCCTCCTGCAGAGGCCCGGGCTCCTTCGACTTCGAGTCCTCGCCACAGCCCAGCAGCCACACCAAGCCCGACACCGCGACCGCGGAAGACAGCCGATGATTCATGTGGGAATCCCCCTGATGTTTCGTCGCCCGGCTCGCCTGGAGCCTTGGATTCGCGACGACCGACTGGCTAAGACGGTAGCACGCGAGGCGATAGCAGCCTCGTGAGGGTGTCCCCGAAATGCACTCGCTGGCGAACATCGACGCCTTCGTTCGAGCCGTGGAGGAAGGCGACTTCACCCAGGCCGCGAAGAAGCTCCACCTCACGGCCTCGGCGGTGAGCCGGCGCATCTCCCGGCTGGAGGAGGAGCTGGGCGTGAAGCTCTTCCAGCGCACCACCCGCGCGCTGCGCCTCACCGAGGACGGGCGCGACTTCCACGCCCGCTGCCAGCGCCTGCTCGCGGACCTGGAGGACGCGAAGGAGTCCCTCTCCCGCTCCCGCGAGCAGCCCGCGGGCAGGCTGCGCGTGGAGGCGCCCCAGGTCATCGGGCAGCTCGTCCTCGCCCCCGCGCTGCCCCCCTTCCTCGCGCGCCACCCCGGACTGGAGCTGCACCTCACGCTGCGCGACACCGTGGTGGACCCCGTCGCGGAGGGCGCCGACGTGCTCCTCCGCCTGGGCCGACTGGAGGACTCCCGCCTCGTGGCCCGGAAGCTCGGCACCGCGCGGCTGGTGGCCTGCGCGTCCCCGGAGTACCTGGCCCGGAGAGGGACTCCCGCCACCCCCGCCGACCTCGCCCGGCACGACTGCCTGGGCTTCCTGCGCGACGGCGCCTCCACCGACTGGCTCCTGCGAGAGGGGGACGAAGCCCTCCGGGTGCTGCCTCGGGGGAGCTTCCACACCAACCACGGCGCGACGCTCCGGGACGCGGCCTTGATGGGGCTGGGCATCGCGTGGCTGTTCGACTTCATGGTGGCGCGGGAGCTCGCGGCCGGGGCCCTGGTCCGCGTGCTGGAGTCCTCCTCCCGCGAGTCGCGCCCCATCCACGTCCTGCACCCGCCCGCCCCTCACCTCCCCGCGAGGGTCCGAGTGTTCCTCGACTTCGTCGCCACGCTGTTTCCCGCCGCGAAGGGCCGGTAGGCCAGGCCCGCGTCAGCGCGCGTTCAACGCCGCGTTGAGCCCCTGGGCCCCCGCCCGGGCCCAGCGCTCCCCGATGGCCGCGTAGTCGGGCTCCCGCACGAAAGGTGGCAGGGACTCCTCGGAGGTGCGCTCATGGAAGAGGGAGAGCGGCCGGACACCCTGGGCGGCGCAGGCCAGGCGGACCGCGCGCCACGGCAAGCCGGCCGCCTCCATGACGCTCAGGAAGTCATCCCGCCGGAGGCTCTGGTCCGCGCTCTCCAGGATGCGCGGGCGCTGGGTCTTCTTGTAGGGCTTCTCCGGCCACCACTCCTTGGTTCGTCGCCGGTACTCGCGCTGCTCCGCGTCACGGAGCCCCCGCCACCGCTCCCGGAAGGACCCCTCCGAGTCCTGGAGCCACTCCAGCGCCGTGCGACCCATGGCCGCGTAGAAGACATCCGACGCGTCATCCCTCCGCGCCCGTCTGTCGACAAAACCCACGTAGTCACGCGTGGCCGCGAGCAATTCCCGCTCCGCCGCATCCACTGTCATCACCTCGGCGGAACGTGTCTCGGCGACTTCCACGAAACCCTCCCCCTCCACCTGCCCGGTCCCATCCGGTGCGGGACACGAATGGACGTGGCGATACCAGACGTTCCTCCCTGGAAAGACAAGCACCAGCTCCGGCAACCGGGGCAACGGAGGCGGCGGCGTCGTGAGCACCCAGTCACCCGGGTCCACGGCGTGGAGCGCGCGGAGAGCGACAAGCCCTTGGGCTCGCATCCGCTCGAGCCAGGTGTAATAGGATGGCTCGAAGCCACCTTCCACCTGGAAGCCACGGAAGTCTTCTCGACGGGGGAAGAATGTCCCAGCGGTGGGATCATCCAGCATCAGCGCACGGAGGTCCTGCCCTCCGAGGCGAGCGTTTCCGACGATCGCCGCCTGCCAGGCATAGAGATGGACGAGGATGCTCATCGGGCGAGTCTACCGTGTCTCCACGGCCCGCACACACCTGGGCACCTCCACCACCAAAGACAATCACCAGCGGGTGGCGAAATCCCACCCGCTGGTGACTTACGTCTGAGTCGGGCACGAAAACGCGCCCGGTTCAGACTACGGGAGAGCCGCGAGGACGTCCGTGTTCAGCACGGGAACGCTGCCACCACCGCCACAACCACGGGGACCGCCACGAACCTTGGTCTTGATCTGCATGGGATTGCTCCAGGTGGACTACGGGTTGATACAACCGCTGAGAACAACCAGCGCCCTGCGACAGCGACTACGGGAGCTGCGTGCGCACGCCACCGATGGTGGTGCTGCCACCGCCACAGCCACGGGGACCGCCACGAACCTTGGTCTTGATCTGCATGGTCTCTCTCCTGGTGACTACGGTGTCTGTTCGAGGAATCGAACGGACTACGGCAGCATCACGGGCAGGGAGGGCGAGATCACGCCACCACCGCCACAGCCACGGGGACCGCCACGAACCTTGGTCTTGATCAGCATGGGATTGCTCCTGGCTTGCAACAGCGTTCCGGAATGGAACACCGGTCCTACGAACAACAGCTTTGATAATTTTATTCGTCGAATTCCTCACCAGCAGCGGGTGGGGACTCGCATCCGAAGTGCAATCATTAAAATCAGGCGGAATCGGTACGTCAAGCCGTGGACGCAATTTTTGCGACGAAAGTCTTTGTAGCTTCACGTGTCACAGACAATCTCAGACTCCGCGAAACACGGTGTTCTTTGTGACCTTCCACGCTACAGCCAATCTCAGACTGCGGCGGTGGCCATCACGCCATGCGTCAAACCTGACGAGACAGGTCCTCGGCAATATCGGCCATCCCGATGTAAAATGCGACGGAACTGAACCACGGCCCGCACCGGAGCGCTGACGGGGCGGCGGTGGCCAACGGCGATGGGATGGCTTCGTTCATGAGAGTGGGTGAAGGAATGTTCCCGCGCACCGTGCGCGCGCTGGTCCGGGGACAGGGGCGGTCGGCGGTGTGGCTGTTGCCGGTGGGGCTGTTCGCGGTCTGGGGCGTGTGGTTCGTCCAGGCGCGCATCACCGTCTACGAGCCCAGCGTGCAGGCGCGACTGGAGGTCCACCGCGAGGTCTACGCCGTGGACTCGCCCGTGGAGGGGCGGCTGGTGAAGACCCACGTGGAGCTCCACCGCAAGGTGAGCGCGGGAGAGGTGCTCTTCGAGCTGGCCCAGGAGCAGGAGGCGCGGCAGCTCGCCGAGGCCGAGGCGCTCCTGAAGGGCCAGGGCCCCCAGCTGGAGGCGGCCCGCGCGGAGCTGGAGGCGGAGCAGAGCGCGCTGCAGGCCCAGCAGGAGCGCGGCACGGCCAGCGCGGACGAGGCGCGCGCGCGCCTGTCGGAGGCCGAGGCCCTGGCGCGCCGCGCGCTGGAGGAGAAGACGCGCACCGAGCAGCTCTGGGCGCGGCAGCTCGTGAGCGAGTCGGAGTGGAATCAGGTGCGCACGGAGCTGGAGCGCGTGCAGGCGGCGGAGCAGGCCGCGCGCGCGGCGCTGGCGCGCGTGAAGACGGACGGGACGATGCAGAGCACCGAGCGGCGCGTGCGCATCGCCGCGCTGCGCCGGGACATCGCGCAGCTCGAGTCCGCGGAGAACGTCGCGCGGGCCACCGTGGAGCGGCTGCGCGAGGAGCTGGAGCGCCGCGTGGTGAGGGCCCCCGCGGACGGCCTGCTCGGTGAGACGAGCTCCGTGCGCGTGGGGACCCAGGTGAAGGCGGGAGACCGCATCGCCACCGTCGTCGCGGGAGGAGACGTGCGCATCGTCGGGCAGTTCTCCCCGGCCACCGCGCTGGGTCGTGTGCGCGCCGGGCAGAAGGCGCGCATGAAGCTGGAGGGCTTCGCCTGGACGGAGTTCGGGCTGGCGCAGGCCACCGTCGTGGCCGTGGCGAGCGAGGCCCGCGACGGGCTGGTGCGTGTGGAGCTGTCCGTGGACGAGATGCCGCCCGGCGTCCCCATGGAGCATGGCCTCCAGGGCACCGTGGACGTCGCCGTCGAGGAGGCCACGCCGCTGCGCCTGGTGCTCCGGGCGCTGGGCCGGGGCATCGGGGGACCGGCGCGTGGGCGCCCGCTGCCCTCGCGGGCGCCTGGGACGTTGGAGCTGTCGCGGGGTGGGGGCTGAGACATGGCGGGCAAGCGACGACTCCTCATCCCCGAGGTCATCCAGACATCGGCCATGGACTGCGGCCCCGCGGCGCTGAAGGCGCTGTTCGATGGCTTCGGCGTCCCGGTCAGCTATGGCCGGCTGCGGGAGGCCTGTCAGACGGACGTCGACGGCACCTCGGTCGACGTGCTGGAGGAGCTGGCGGGGAAGCTGGGCATGGACGCCACGCAGGTCGTCCTGCCCCGGGACCACGTGCTCCTGCCGGAGACGCAGGCGCTGCCCGCCATCATGGTGGTGCGCCTGGCCGACAGCAACCTGCACTTCGTCGTCGTCTGGCGGCGCTGGGGCCACCTGATTCAAATCATGGACCCGGCCATGGGGCGCCGCTGGGTGACGGTGACGGAGCTGATGGACCGGCTCTACGTCCACGCCATCGCCGTCCCCGCCGAGGCCTTCCGTGAATGGGCCGGCACCCAGGAGTTCCTCGCGGGCATGCACCTGAGGCTCTCCGCGCTGGTCGGCAAGGCGAGCGCGGAGCGGATGGTCTCCACGGCCCTGGCGGATGCGTCCTGGAAGAGCGTGGCGTGCCTGGACGCGACGACGCGGCTGGTGCAGACGCTGGTGGACGGCGGCGGCGTGGAGCGAGGCGAGGCGACCGCGCGCTTCCTGGAGCAGCTGCTGGTGGAGGCCCACGCGGCGCTCGCGGAGGGGCGCGCGGAGCAGGTCATCCCCGCGTCCTACTGGACGGCGGTGGGAGGCCCGGCCGACGAGGAGGTCACCCTGCGCGGCGTCGTGTGCATCCTGGCCCGAGGCATCCGCCAGGAGCGCGCCGAGGACGAGCCGCCCCTCTCCGCGGACCTCCAGGCCGCCCTGAGCGAGCCGCCGACGCAGCCGCTGCGGGAGCTGGTGGGGCTGATGCGCCGCGACGGCGTGCTCGCGCCCGCCTTCCTCGCCGCCGTCGCGCTGGCGGCGGCCGTGGGCGGCTTCCTGGAGGCGCTGCTGCTGCGCGGCATCATCGACGCGGGGCGCTACCTCACCACGCAGGAGCAGCGGCTCGCGGGCGTCGTGACGCTCCTGGTGTTGATGGGCGTGCTCGTCCTGCTGGAGCTGCCGCTCGCTCAGGGGACGCTGAGGCTGGGCCGAGGACTGGAGCTGCGCTTGCGGCTGGCGTTCCTCGACAAGATTCCGCGCCTGGGGGACCGCTACTTCCGCAGCCGGCTGGTCTCCGACATGGCCCAGCGGTGTCACGGCATCCATCAGGTGCGCACCGTGCCCTCGCTCGCGGTCAGCGTGCTGCGCGCCACCGCGGAGCTGCTCGTCACGACGCTGGGCCTGGTGTGGCTGGCCCCGGGCAGCGCGCCGTTCATCCTCCTGGGCGGAGGGCTCGCGCTCGCGGTTCCGCTGCTCGCCCAGCGCTCGCTGCTGGAGGCGGACCGGAGGATGCGCGACTTCGACGGCGTGCTGTCGCGCTTCTACCTGGACGCCATGCGCGGCGCGGTGGCGCTGCGGGCCCACCGCGCGGAGATGACGCTGAAGCGCGCCCACGAGGAGCCGCTGCACGAGTTCGTCCGCGCCGCGAGGACGCTGCTCAGCCGGGGCATCATCACCGACACGCTGGCCACGCTCGCGGCGACGGGAGGCTCGGTGGCCATCGTCCTCCACGCCATCTCGCGGGGCATCGAGCCGGGCGCCGTGCTGCTGCTCGTGTACTGGGCGCTGGCGCTCGCCACGGTGGGCAAGCAGCTGGCGGACGCGCTGCGCCTGTACCCCGCGGCCTCGTCGCTGACCGGTCGCATGATGGAGCCGCTGCTCGCGCCCGACGAGGTGGGCGCGGGGCTGGAGGACGTGGCCGACGCGCCCCACGCCCAGGCGCAAGGGGGCGTGGGCTTCGCGCTGCGGCAGGTGGAGGTGAAGGCCGCGGGCTTCACCGTGCTGGAGGGCATCGACGTGACGGTGCGGCCCGGGGAGCACGTGGCCATCGTCGGCCCGTCGGGCGCGGGCAAGTCGTCGCTCGTCGGCATCCTGCTGGGCTGGCACCGGCCGTCCTCGGGGCGCGTGGAGGTGGATGGCCAGCTGCTGGAGGGACAGGTGCTCGCGCGCCTGCGGCGGCAGACGGCGTGGGTGGAGCCCGAGGTGACGCTGTGGAACAAGTCGCTGGTGGAGAACCTCGCGTACGGCGTGGAGACGGGTGACGTGCTGCCGCGCGTGGGACAGGCCCTGCGCGCCGCGGACCTCATCGAGTTCCTCGACAAGCTCCCGCAGGGGCTTCAGACGCGGCTGGGCGAAGGCGGCAGCCTGCTGTCGGGCGGCCAGGGGCAACGGGTGAGGTTGGGACGCGCGCTGCTGCGGCCCGGCGTGCGGCTGGCCATCTTCGACGAGCCCTTCCGCGGCCTGGAGCGAGACCGCCGCGCCGCGCTGCTGGAGCGCTCCCGCCAGGAGCTCTCGGGCGCCACGCTGCTGTGCATCATGCACGACATCGAGGAGACGATGACGTTCGACCGCGTCCTCGTCATCCAGGGCGGCAAGCTCGTGGAGGACGCCAACCCCCGGGAGCTCGCCGCGCGCGCGGACTCCGTGTACCGCTCGCTGCTCGACGAGGAGGCCCGCATGCGCGCGACGCTGTCGGGGGGCGGCGGCTGGCGGAGGATGGTGCTGGAGCAGGGCCTGCTCACCGAGCGGCCCGCGACAGGTGGACGAGGCCAGGGGGAGGCGGCGTGAGCACCGGGACGAAATCACCGCTCGCGGGGCTCGGGTGGGCCGTGCAATTGGGCGCGCAGGCCCTGGAGGCCCTCGCGCGCGCCGCGAAGCTGCCGCTGCCTCGCGCCCCCGCCACGGTGGCGGGAGGCTCCCCCGAGGACCTGAACCGGCTGGGGGAGTGGCTGGACGCGGTGGCCCAGTCGCAGGGCCTGGAGCTGGACTTGCGCTACACGCGCCACGCGGAGGTGGAGAGCACGCTGCTGCGCGCCTCCCCCGCCCTGCTGGAGGTCTTCACCGCCGAGGAGGGCCTCCAGCTCATCGCGCTGCTGGGCACCTCCGCGGCGAGAGGCACGGCGCGAATCCTGGCGCCCGACGAGACGGTCCGAGACATCCCCCTGTCGCTGCTCACCACGTCCGTGCAGGCGCTCGTCGAGTGGGACCTGATTCCCACCGTGGACCGGGTCCTGGAGCGGACCCGGCTTCCCGAGCCCCAGCTCACGCGGGCCCGCAAAGCCCTCTTGGGTGCGCAGCTCGCCAACACGCACCTGGTCGCGGCCCGCACGCTGCGGCTGCCGCCCGGGGCGAAGCTCCCGCACCACCTGGGCGCGCTGTCGGCCGCCCCCCGCGTGATGCTCCTGCTGGTGCTGGCGGTGCTCATCCAGGGCTGCGTGCTCGCGGGCTGGTGGCTGATGGGCCAGGGCGCGTTCGAGGGACAGCTGGACACGGGCTGGCTCTGGGCGTGGGCCTTGATGGGACTGACGGCCGTGCCGCTCCAGGCCGCGCTCGCCTGGACGCAGGGCACGCTGGCGCTGGACCTCTCCGCGCTCCTGCGCCGCAGGCTGCTGACGGGGGCGCTGTCGCTCCCCGTGGACGAGGCGCGCCGAGGCGGCATCGGTGAGTACGTCGGGCGGACGTTCGAGAGCGCGGGCATGGAGCAGATGGCGCTCGCGGGCAGTTTCACCAGCCTGCTCGCGGTGGTGGACCTGTCGCTCGCGGCCAGCGTCACGCTGAGCGGGCCCGCGGGCTGGCTCGGGCTCCTCGCGCTGGGGGCGTACTGCGCGGTGCTCGGGGTGCTCGTCGTCCGGCAGTCGCAGCTGTTCAAGGGATGGACGGAGTCGCGGGTGGTGATGACACACGCGCTCATCGAGCGGATGCTCGGCCACCGCACGCGGCTGGCGCAGGAGCAGCCGTCCCGCTGGCATGAAGAGGAGGACCAGGAGCTGGCGCGCTACGCGGAGGCCTCCGAGCGCTGGGACGCGGGCACCGCGCGCGTGATGACGCTCGCGCGCCGGGGGCTGCTGCCGGTGGCCATCATCGCCACCCTCCCGGGCGTGCTCGCGGGGGCCTCCACGGCGAGCATCGCGGTGGGCGTGGGCGCGGCGCTGCTGGGCGCTCGCGCGGTGATGTCCCTGGCCGCGGGCTCCCTGGCCCTCGTGGGCGCGCGGGTGCTCTTCGCGAGCGTGCGTCCCATGCTCGACGCGGCGAGGCTCGCGCCGGGCGCCACCTCCCACGACACGGAGGACGCCGCGCCCCAGGTCGCGCCCCTCACGTCCGGCGACGCGCCGCCCAAGGACCAGTCCCTGCTGGAGCTGCGCGACGTCTTCTTCAAGCACCCCACCTCCCCGCGCGCGGTGCTCGAGCGCACCTCACTGACCCTGCACCCCGGGGAGCGCGTGCTGCTGGAGGGCCCGTCCGGCTCCGGCAAGTCGACGCTCGCCTCCATCCTCACGGGGCTGCGGCGGCAAGGCTCCGGCGTGGTGCTGCTGCGCGGCCTGGACATGGCCACGTGGACGCCCGGCGGCTGGGGCGCGCAAATCGCGGGCGCGCCCCAGTTCCACGAGAACCACATCATCTCCGGCACGCTGGCGATGAACGTGCTCCTGGGGCGCGCCTGGCCCCACACGCAGGACGACCTGAAGCTGGCGCGAGAGCTCTGCGAGGAGCTGGGCCTGGGCGACCTCCTCCAGCGCATGCCCGCGGGCGTCCTCCAGATGGTGGGCGAGCGCGGCTGGCAGCTCTCCCACGGCGAGCAGAGCCGCATCTTCGTCGCGCGCGCCCTGCTCCAGCGCGTCCAGGTCGTGGTGCTCGACGAGGCGTTCGGCGCGCTGGACCCGGTGACGATGCGCAAGGTGATGGCCTGCGTGGAGGCCCGCGCCCCCACGCTCGTCGTCATCGCCCACCCCTGAGGCGGAGAAGAGAACAGCCGTCCGAGGGAGGAACCTCCACCCCCGGACGGCCGTGGGACGAACGAAGGGCGCGTCAGGCCGCGGCGGCGGCGGGCACGGGCGCCACGGACGTCACCTTGACCTCGCCGACGTGGCTCTCGATGGCGATGCCCAGCTCCTCGCGGAACACGTGCAGCAGATAGGGCAGCACGCCCACCGTGGCGAAGCGCAGCCGGTGGTGGATGGAGAGGTCCAGGTTGGTGAAGTGCCGGTCCGGGTGCTGGCGCTGCGTGAGCACGTTCACCTCGCGCTGCACCGTCTCCAGGGCGCCCAGCGCCGCGCGCTCGAGCGTGAGGTACTCGGCGAGCGCCTCCGCCACGTCGTCGGTCAGCTCGGCGCGAGCCCCTTCGGGCACGGCGGCCCGCTCGCGCAGCAGCGTGCGCAGCTCCGCCAGGGCCTGGGTGTGCACGGCGTCCTTGGGAGGCGAGAAGACGTCCGCGATGTTCTGGAGCGTCTCCTCGGTGAAGCCGCGCAGGCCGCGCTGGGCGCGGTCATACATCTCCACGTAGCGGGCCTTGGCCCACTCGCGCTGGACCTCGGTGTGCTGCCGGGTGGGCTTGATGGTCTCCCAGTCCTTCTCGATGCGCTTGCGCAGCCGGCCCCATCCGCTGTCCGCGCGGCCTTCCGCCTGGAGCACCGCGGCGCGAATCTTCTCGAACGCTTGGCACATGTGCGCCCAGAGCGTGAACTGGAGCGAGTAGAGCTGGAGCCCTCGCAGGCCGTAGTCGATGGCGGTGGGAATCTCCGCCAGCCACTTCGGCTCCGGCAGCGGCTCGCCCGCCATGGGCTTGCCGTCCAGCATCGTCGCGAAGAACTCGTCCACCATGTGCGGAGGACCGGCGCACACGCCACGCAGGGACAGGAAGTGGTTGTCGCGCTCCGTCAGGTGGAGGAGCTCCGCCGGGTTCATCGGTGTCTCGTACGGCATCGGCTGCTCGGGGAGGAACATCAGGTAGATGGCCACCATGCGCACGCCGTCGGTGACGCGGAACACCGACGACAGCACCGGGTCCAGCTCCCCATTGGGAATGGGGTCCTTGCCTCGCAGGAGCATCAGCGTCGGCAGCGCCAGCACCGCGCAGCTGAACGCGTGCAGGTCACCCAGCCGCCACTGCCCGTCCGCCATCAGCGGGTAGCGGCGCAGGAACGCCTCGCGCAGGAGGAGCACCGCCTGCAGCGTGGGCTTCCAGTGCTTCGACATGGACTTCAGCGCCGTCACGTTCATCAGCGTGTCGTCGCGGAAGCGGCTGCCCGGGTACGGGCACATGCGCCACTCGGTCTCCATCCGCATGCGCATGGCATCCGGGAAGACGTTGTTCTCGCCGATGTGCCGCCCCTCCGCGTCCAGCGCCGCGTGGGCCACGCGGTGGACCGGCAGCATCGCCTCCAGGAACGCGAACTCCAGGGGCCGACCCACCAGCTTGCGCAGCACCCCTTCGGTGTCGGGGTTCCACCAGAGCGGCTCGGTGGGCGCGGGGCGGGTGGCTTCGAACTCCATCACATGCTTGTGGTACTCGGTCTGCTGCACCTGCTTGGGCGGCTCACGCGACAGGATGTTCTCCGAGAGCAACTGCTCCAGGAGCTCCTTCACCCGCTCCCACGGGTAGGGCTCCCCGTTGCTCCATCGCGTGGCCATGCCCGCCATGAACTCGTCCTGCTTGAGCAGGTTCTCACCGAAGGAGTGGAGGTCCGTCTCCTCGATGCTGATCTCCTTGAGCCCGTAGTAGATGCGCAGCTCGCTCGTGCCCTCGGGTGTCTGGACATACTCACTCATGAACCGACGCCGCATGGGCAGGTACAGCGTCTCATGCGGGTCGATGGGCACGGCTGGCTGAGTCATGCGGCAGCTCCTGGGAGAGGTCCGGGCTCGAGGGAGTCAGTCTACCGGCAGTTGCCCACGCCAGCGCGACCGGTGACAGGCAGCGTCGCGCGGTTCGGGAAGGGCAGCTCCGGGTGGTCGAACGGCGCGCGGTAGGTCGCCACGCGGCAGTCGGTGAGGGCGTTGGCGAGGAAGTCCACCAGCGCGGCGCGCTCGGAGGTGGAGAAGGTGCGCGGGACGATGTCGAGCGACTTCTCCGGGTTCTGGAAGTCACCCCCGCGCGCATAGAAGTCCACCACGTCGTCGAGCGTGGGATAGCCACCGTTGTGGAAGTACGGCGCGTTGAGGCCCACGTTGCGCAGGGTCGGCGTCTTGAAGGCGCCCATGTCGAAGGGCGAGAGGCTGACGGAGTTGGGCACACCGCCGAAGATGCCCAGGTCGCCGCGGGCCAGGTCGTCGTCGGTGGGGCGCACGCCGATGTTGTGGAAGCCCGTGTCGCCGCCGTCGCGGTTGAGCGGGCCGGCGGTCTCGTACCAGCTCACCGTCGCGTCCGACAGCATGGCGCCGGTGTGGCAGTTGATGCACTCACCCTTGCCCACGAAGACGGCCAGGCCCTTGATCTGCTTGGGCGTGAGCGCGGTGAGGTGGCCGGAGAGGAACCGGTCGAACGGCGTCTGGTCCGGGATGAGCGTGGCCTGGTACGCCTGGAGCGCCTCACCCCAGAGGAGGGAGAAGAAGTGGACCGCGACGTTGCCCATCGGGTCGCCGAAGGCCTCGCGGACCATCGCATCGTAGGTGCAGGGCTCGCCGTCGCAGAGGAGCCCGGGGCCGTTGGGGTTGGCCATGTCACCCAGCACGCTGTCCGTGGTGGACACGCGCTGGTGCTGGAGCGGCTGGCGGGGGAGCAGCTTCGCGCCCAGGCCGTCCGGGCCCACGAGGAAGCGGCCGAAGCAGGTCTGCTCGCTGAAGTTCGTCACCGGCCCCGTGGCCTGCGACGCCAGTGACGCGTTCTCGATGCGCACCAGGATGCCCGCCTCGTTGTTGCCGGAGTCACCCCAGATGTTCCACCCGTTGAAGAGGACGTTGGCCTCGCCGCCCCAGAACTGGTTCCGGTAGAAGCCCGAGCCCACCACGGAGGGGCTGTGGCGCGGCCCCACCATGCGGTGCTCGTTGAACGGCGCACCCGGCACCACGACGCACATGTCCGCGCCCGAGGTCAGGTCGGGGTTCAGCCCCGTGAAGGCCGCGCGCAGCGGCCCCTGCGAGCCCACGCGATCATCGCTCGTGATCTTCGCGAGCGTGAAGGTCTGCCCGGGACCGGAGATGCTGTCGAACGTGTTGTCGAAGCCGGGGTGGATGGTGTTGACGCGCCGGTCGTCCGCGCCCGCCGCGAAGTGACACGTGGCACAGGCCGTCTGCCCATCGCCGCTGGTCTGGATGTCCCAGAAGAACGCCTTGCCCAGACGGATGGCCGCGGCCTGGTTGATGATGCGGCTGCCCACCGGCTGAGGCACCGGCTCATGCGCGAGCGGCCGCAGCGACGTCAGCGCCACCAGGTCCAGCAATGCCTGGGCATCCGTCGCCAACTCCTCCTGCTGCACCGGCGCGGGCTTGACGGGCTCCGCCTGTCCTCCCGGCTCGCATGCCGACAAAGAGAGCATGAGCACCGACGCGAAAAGCCCGCGGCCGGGCACACGCGCACCGCGAAACAACGAAGCACGAGCCATTGGGATGCCCCCTTCTCTGGGTGTCAGGACTTGCTTGAGGTTGATTGAGCCAGCGATGTCTCGCCTGACTGACAGTTTTATACCGGTTCTACATTATTCCTGTCCAGACCACCCCACCTCCTCTCAAAATCCAAGACAAACCATCCTGAGAAGACGTGACCCGATGCGCTACATCCGCGAAATGTGTCGAAATTTCCCTCTGCCAGTGACGATGTAGCCCAAATCGATACATCCCCAACGCGCCTGTAGCGGCGGGCGCTACAACCCAGGCGCCCGGAGGCGTTGCGATGTTTCGTTGATACAGAGGAGGCATTTGTCGTTGGCGAAGGCTGGCGTGGCAGGTGCAAGGGGAGTCGTCGCCGCCGGAAGGAAGGCATTCGGGCTGGGCCGGCACCGAATGAGTCCCCTCCTGGCGGAGCAGATCATCCCCCAATGCAAGAGGTAGGTCATTCCATGCAACTGAAGACGATGAGCCGCGTGGTGGCTGCGGCGCTTCTCAGCGTGATGTCGGGCTGTGCGGGTGAGGAGCCCACGAACGCTGGTGGTGACGTCGCCGCGCAGGAGTCGGGTGCGGAGTCGCAGTGCGTGAGCCGGTTCGATGGAATCAACAACTGCGCGTTGGGCAACGCGAAGCTGACGCCCACGGAGAAGGGCCTGAACGTCAGCGGCCTGCGCTCGGCCAAGACGGACGGCGTCGGCAGCCGGTTCGCTCGGGCGACCAGCTGGACGCAGTCGAACGAAATCAAGTTCGGCGGCCCCTCCGGCGTGTGGCAGATGGATGCGCGCTCCGGTGACCAGGTGGTCAGCACCCTGCGCGTGGCGCCGGGCAAGGAGCCGAACACCGCGTACATCACCCCGAGCTTCAGCGGCGCTCCGGGCGGTTCCTCCTACCGGATGAACGTGTACCGCGACGGCGTGCTCCAGGGCTCGTCCACCAACCCCGCCGCGCAGATGATCATCTTCACCAACTGGCGGGACTTCTTCCGCTGGCTCGTGGCCGTCGCCGACTTCTACGAGCTGGACATCATCATCAACAAGACCGGCGAGAAGCCCACGGCTCCGGACAACGTGGGTGCCTGCGGCTGGCGTCTGCGCTCGGAGAGCTCCACCTTCACGGTGAAGGTGGGCGACAAGGAAGTCACGGGCGACACGGTGGAGTTCGTCGAGGAGATCGCGGACGGCCACTACCCGTACAACGGCTTCACGGGCATCGACTCGAAGCTGACCGCCGAGGGGATGAACATCCTGGGCGAGTCGTTCAAGCCGGCGGCGAAGTAATCATCGCCACACCCCGCGCCTGAAGGTGCGCGGGTTCTCGTGCCGGGCGAAAGCCTCCACTTCCGCCCGGCACGCTCTTCACCGTGTCCTGGAGACGCTCCGATGAGACGGCGGCTGTATGGGTTGGGCATCCCTCTTGGAGCGCTGCTGCTCACCGCCGTGTGGGCGCAGGCCGCGCGCCGTTCCGCTCCCGCGCTCCTGGACTTGGGGCCGCTCGCCACCGCCGTGGAGCCGGGCGAGGAGTCCCCCGGCGGCACCACCACGGTGACGGACATGGGGCGCAATGCGTTCGGACGCTCGCCGCCGAACATGGACCGCTCGCGCTGGCCTGAGTTCCATCTGGGCAAGCGGGTGTTCGACCGCGACTGGAGCGACCCCGACCACCTGCCGGGTCTGGGCCCGCTGTACAGCGCGAACTCCTGCATGACGTGTCATGTGAAGGATGGGAAGGGACGACCTCCCGCATCGCCCGCCGAGCCCGTCGTCTCCCTGGCGTTCCAGTTGGGTTCCGCCTCGGGCCCCGGACCGCATCCCGTGTATGGCGAACAGCTGGACCTGCACCGGCTCGGCGAGGCCCGAGGCGAGGGCACCGTCGAGGTGAGCTACGACGAGCTCCCCGGCGAGTTCGCCTCGGGAGAGCCGTACTCGCTGCTGCGGCCCCGCTACCGGTTCAAGGACCTGGCCCACGGCCCCCTGGGTGAGGGCACGCCGTTCTCCGCGCGTGTCGCGCCCGCCAACTTCGGACTGGGCTTGCTGGAGGCGATTCCCGAGGAGGCCCTGCTCGCGCTCGCGGACCCGGATGACCGGGACGGCGATGGCATCTCCGGGCGCGCCAACCAGGTGCTGGACGTCACCGAGGGCCACACGCGGATGGGCCGCTTCGGCTGGAAGGCCAACCAGCCCACCCTGCTCCAGCAAGTCACTCACGCGCTGGTGGCGGACATGGGCTTGACGACGCCCGTCTATCCGCGCGCGCAGGAGCCCCAGCAGGCCGCCGCGACGCCCGACGTGAAGGACTATGACCTGGAGCGGCTCGTCTTCTACACGCGGCTGTTGGCGGTCCCCCAGCGCCGGGACTGGGACGCGCCCGGCGTGCTGAGAGGCAAGGCGGTGTTCCGCGCCCTCGGCTGCGCGGCGTGCCATGTGGACCGCGCGTTCGAGACGGTGGACGTGCCCGGCTTCCCCGAGCTGTCGAAGCAGCGCATCCAGCCCTACTCGGACCTGCTGTTGCATGACCTGGGCGAGGGGC
This sequence comes from Myxococcus stipitatus DSM 14675, assembly GCF_000331735.1. GTDB lineage: Bacteria > Myxococcota > Myxococcia > Myxococcales > Myxococcaceae > Myxococcus > Myxococcus stipitatus. The sequence continues at coordinate 3,267,591 of NC_020126.1, read as the reverse complement.
TCGCGGATGGCCGTCCGGATGGGCTGGCCACGGGCCGGGAGTGGAGGACGCCGCCGCTGTGGGGCATCGGCCTGACGGCCACGGTGAGCGGACACACGCGGTTCCTGCATGACGGACGCGCGAGGAACGTCGAGGAGGCCGTGCTGTGGCACGGTGGCGAGGCCGACCCCGCGCGGGAGCGCTACACGCGGCTGCGCCGGGAGGACCGGGAGGCGCTGCTCGCGTTCCTCGGCTCGCTCTGAGTCTCCTGACACGGGGGCGGCTGGCGAGACTTCCTCGGTGACGCTACGTTCGAGAGGGCGTTGCTCTCTTCCTGGAAGCCTCCCTTGGAACTCTCCTTGAATCCCGCCCGGCGCACCGACCTCGGCAAGCGCGCGGGTGTCACCGGCGGCCTGTTGGGCGTGCTGTGTGTGTTCACTGAATTCTGCTTCCTGTTTCCGCACCTGCTGGTGTCCGCGGACGGACGGGCCTTCTACTCGGAGCACCTGGGCCTGTTCCGAGGCATCCTCCAGGTCGCCATCATCACCACCTTCCTGCTGGGCGCCTTCAGCGTGTTCAGCCTGCGCTCCAAGGCCCATGGCGGCATCGCCATCGTGCTCGCGCTGGTGGCCCTGCTCCTGGGTGGCAGCGAGGCGGAGCCCCTCACCCACCAGCCGCGCGCGATGAGCGCGGGCCTGGACTACTTCGTGCTGGAGCTCCTCGTGCTGGGGTTGCTGTTCATCCCCATGGAGCGGCTGTGGGGGCTGCATGAGCAGCGCATCTTCCGCGAGGGCTGGCAGACGGACCTCAAGCACTTCTTCGTCAGCCACGTGGGCGTGCAGCTCATCTCCTTCGCGGTGCTGATTCCCGTGCAGGTCTTCTTCGCCTGGGCGGTGCGCGCGGACTTCCAGGCCCACGTCGCCGCCCAGCCGGTGTGGCTGCAGTTCTTCGAGATTCTCTTCGTGGTGGACCTGGTGAGCTATTGGGTTCACCGCGCCTTCCACCAGATTCCGTGGATGTGGAAGTTCCACGCCATCCATCACTCCAGCCTGCAGATGGACTGGCTGGCCAGCTCGCGCTCGCATCTGGTGGATGTGTTGGTCAACCGGGTGGCGGGCTTCGTCCCCGTGTTCCTCCTGGGCTTCAGCCCGTCCGCCATCTACGGCTACCTCGTCTTCGTCTCCTTCCACGCCGTCTACATCCACGCCAACGTGAGCCATCGCTGGCCCTACCTGCGCTGGCTGTTCGCGACGCCCGAGTTCCACCACTGGCACCACACGTCGGACGAGGAAGGCATCGACAAGAACTTCGCCGTCTTCCTCTCGTTCATCGACGTGATTTTCAGGACCGCGCACCTGCCGGCCCACTGGCCGTCACGGTATGGGACGACGCAGTTCCAGCCGCCGGAGACGTACCTGGGACAGCTCGCCTATCCGTTCAAGCGCCATGAGGAGACGCCCTACGGATAGGCGAGGAGGTGTGTGGCCTAGAGGAAGAGGTTCTCTGGAATCGGCGTGACGGTCTGGAAGACGTAGCCGGCCGTGCCCGCCGAGGACGAGATGCCCGTGGCGCCGCCGGAGCCACCGTTGCCGCCCGATGCGCCGCCACCGCCGCCCGCGGTGGTGGCGGTGCTCGCGCCCGTCGGCCCTTCCGAGGTGCCGGCGGAGCCTCCGTTGATGTTGGTCGCGCCCGTCAGCGTGATGGGGGCCGAGGAGAACAGACTGATGATGCCTCCTCCGCCGCCACCGCCGCCGCCCTTGCCGGGGCTCGGGTTGCCCGTGTTGTCTCCCGCCCCGCCGTTGGCGCCCACGGCGTTCACGCTGCCTCCGATGTTGATGGCCGTCCTGCCGACGATGGCGACGATGCCGCCGCCGCCGCCGCCACCGCCCGGCACGTTCGCGCCGTCCGCGGCGGAGGTTCCGGCATCACCATTGGCGTGGATGGAGCCCCCGCTCTGGATGCGGACCGTGCCCTGCGTGAAGATGACGAGTGTGCCGCCCCCATCGCCCCCGACGACGGACAAGGTCTTCGCTCCGGAACCGCCGCCCTTGACGCCCGGTCGCAGCTGAGCGGCCTGGAACGGTTGCAGCCCGAGCCCCCCCGCCGGCTCGCTCGCGGGAATGCGCGCCACCCCCGCCTCCGCGGGCCCCACGCCGTTATCGGAGGAGGACTGGTCGACGATGATGGAGCCCGTCGAGGTGATGGTGAAGTCACCCGTCGTCCGGATGACCGTGCCACTGGGCACGATGAGCGTCGACGAGATGGTCAAGTGGGTGAACTGCAGCGTGGCCCGCCCCTGCGCGACGAGGTTGTTGTAGCCCGTGGAGGTCGTCAGGTCGGTCGTGCCGTTGATGGTCCACGCCCCCGACGACCCATCGCCGTAGATGCCCGTCGAGCCCGGCGGGCCCGGGTCGCCCTTCGCTCCTGTCGCGCCGGCCGGCCCCGTGGCTCCAGTGGCTCCCGTGGCGCCGGTCGCTCCCGCGGCTCCCGTCGCACCTGGCGAGCCCGGGTCGCCCTTCGGCCCCGTGGCGCCAGTTGCTCCCGTGGCTCCCGTGGCGCCGGTCGCTCCTGGAGCACCCGTCGCACCTGGCGAGCCCGGGTCGCCCTTCGGCCCCGTGGCGCCAGTTGCTCCCGCGGCTCCGGTCGACCCCGTCGCGCCCGGGGGCCCCGGGATTCCCTGCGGCCCCTGCGCGCCGGTGCACACGTAGCGCGTCAGCGCCGCGGTCACCTCTCCCGAGTCCAGCGTGCCGTTGCCATTGGTGTCGAGGCCGAACTGGAGCCGCACGCCCCCGACGGCACAGTTCGCGCCCGCGGGCTCCACGGCCGTCGCCGACAGCGCATGCAGTCCCGCCGCGCCCGCCGGCCCGGTATCGCCGCGCGGGCCCTGGATGCCCTGCCCCCCTTGTGGACCTTGGACACCTGGTGGCCCTTGGAGTCCCTGCGGCCCTTGCGAGCCATTGCAGACGTAGCTGGAGGCCTCCACCTCGGCATCATCGAGCGCGCCGTCACCGTCGTCATCGGCGCCGGCCTCGAGCTTCACGCCGCCCAGGGCACAGTGGGCGCCCACGGCCTCCGGCGTGGCGCGGGCGACCGCATTCTTACCCGCCTCGCCCTGAGGCCCACCGGCGGGCCCCACCGGGCCTTGCGGTCCCTCCGCGCCCACGGGGCCTCGTTCGCCCGTGTCACCCTTGGGCCCTTGCTGTCCCTGAGGTCCTGGGTCTCCCTGCGTCCCTTCCGTACATGCCGACAGCACCAGGAGGGTCGTCATCGGTAGAGCGCGAAGCAGCCCCTGCCCCCACAGGGGATATCGCCAGTTCATCTGAGCCATGGTGTTCCTCCTCATCGCGACAACTCGGGATGGTGTCCGAGAGCAAGCGACGAGCCAGGGTGTCTCAACCCTGTAGGACACAGCCGACCTGACAGGGCGCCCCCTGAGACGCGCTCGGCGACCTCCGTGCGAGAGCGCCCCGGCGCGTTCATCCTGAACGCACTCAGCGTCTACGCGGAACGCAGGCCCCGCCGGGAGACGCAGCGCGTCCAGGACCGTGCCTGGCGCGCATGGAAACACCCTGATCCCGTCGGTGAAATCATCATCGGGCCCACGGAAGGCCCGTCGAGCAGGGTGTTGAAGGAGTCCTGATTTCATACAGGGACGGGGGCGGGCCAGTCGTTGATGGCGCTCTCGACCTCGTCATCAAGCGGTGGTGCGTGTAGCAGCGACCTGGTGGCCAGAAGTGCCAGGCACATCAGGTGGTACGCGGCTCCCACCTGGTACGCCGCCACCTCCGTCCGCTCTCGTGGGCGGACGCGACGGCGGCCATTCAGCAGGGCCCTTCTCGACACCAGGCGAGGGCCTGGCGCCGGAGGGGGTGCCTCCCAGGGAGTGGGAGAGAAGAGATGGTCGTGGACGTTTCCGAAGATGTTCCACTGCTGCTGATAGGAGTAGCGGCACTCCCAAAGCCTGACTTTGCGGCTGCGGAAGTTGTCGATGCAGTGGGCGGAGTTCCGATACAGGACAGCATGTCTTGAGAAGTCGTAGGGGCTGGCCACCGACAGTCTCGACCGTCACCTGCTGACGATCTCGAGACCGCGGTCAACGAGCAGCCCGAGCACGTCCCGCAGACCCGGCTTGGAGCCCCCCTCCACTGAACGCGCCGCACGCACCCGCGCGGTGCATCGTCGCGCAGGTGCTGCTCGCGGACGAGCTGTATGTCTATGGATCGGACCCATGCCTGGACACACCGCGCGGCATCCCAGTGCTGACGCCGCTCTTCGTCCGCGAGATTCCCCACGGACTGTTGGCCGCCGCGGACACCGCGATGCTGCAACGGATTACGCTGGCCGACGACACTCCGTCACGCGGTCCATCCATTGACATCGCGCGGCTTCGGGAGGAGTTGGGCGCCATATCCTCCTGAGCATCAGGACCTCGAGCCCAGGAGGTTCTGCGCTCAACTCACGTCACCGGACCTTGCCGCGCTGCTCGGCCAGTTGCTTGTTGAAGCTCTTCTCGGCGGAGTCCGCGTAGGCCTTGCAGCTCATCGCCTTCGCACCGGCCGCGGCTCCCGCCGTGTAGTCCCAATTGCTCGAGCCCGGATGCGGGGTCAACAACACATCGCAAGGCAGCGCGCGCACGGTGGCGAAGCTGCGCCGGTAGTCCTCGACGATGCGCGGATAGCGCGGGTGTCCCAGGAGCCGATAACCCGGGGCACTGAGGCTGTCGGCGTAGACGATGCGGACCGGCTTGCCGTCGCGGGTATCGGTCCACGTCCAGCCGATGCTGCCCGGGGTGTGCCCCGGCATGAAGTGCGCGGTGAACTCGACGCCCCCCTGTGAGACGACCTCACCGTCCATGACCACGCGGTCGGCCACGACGGGTGGGAAGGTGATGGAGTCGCCATAGTGCAGGTCGTCGCTGCCCCCGCGCGCCAGCAGCACCGCCGACTCGGCGCTGGCGACGACTCGCGCTCCGGTGCGGCGCTTCAGCTCGGCGAAGGGGCCGGCATGGTCGGTGTGTGCGTGGCTGCTCAGAATCAGCCGCAGGTCCTTCGGTTCGAAGCCGCGACGCTTCAGGTTGGCGAGCAGATGCTCCGCCATCTGCGGCATGCCCCCATCGAGCAGCACCAGGCCATCCTTCGTCTCCACCAACAGGGCCGTGAGTTCCTCGGTGCCGATCTGCCAGGTGCGGTCCGCGATGCGCAGCGGCTCCATGGGCTTCAACCAGGACGCGTCAACGGTATAGGCCTGCAACTGTGGCAGCGTCGTCGAGGCCGGCTCCGCGGCAACGGCGGCGGTGGAGTTCAACAGAGAGACGGAGAGGGCGCAGATGAAGGTCTGGATGCGCATGGTGAACGAAGGGGCTGGAGGATCACACAAACCTACCACGCGACCCTGAACAGACGGTTCACGCGGTCGCAGACCTCTGTAACCGAAAACGGGGATGAACATACCGGGGGCGACGACCTCCCATGTCCCGGAGAGATCCCATGGCCCCGATTCGACCCAAGCGCCTGTCTCCACCCGCGCAACCGGAAACGACCGCATGGCCCCTCTCGACAGCAACCACACTGGGAGCGTCGGCCAAGACATCCGAGCAGCACGCGCCGTCTCAGTTCGACGGCAAGATTTTCGGTGCCCATGGCCGTGTCTACGACAGCCACACCCCGCTCAATGACGTCCCCGGGACGCGTCCGCAGCCAGGAACCCAGCCCCCTCGAGGAATGGAGGAACACTACGGGCGCGAGGGGAAGATGTTCTTCGTCAATGGAGTCCAGAACTTGCCCGAGGACCTTCTCGCGAGCGTCCAAGCCCTCGCGGATCGCACAGGCTCGGAGGTTGTTGGCATCTACAACGCCGCGGACCCGCACGCTGGCGACAGAGAACGCGTCTTCGACGACAAGCTCGGTATGGCGGGGACTCCAGCCACCCACACGCTGGCGAAAGGAATCTACGCGGAACTCGAGGGCGGCCGCAGCCCGCACCTCGTGGCGCATGGTCAAGGAGTCAACATCACGTCGAATGCGTTGACGGCGGTCCGGCAGCAATTGATTCGCGAGGGCAGGTCGCCCGCGGAAGCCGAGAAGGCGCTGTCGTCCATCAAGGTCGAGACCTACGGCAGCACCGCCAAGAGATTCCCCGACGGTCCGAAGTACCTCCACTACATGAACCTGAGCGACTTCATCGCAGCGGATGTTGGCGGTCCCCATCACCTGTTCGGGCATGCGGGACGGGGCGCGCGGCTCCACACCTTCGACAGCGGTTGGCCGCTCATCTCCCACGGATTCGCCAATCCCTACTTGACGGAGCGGACCCCCTTCGACCCGGCCTACAGCGCCCCCGAGCGTTAGCAGCACGGCGCCGCTGTCGGGCCGCTCCTCTACAGACTTCCCCCAGGTCGGCGGCTAGGGTGCGCGGCATGAAGAGTCATGCCACCTTCGTCTTCGCCGACGGCGCCTGCTCCGGCAACCCGGGTCCGGGAGGCTGGGGCGTCATCATCGCCACGCCGGATGGCCAGGTGGTGGAGCTGGGCGGGCATGAGCCGGAGACGACCAACAACCGGATGGAGCTCACCGCCGTGGGTAAGGCGCTGCGCCACCTGGAGGCGACCCCTGGCCCGCTGCACATCCACACCGACTCCACCTATGTGATTCAAGGCATCACCCGCTGGGCCTTCGGCTGGAGCAAGCGCGGCTGGAAGACGGCCGATGGCAAGGAGGTGGCCAACACCGCCTACTGGAAGCGCCTGATGGCGCTCCTCGCCCAGCGCAAGCAGGTCCACACCGGTGAGGCCGCCGCGGTGGAGTGGCACTACGTCCGAGGCCACGTGGGCGTCCCCGGCAACGAGCGAGTCGACGCCATCGCCGTGTCCTTCTCCCGAGGCAAGGGACAGCGGCTCTACACGGGCGCACTGTCGACCTACGAGGTGGACATCCACGACGTACCCGAGGACACCTCGGTGCCCGAGGAGTCCCCCAAGCAGCGCGAGGCCAAGGCCAAGGCCCACTCATACCTGAGCCAGGTGGGCCGCAGCGTGAAGCGGCACGCGACGTGGGCCGCGTGCGAGCGCCGCGTGAAGGGTGTCTCGGACGCGCGCTTCAAGAAGACACGCAGCGCCGAGGACGAAGCCCAGATCCTGGACGACTGGGGCGTGCGCCCCGAGGACGTTCAATCCGAGGACTGAGCCGCCCCACCCCGCACCGCCGTCAGCAGCAAGTCGTACTTGCCTCCCAGGAACGTGCGGAAGCCGTGCTGGTGCAGGTAGCGGCGGTAGAACGACAGGTCCTTCACCAACAGGGAGAGGTCCGGCTCGCGGAGGTTGCGCACCCGCGCGCCGTAGACCACCTCCCCATCCCGAAAGCGGGAGTTGGGGAACCCCAGCACCAACGTCGCTTGCGGCTCCAGGTGCTCCTGCACCAGCCTGCGCAGGAGCGCGTGGTCATCCACGCCAGGGCTCTGCAACGTGCCCACGGATATCACCAGGTGGAACCGCCCCAGCGCCTCCGGAAGCGCGTTGAGGTCCGCGGCGATGAAGCGATGCCGCGCATCCGGGAAGCGGGCCCGCGCCTCCGCCAACGCACTGGCGCTGTGGTCCACCCCGACGAAGGTGACGTCCGGTGCGGGGTCCAACCACGCGAAGGCCGCCAGCTCATCGCCCCGGTTCACGCCAAGGTCCAGCACTCGAGCCCCCTCGGGCAGGCTCACCCGCCCGAGCGCCTCCAACCACGGCAGCAGGAACCCCGCGTCCTCGAGCTTCCTCACCCGGGCGAAGGCGGAGTCCGCGCCATACCGCTCCTCGACGGGAGCGGCCTCGGAAGCACTCGCACCTCCCGCATGCCACGACGCCTCCCCGCCCAGCGCCTCGAAGGTCAGCGAGACATGCGTGGCATCCACCCCGCGGGGCGTGAGCAACCGGCAGGACAAGCCCTCCGCCAGGTCACACCAGCTGCGCAGGGGCCGATGCATCAACCCACCCTCCGGCCCGACCTGCTCGCCCGAGTAACAGCCGGGGCCCAGGTCCGGGTCTGGCACCTCGATGCACACGCGCCTCGCCCCCGCGAGCACCGCCCTCACATGGCGGAGGATGACGATGAGCGGCTCGTCGTGGAAGCGACGCGGGAGAGGCACGGCACCAGGGGAAGAAGACATCACCGCCAGACTACCCCGAGGACCTCGGCGACTCCTCGAAAGTCCGCGCCCACCGGGTGAGCCGCGCGGTCCTCGAACGGCCGGCGACTCTTCCCGGGAGCACCTCCCACGTCAGGACGACTGCCGCTGACTCAGCGCCACGCTGCCCAGGATGAGCGTGCCGGCGACCACCATCGTGAGCGTCACCGGCTCCCCCAACAGCAACCACGACCAGGCCACACCGAACAACGGCACCAGGTAGGTCACCGTGACGGCGCGGGCCGCGCCGATGCGAGCGATGAGGCGGTAGTAGACGACATAGCCCGCCCCGGTGCAGACCACGCCCAGCGCCACCGCGGCCAGCCAGGACGTCCCCGGGATGGACTGCGCGGGCCACGTGGCCAGCGCGAACGGCAGCGTCATCAGCGCGGCGAACCCCAACGTGGCGGCGGCCACCGCGCCGGCCGGAACCCCCGTCAGGTGGCGGCGCACCATGTTCGCGGAGATGCCGTACAGGAACGCGGCGAACACCGCCGCGGCCACCGCGAGCCCAGGACTCGCCCCTTCAATCTTCGAGCTGGCGAGCACCACCACCCCCGCGAAGCCGATGGCCAGCGCCACCGCGCGGCGGGAGGTGATGCGCTCCTTGTAGAACAGGAACGCCACCAGCGAGGTGAAGAGCACCGTCATGCTGTTGGCGATGGCGCTGATGCCCGCGGGCGCCTGCCGCGCGGCCCACGCGAAGAGGACGAAGGGCACCGCCGCGTTGAGCGCCCCCACCAGCGCCAGCTTCGGCCAATGCGCGCGGGTGATGGCCGAGCGGGCCTTCAGGAGGAAAGGCATGAGCACCAACGACCCCATCACCAGCCGGACGGCGACGAGCGGAAAGGGGCCGAAGTCCGCCGCGGCGATGCGCATGAACATGAACGACGCGCCCCACACGGCGGCCAGGCCGCCCAGCTCCAGGGGGGTCAACCAGCTTCCAGACACAGGGGAGACAGCGGGACGTGCAATCAGAGGAGTGCTCATGGGCTTTCACCTGGGAGCGCGAGACACGAATCTCGCTCCGGTCGCTCACTATCTGCGCGCTCGGCCCTCCCGCCGCAACTTCATGGTATTGAAGGCAGCCACAAATGTGATTTGAGGCTCGCATGCCCCTCCCCACCGCGTGGCTGCCGGCCCTCGCCGCCTTCGAGGCCGCCGCCCGGCACCAGAACTTCGCCCACGCGGCCCAGGAGCTTCACTTGACGGCCAGCGCCGTCAGCCACCATGTGCGCAAGCTGGAGGGACTGCTCGGCGTCTCCCTCTTCCAGCGCCACGCGCGCGGCGTGGTGCTGACCATCGAGGGGCGCCAACTCGCGGACGCCGCCGGCGGAGCCCTGGCAGACCTCCACGACGTGCTCCGAGACCTGGGGGACACCCGAGGCGAGCGCCACCTCGTGCGGGTCACCACCCTGTACTCCGTGGCGCACACCTGGCTCCTGCCTCGCCTGCCCGACTTCTCCGCCGCCCATCCGCAGATGCGCGTGCGGGTCGACACGGAGATGGCGTTGACGCGCTTCGACGACGGGGGCCCGGACCTGGGCATCCGCTTCGGCCCGGGGCAGTGGCCCGGGATGACGGCCCACTCCCTGATGGGAGACGCGCTCTTCCCCGTGGCCTCGCCCATGCTCCCGGGCGTCGAGCACGTCCAGGGCCCCGCCGACATCCAGCGGCTCCCGCTCATCGAGGACCTCGCGCGCCAGGGCTGGCAGGACTGGTTCCGCGCGGCGGAGGTCCACGGCGCCACGCTCGATGTCCGCCACAGCTTCAGCGACACCAGCAACGCGCTGCTCGCGGCCTCGAAGGGCATGGGCGCCGCGCTCGCGCGAGAGCGCGTCTCGGAGCCCTTCCTCTCCAGTGGAAGCCTGGTCCGACTCCCCGGGCCCCTGCTCCCCACCCGCTACGCCTACTTCGTGGTGTACCCCTCCCACCGTCGGCTCCGGGCCGCCGCGCGCCTCTTCCTCGACTGGCTCCTCGCCCAACCCGGACGCTCGCCCCCGCAGCGCGCCACGCCCAAGCCGCCCACGCCGTAAGCCCCCACCCGGAAGACCGACATGCTCCATCCCATCCTCGAGGCGCTCGGCCTGGCCGAGCACAACCCTGGCAGCACTCTCGGAAACGGCGCCTGGGCGGACTCCCGCACCGAGCCCCTGTTGGAGGTCTTCAATCCCTCCACCGGCCTGAAGCTCGCGACGGTGTCCTCCGCGAGCGAGCAGGAGCAGGAGCAGCTCATGCACGCGGCCACCCAGGCCTTCCTCGCCTGGCGCGAGCTGCCCGCTCCCCGCCGAGGCGAGGGCATCCGCTTGTGCGCGGAGGCGCTGCGCCGCCACAAGGGCGCGCTGGGCTCACTCGTCTCGCTGGAGATGGGCAAGGTGAAGGCCGAGGGCGACGGCGAGGTGCAGGAGATGATCGACATCGCCGACTTCGCGGTGGGCCAGTCGCGCATGCTGTACGGCCTCACCATGCACTCGGAGCGCCCCGGCCATCGCATGTACGAGCAATGGCATCCGCTGGGCCTCGTCGGCATCATCAGCGCCTTCAACTTCCCCGTGGCCGTGTGGGCGTGGAATGCCTTCATCGCTGCCGTGTGCGGCGACGTGTCCATCTGGAAGCCCTCGCCCAGGACGCCGCTGTCGGCCATCGCCGCCACGCGCATCTGCAACGCCGCGCTGAAGGCCGGAGGCTTCCCGGAGGTCTTCTTCCTCCTCAACGCGGCGGGCACCGCCAGGGCGGAGCGCCTCGTCGACGACGCGCGCGTCCCCCTGGTGAGCTTCACCGGCTCCACGTCCGTGGGGCGACAGGTGGCGGTGCGCGTGGCCCAGCGGCTGGGTCGAAGCCTGCTGGAGCTGGGCGGCAACAACGCCATCATCGTGGACGCCACCGCCGACCTGAAGCTGGCCATTCCCGCCATCGTCTTCGGCGCGGTGGGCACCGCGGGCCAGCGCTGCACCAGCACCCGGCGGCTCATCGTCCACGAGTCCATCCTCGACGACGTGGTGGCGAAGCTCACCGCCGCCTACGCCCAGGTGAGGACACGCATCGGAGACCCGCTGGAGGCCGGCACGCTGATGGGCCCGCTCATCGACGCCGCCGCGGTGAAGCGCTTCGAGGCCACCGTCGAGCGGGCCCGCGCCGCCGGAGCCCGCGTGGTCAGCGGCGGCAAGGCCCTGGAGCGTCCCGGCCACTTCGTGGAGCCCACGCTCATCACCGGCGTGAGCCCCACCGACGCGTGGGTGCAGGAGGAGACCTTCGCCCCCATCCTCTACGTCATGCCCTACCGGACGCTCGATGAGGCCATCGCCCACCAGAACGGCGTCCCCCAGGGCCTCTCCTCCTCCGTCTTCACCCGCGACTTCCAGACCACGGAGCGGTTCCTGTCCGCCTCCGGCTCCGACTGCGGCATCGCCAACGTCAACATCGGCACCTCCGGCGCGGAGATTGGCGGCGCCTTCGGTGGCGAGAAGGACACGGGCGGTGGCCGCGAATCCGGCTCGGACGCGTGGAAGGCCTACATGCGCCGGCAGACCAACACCCTGAACGCCTCCAACGCGCTCCCCCTCGCGCAGGGCATCCGGTTCGACCTGTAGGAAAGCCTCCTCGCACCGGGAGCCACGTCCGCCCTCACGCGCGTGGCCCCCTGCCCACCGAGAAGCCAAGCTCTCTCTGTATTCCAGGTGCTACGAGCTCCAATCGACGCGAGAGTTGATAACGCCCTCTCGTATGTCCCTGGGTTTCGCTCTACCCTGGAGGTCCTCAACAGGAGCGCTCGCGATCAACACCTCGACCTCCCCCACCGCCCCCGCCGGTTGGCACGACATCCTCGTGCGTCACCTCGAACCCCTGCTCGGAGGTTTCACCGCCAAGATGGCCATCCATACGGCGGCGCTACGTGCGCTCAAGCGGCCCCCAGAGCAGGTCACCCCCCAGGACCTCCCGCAATTGCTCGAAGGCCTCAAGCCGATGCTGAACACCTTCATTGGCGCGCTCCACGCCAAGGTCATCCTCGCGGAAATCACCACCTCGCTGGAGAAGGCACGATGAGCGCCTCCTCCCAACGGACGTCTTCCGTGGCGCCGTGGTTCGTCGGCGTCGCGGTGCTGCAGCTCGCGCACTTCATCGCCGTCCTCTCGGTCCGTCCCGCGGACCTGCCGCTCGTCCACGACCTCGCCGGCTGGTGCAGTGGCCTGCTGGCCGTGGCCGGGACGTTCGCCGCGGCGAGCGCGTTCGGCCCCGGCGACTACCTGCGCCGGGTCTGGGGCGGGCTCACGGCGGGCGCGCTCCTGTCCCTGACGAGCGCGGCGCTGCGCAGCTACTGGCTGCACACCGTGCCGGACGTGCCCTTCACGGCGTCGCCGCTCCTGCCCTTCCGCATGCTCGTCGTGGTGCTGGCCAACGTCGCCACCACCTTCGCGCTCGTGCTCCTGGCGCGGACCTACCGCCAGTCGGGCCTGCAGCCTCCCTCCAGCCCCCGAGGCACCGCGCTGTTCGCGGTGACGGCGGTGGCCGCGCTGGCCGTGGGCATCCCCGCCCTCGTCACGGAGGCGCGCAACCTGCTCTCCGGCGCCAGCTCCGCCCCGTCGACGGTCATCAGCCTGGCCTCGACGCTGGCGGACATGACCATCATCTTCATGGTCGCCCCCATCCTGCGCGTGGCGTACATGCTGCGCGGCGGAAGGCTGGCCTGGGTGTGGTGGGCCATGGGCCTGTCGGGCGCCACGTGGCTGCTCTACGACGCGCGCGTGTGGCTGGCGCCGCTCTTGCCCGGCACGGAGGCCCAGGCCGCGGAGCTGCTGCGCTCGCTGCGCACCTCCGGGCTCGTGCTGATGGGGCTCGCCGGCTGGCTCCAGCGCTCCGCCCTGGGGCCGCAGAAGGTGGAGTCCGCGGAGCCCTCGCTCCACGCCTCCGCGGGAACGCCCTGATGTCTCGTGGGGCACGGGCCTGTCGCGCCGTGCCCCACTGCTTCGCCGAGGCGGCCCTCAGCCCGCTTCGGCCTTCTTGTAGCGCAGCCGCTTGAGGGCCTCGAACTTCATCCGGTCTCTCGGCGGTGTCGTCGCCACCAGCCCCTCCAGCATCCGCTTGGAGCTCTGGTAGATCTCCTCGACGGCCACGTCGAACGCGTCGGCGTTCTGCTTGGACGGCTTGCGAGTCCCGGCAATCTTCCGGACGAACTGCAGGGCCGCCGCGCGCACGTCGTCATCCGTGGCGGGGGGCGTGAAGTTGAACAGGGGCTTGATGTTCCGGCACATGACTCCAGGGTAGTCCATCCCCGGAGTCAACGTGCGCGGCGCCCCGTCCCACGCCCGCTCGTCACGCCTCTCGCCGGGCGCACGCCGCCGCCCTGTCGAGCAGCAGCGTCTGCTCGCGCACGTTGCGCGTGAGCCCCGCGGCCTTCTCGAACTCCTTGCGCGCCTCATCGAAGCGGCCCAGCTTGCGCAGCAGGTCCCCGCGCACGCTGGGCAGCAGGTGGTAGTGGGCGAGCGACGGCTCCGAGGTCAACGTGTCCACGACGGCCAGCCCCGCCGCGGGGCCATACGCCATGGACAGCGCCACCGCGCGGTTGAGCTCCACCACGGGCGACGGCGTGAGCCGCACCAGCACGGAGTACAGCGAGGCGATGCGCGCCCAATCCGTGTCCTCGGAGCGGCGGGCCCGCGCATGACACGCCGCGAGCGCGGCCTGCAGGGCGTAGGGGCCTTGTGCGCCGCCCAGCTTCTCCGCGCGCTCCAGCGCCGTGAGGCCACGGCGGATGAGGAGCTGGTCCCACAGCGCGCGGTTCTGCTCGAGCAGCAGCACCGGCTGGCCCTTGGGCCCCACGCGCGCGCGCGAACGGGAGGCCTGGATCTCCATCAGCGCCACCAGGCCATGGACCTCCGCCTCCTGCGGCGCGAGCTCCGCGAGGATGCGCCCCAGCCGCAGCGCATCCGCGCACAGCTCCGGCCGCATCCAGTCGTCCCCCGCCGTCGCCGAGTAGCCCTCGTTGAAGACCAGGTAGATGACCTCCAGCACGGAGGCCAGCCGGCTGGCCAGCTCCTCGCCCCGAGGCAGCTCGAAGGGGACCTTCTCCTCGGACAGCGTGCGCTTGGCGCGGACGATGCGCTGGGCGACGGTGGTGGAGGGCACCAGGAAGGCGCGGGCAATCTCCTCCGTCGTCAGGCCCCCGAGCAGCCTCAACGTGAGCGCGACGCGCGCCTCCGTCGAGAGGATGGGGTGGCAGGAGATGAACATGAGGCGCAGCAGGTCATCGCCCACCTCGTCGTCGAGCGCCGCGTCCAGGTCCGGCGTGGCGCCGTGGGCCTGGTCCGACTCGAGCTCGTGGCCCAGCTCCTCGTGCTTGCGCTCGACACGCTTGCCTCGGCGAAGCTCGTCGATGGCCCGGCGCTTCGCCGTCGCCATCAACCAAGCACCTGGGTTGTCGGGGATGCCGGACTCGGTCCAGCGCTCCAGGGCCGCGACCAGCGCGTCTTGCGCCAGCTCTTCCGCGAGCCCGACGTCTCGCACCATGCGCGTCAGACCGGCGATGAGCCGCGCGGACTCGATGCGCCAGACCGCTTCGATGGCGCGATGTTTGTTGGAAACCGTCACATCGCGGACTAGAGCACCCCCGCCCGCCGATGCAAGGCCGGCCACCCTCTTCCCGCACAAGAACCCGTGCGGCCGACCTGGGGCCAACGGCCACACTGTCGCGGGGCTTCCTACAGCCCGCCTGGGACTCGCGTGCGAGGCGGAATCCAGGTCTGGACTATTCGCCCCGGCTCGCCTTGTCCTCGCGCCACCAGTGGCTCATCCGCTCGTGGACCTCGGCTTCGTAGCCTTCCTTGCTCGGGCGGTAGAAGACGGAGCGCTCCAGCGGCGGGGGCAGATAGACCTGCCCGGGCGCGTAGTGGTCCTTGAAGTCCCACGGCGGCTGGTAGCCCTTGCCGTGGCCCAGCTCCTTCATCAACTCGGTGGGGGCGTTGCGCAGCGGCAGCGGGGGCGCGACGTTGGGGTGCTCCTCCAGCGCGGCCAGGGCGGCGTTCATCGCGGCGTAGGCGCGGTTGCTCTTGCGCGCGGTGGCCAGGGTGACGACGGCGTGGGCGACGAACAGCCGTCCCTCCGGCATGCCGGTGGAGTGGAAGCCCTCCTCGCAGGCCCGGACGATGCTGATGGCCTCGGGCATCGCCATGCCCACGTCCTCCACCGCGATGACCTTGAGGCGCCGCCACAGCGACACCACGTCGCCTGTCTGGAGCAGCTTCGCCGCCCAGAAGATGGCGCCCTGGGCGTTGGAGCCCCGGCAGGACTTCTGGAGGGCGCTGAGCAGGTCGAAGTGCTGGTCTCCATCCTTGTCGTGGCGCGACAGCCCGGTGCCCACCGCCTCGCGCGCGGTGTCGACGTTGATTTCGCCGCCGTCCGGCGTCAGGCCCGCGGCCATCTCCAGCGCGCCCAGCGCCTTGCGCACGTCTCCGGCACCGCCGCGCGCCAGGAGCGTCAGCGCCTCGTCCCCCACCGTCAGCGCGCGCTTGCCCAGTCCGCGCTTCTCGTCGGTGAGCGCCCGGCGCAGCGCGCCCGCGATGTCGTCGAGCGTGAGCTCCTGGAGCTGGAAGACGCGGCACCGGCTGACGAGCGCGGGGCGCACCTCGAAGCTGACATTCTCCGTCGTGGCGCCCAGGAGGACGAACAGGCCGCTCTCCACATGCGGAAGCGCCTGCTCCTGGACGTTCTTCGCCCAGCGGTGGATTTCGTCCACGAAGAGCACCGTCCGGCGCGAGTACTGGTTGCGGCGCCGCTCGGCCTCGGCGACCACCTCGCGGATGCGGGGGATGCCGTCGGAGACCGCGGACAGGATGACCAGCTCCGCGTCCACGCCGGTGGC
The DNA here is from genome assembly GCF_000331735.1 of Myxococcus stipitatus DSM 14675. Lineage (GTDB taxonomy): Bacteria > Myxococcota > Myxococcia > Myxococcales > Myxococcaceae > Myxococcus > Myxococcus stipitatus. The sequence goes on along the minus strand of NC_020126.1, from coordinate 3,251,594 downwards.
GAGCATGCGCGCCAGCGTCGTCTTGCCCACGCCGGGAGGCCCCCAGAAGAGCGAGGACACAATCTGCTTTCGCTCCATCAGCCGACGCAGCGGCGCGCCCGGGCCCAGGAGGTGCGCCTGGCCGACGAACTCATCGGGCGAGCGAGGACGCATCCGCTCCGCGAGCGGCGCGAAGCGGTTCACATCGACGGAGGCGGAGAACAGGTCGGGGCCATCGCTCATCGCACCGCAAGCTCCCCTCTCCGCCGCGCTCGGTCAACCACCGAGACAGGCCCCGAGCCACCTCGCGGTCACGCCTCACCCATGGTGCGGCGGCGGTCCACACCCGTCGGATAGTGGACACGCGTCCGAGGCCCGGTCCGCCCGAGGGAGAAACGCACCGTGATGGTGGTCGGCAATCGATGGACAGAGATCAACAGCCGCGGGAGCGCTGACGAAGCATGAGGGGCGCGCCGTAGAATCGAGCCCTTCACCCAGGAGGGAGCGCGATGTCTTTCATGCTGCTGATGATGGAAGCACCCGGGAATCGCCAGGCTCGTCCGCTCGAAGAAGGCCAGGCCGCCTACGCGAGAATGATGGCCTTCCAGGAGAAGCTCAGGAGCGCGGGGGTGCTCGTCACAGGCGAGGCCCTCAAGTCGGACGACAATGCCGTGCGCATCGAGAACCTCGGAGGGAAGAGGACCGTGAGCGACGGCCCCTTCACCGAGTCGAAGGAGATCATCGGCGGGTTCTTCCTCCTCAACTGCAAGTCACGCAATGAGGCGCTCGAGTTCGCCATGGCGTGTCCCGCGAGCGAGTGGGGCATCGTCGAGCTGCGGGAAATCGCCAGCAGTTGCTACGAATAGGGCATCGCCGCGTCATGGGCGCGGGGGCCACGCCTCCCGCGTCCGACTTTCGTCTCGAACCGCGCGCTTGAAGGAGGCTCCCATGGGTCCGTGGGTCCTCCTCGCCGCACTCCTCGTCGTGACGCTCGTGCCGGTGCCCCCTGGGGGTTCGCCCGGCGCCGCCCTGGCGACAGCGATGAAATCCGGGCATGAGCCCTGTCTGGAGAAAGGCGGCGGCGTCCAGCTTGGACGCGGATGCTTCCGGCTGGAACGCGGTGTGAACAAACGAATCAAGTGACTGTCGTGGCCTGGCGACGCCACACCCATGGATCGCGTCTTGCTATTCGGCCGAGACCGGTCAGGAGCGAAGATGCCGAAGTGCATGGTGAAGGGTGGTTGCAAGACCCCCTCGGAGAAGTTCGCGAAGCAGACGTGCGCGACCTGTCAGACCCAGTGGGGCGTGCATCCGGGTTGTCTGACCCCGGAGACGGTGTGCCCGAACCCTCGCGCGGCGAAGGCGAATCACCTGTTCAGGGCGGCGGCTCCCGCGCACGCCGCCGTCGGTGCCGCCGCAGCAGCGGGTGCCGCCGCAGCAGCAGGTGCCGCCGCGGCAGCAGGTGCCGCCGCCGCGGGGGAGTCCCGATTCTCCACCGAGACCGCCTTCTCCGCCTTCAAGCAGCGATTGGCCCGTGAGGGGTCCTCGGGAGGTGTCTGCCATGGGTGTCGAGGTGGAACCCTGACGGAGATGATGTCGGCCTCGCTGCAACACCAGACAAACGATGCGCGGTCCCTCAACCTCTTCGCCCTCCTGGAGTTGATGCGCGCTCACTCCTACGTTGAATCCCTCGCGATGCTGAGAGCGAGCATCGACAACCTCGGACAAGAGGACGAGGTCGCCCGCAAGTCGCTGGCGCGGAAGAAGGATGAACTGGAGGAGAACTACGAGCTCCGACGGGGCGACGTGAAGATACTCCAAGCGCTGCGGACCCAGACGATGGAGAACGCTCCCACCACCCGCCTGTTTCTCGAATCCCACCGCCCCCTGGGGCTCCGCAGGTCGACGAAGGCCGCATCCGCTGCCGCCGCTGCCGCTGCCCCCGCTGCCGCACCTGCCGCCGCAGCGGCTGCGGCCGCTGAGCCTGTCCCCAGCCAGGTGCCTCCACGGGCCAACGAGGTCATGGCGCGAATGTGGGCTCGTACGGCGCGAAAGAGCGCCCACTGCGTGATCTCCAATCAATATCTCGAGTATTACTCGCCCGCCATCATCGTCAGCTTCCACCAGGTCACCAACAGCGACCTCTACCTGCTGGACTCTCGTGACGAGGACGACATCTTCAATCACTGTCGTTGGAAGGTGACAAGCGCGCTCCAGGGAGGGATGGACGCCTTGGCCGAGTGCCTGACTCGGGGCGCCGTGGGCAACGTCTCCCTTCGTTACACGGAGGTGATGAGGGGAATCTGTCAGACGCTGGAGTCCAACCAGGACTTCCCGATGCGCGTGGCCTATGCCCTGGGCACCATCCGTTTCAAGTTGGCGCAGCTGATTCGTCGCTTCGCGCCGAAGCAGGTCCAGGAAACGCCCCTCATCTCGCCCCAGCCTCCAGGCCAGGTGGGGAGCCCACCGCTCACCAGCCATTCCGTGGGAGCTGGCGCCGCTGCGCCCCAGGTCCTGAAGAGCCTGGTCGGCGATTGTCGGACGGGGGCCTTTGAGGTGGGCAAGCAGTGCGAGGACTGCGAGGAGACACAAGGCGAGGACGGGCTGATTTCTCGCTTCCTCAAGCCCGACCAGGAGCCGGGGGCCTCGCTTCGCGATCTCGTCCGCGAGGCCTACGCAGGCAAGGGCGGAGTGTGGATGCTCACCGCGGATTTCCTCAGGGACGGGCTGGACACCCTGGGAAAGAAGTATTGGGAGGCCAAGGGCGACCAGAAGCGCTGGGCGGACCCGCTCAGGCACTCCCCCTCGGCCTGGCTGCTCTTCAATCTCTACTACGCGACCTGCATGCTGGAGGCCGCCTATGGGCTGTCTCCATTCCGCCCGGTCGAGAGGCCCGCCATGAATCCCTTCGTGGTTCGCCGGAGGCCCGCCGTCGGTGCGGCGGCGAGGTGAGCCGCCCGGGGGCTTCCCGTTGCACCCCTCCCCGTCCCTGATGCGGGCCGAGCGATGCGCCCCCCGCGTCAGATGTTGATGCGAGAGCTGACCGTGCGGACATCCATCCCCAGCTCCGCGAACGCGGCGGCGTGGGTGCGCAGCAGCTCCACGAAGCGGGGGTGCACATCCGCCTCTTCATTCGCGAGCAGGAAGCCGTAGTTCGTCTTCGACAGCATCCACGAAATCCACAGCATCTCCGTGGCGTCCTCCGGCGGCGGCGCGACGTCCAGGTCCTCTTCCGTGGACAGCGCCCCACCCTTCCCCCACCTCAACCCCAGGCACGCGTAGAGCACCTCACCCGCGTCGTCCCACTGGAGGTTGTTCGCCCACGCGTGGCGGAAGGTCGCGAAGAAGATGACGTAGCGGCACAGCTGCTTGAGCGCCTCCACCTCCCCCGCCTGCGCCACATCCGTCCGGGTCACCGCGCTCACGGCCTTCGGCGTGGGCGCCGCGGCCTTCACCTCCAAGTCCATCCGCTCCGAGCGCACGAACCACGGTGCGGGCTTCCCCGGCACCGTCGCGCGCAGGTAACGACAGACAAAGGCAGGCACCGAGTGCGCCACCAGGTCGTCCGAGAACCTCCGCACCTCACACCACTCGGCCTCCACCGCCGCGCCGTGCTCCGCGAAGAACGCCTCCACGTGCTCGCCCACCAGCTTCCAGAACAGCCCCGCCGCTCGCGCGTAGCGGTGCCCTTCACAGACAGGCGGCGCCGGAGCGAAGCCCTTCCAGTCGTAGCTGCCCAAGAGGTGCACCAGGCGCGACTCGATGCCTCGCTCCGTCAGCGCGCTCGCTCGGGTGATGTAGCCCGTGCCTCCCACCAGGAAGTCATTGGCGGAGTGGTTGATGAGCACCACCTCGCGCAGGTGCGGCATCAGCAACCAGCGCAGCGGACTTCGCCGCAGGTTGCGATGCGCCGCGATGGCGTACTGCTCGATGTTGAAGTGGCACTGCCCCAAATGGTTGCCCAGCTCCGTGTCCAGCGTCGCGCTCACCCGCGCCATCCGCTTGGCGGCCTCCCAGTTCGGCCCATCCGCCGGCGTGTAGCTCCTCCGCGTCACCGGTGAGCCAGGCGCCGCGGCCCCAGGCTCGCGCATCCCCAGGATGATGCGCGTGGGCAGCAGCCGTCCGTCCACCAACCGCAAGCGCAGGTCCACGTCCGGCAGGCAGTGGAGTCCATCCTGCTCGTACGCGTTCCACGGGTAGTAGAGCCGGAACGCGTTCGCATCCGCGGGCACCTCCGGGTCCCTGTCGAGGATGGCGGAGAACATCCCGTTGAGCAGGCGCTCTCCGAAGAACGCATCCGTGCGGGTGGAGCCCGGCGACTCGCGCTCCATGCGCACCGTCATCGCCTCCGGGTAGTCCGCTTGAATCTTCTCCAACCCCAGCACCTGTCCCAGCTTCCCCTGGAGCAGGTGGCGCCGCTTGACGAGCTCGATGGGCGCCACCGCCTTCAACATCGCCAGCGAGCGGCCCGGCGCATACGCCGTGGGCGGAGTGCCCGCCTCCGTCACGTGGAGCCGCGCCAATGACGTCGAGGGGTCATATTCCCAGTAGGGCAGCCGCAGCGTGCCGAAGTCGTAGTGCAGCCCTCCGTGGTCATCCGGGCCGCGCTCGGAGCCGATGCGCCGCCACGTCTCCACCACACGGCCATCCGGGAGGAAGCCGTGCTGCGGCTCGAAGAAGCGGACCTCCAGGTCCGGCAGGTCCCCCACTCCGGCGTCCGCGGGGTCATAGCGAACACAGAAGCGCCCCTCCGCGTCCGTGAAGCCCTCGCCCAGGAAGTCATCCGGCGTGCCGATGTCCCGGTCCCACAGCTCCACCTTGAGGTGATGCAAGGGCACCGGCCCCGAAGGCCCGTCCTGCTCGAAGACCAGGCGGCCCTCCGCGACCGCGGGCAGGTCCGCGGCGCTCCGCTCCGAGCGACCCGCCGCCGCCCGGACCCGAGGCGCCAGCTCACGACTGAGGGCCAGCCGCTCTTCCAGACCCAGGCTCGAATACCACCGCGCGAGCTCGGCCGCGTCGAGCAGCTCGTCGTCGCCCTTCTCGGTCCCTTTGAGCCCGAGAGCGCTCATCAATCGCCGCATCGCCACGAACATCGTCCCGTCCCTGACACATCATTCATCCCGCGGGGAGGCTACCATGGGTTGAGCCCACACTTTTCTCGTCCTACGGTCTGCCCCTGCAATGCAGGGGATTCAATGATGGCTGCGTACACGCTCACGATTCGGACGAATGGAAAGCTCGGCGCGGGGACGGATGCGAACATCTCCGTCGTCCTGGTCGGCACGCACGGCGACAGCGAGCCGCACGTGCTGGACCTCCCCTTCCACAATGACTTCGAGGCGGGCTCGGAGGACGAGTACACCGTCTTCTGCGAGGACGTCGGGGACCTGGTGGCGCTGCGCTTCTTCAACGCGGGAGGCGTCACGGCGGACTGGCTGCTCGACTGGGTCCGCGTGACGGAGGGCGAGAAGCAGTGGCGCTTTCCCTTCTTCCGCTGGGTGCTGAGCGGCGCCACGGCGGAGGTACTCGAGGGCACCGCGAAGCTCGCGCGCGACGTGGGCAGCGAGCGGGAGTCGGTGGCGCGGCGCGCGCAACTCGACGCCCGCAAGCAGATGTACCCCTGGCGTCCGGCGGAGGCGACCGAGGGCCTTCCCGGCGCGCTCGACATCAGCGAGGCGCACCCCTTGCCGAAGGACGAGCTCTACCGGGGGCTGACGCAAGGCAGCTACGAGGTCGTCATCGCCAAGACGCTGGCGGCCATCCAGCTGCACCTGCCCATGCTGACGCAGACGTGGAACGGGCTGGTGAACGTCTTCGACTTCTTCAAGAGCCTGGAGGTCCCCCAGCTCGCCGGGCGCTGGAAGGACGACCTGGAGTTCGCGCGCCAGGCGGTCCAGGGCATCAACCCGCTCCACATCACCCTGGTCCCCAAGCTGCCCCAGGGCATGTCCCTGACGGATGACGACGTGCGGGGCCTCCTGACCCCGGGCACCTCGCTGGCCCAGGCGCTCGACGCCCGGCGCATCTTCCTGCTCGACTTCGAGATTCTCGACGACATCCCCATGTACCGGAAGGTGGACGAGGAGGGCCTCGAGGAGCGCCGCTGGGCCCCGGCCTCGCGCTGCCTGCTGTACCTGGATGACCAGCGGCACCTGCGCCCCCTCGCCATCCAGCTGGGCGGGGATGCCACGAGCCACCCCGTCTTCACGCCCAACGACAGCGAGGCCGACTGGCTGGCGGCGAAGGTCTACGTGCGCTGCAGCGAGGGCAACACGCACCAGATGGTGAGCCACGCGCTGCGCACGCACTTCGTCGCGGAGCCGTTCGTCATGGCGACGATGCGCAACCTCCCGGACCCGCACCCCGTCTACAAGCTGCTGCGCCGCCACTTCCGCTACACGCTCGCCATCAACGAGGGCGCCCGGAAGGGACTGCTCTCCGCCGGCGGCGTGTTCGACGACTTCATCGCCACGGGAGGGCCGGACAAGGGCCACCTCCAGCTCGGCAAGAAGGGCTACACGCGCTGGACCCTGGAGGACAACAAGCCCCGTCTGGACCTCCAGCGTCGAGGCGTCCTGGACGCGTCCATCCTCCCCGACTACCCGTACCGCGACGACGCCCTGCCCCTGTGGGACGCGTTCGAGGAGTACGTGGGCGCGGTGCTCCGCCACTTCTACCGGACCGACGCCGACCTGGAGGGCGACGCCGAGATGCAGCACTGGTGGAAGGACCTCACCCAGCGCGGCCTGCCCGTCGAGAAGCTGCCGTGCCGGGAGCTGCGCCGGGTGAGCGACCTGGCGGACATCCTCACCACCGTGCTCTTCACTGTCAGCGTCCAGCACGCCGCGGTGAACTACTTGCAGTATGAGCACTACGCCTTCGTGCCCAATGCCCCCCTGTGCATGCGCCAGGAGCCGCCCAGGGAGAAGGGGGTCCTTCGCTCGGAAGACCTCACCGCGATGATTCCCACGAAGACCCAGATGCTCTGGCAGATTGCCATTGGCCGGGCCCTCTCCAGCTTTGGAGATGACGAGGAGTACCTCTTGCCCCAGGATGGCTGGCACGAAGAGTACTTCCAGGAGCCCGAGCTGACAGTCATTCGCGAGCGTTTCCAGGAGCGGCTGCGCACCCAGCTCGCGGCGGTGAAAGCCCGCAATGCGAACGCCGCGGTTCCGTACACCGTCCTGTGCCCTGACAAGATTCCCTGCGGCATCACCGTCTGACGCGCCCGGAGACCACCCCCTTGCCGAACCTGCTCTCTCGCGGCCTGTTCAACCTGTTCTTCGGTTCTCGCCGCAAGCCGCTCGCCAGCCTGCCGGGCCCGCCCCCGGGCATCTTGGGCAACCTGGGGGACTTCCTGGGTGCGCCACCGTGGGATGTCTGCGCCCACTACGCTCGGACCCATGGGCCCGTCGCCGTCGCGTGGCTGGGTCCCTCGCCCGCCCTGGTGCTCAACGACCCCGCGGTCATCCATGAGGTGATGGAGACGCGGCGCCTGGAGTTCGAGAAGGGGAACATCGGCACCCAGATTCGCCACTCCGTCACGGACGACACGCCCTTCATCGCGGACCAGGGGGCGGACTGGGCCCGCAAGCACGCCATGGACCCGCTGGCGCAGCCGTGGACCCCCGCGTGGCAGGCGGCCCAGGTGGAGCCCATGCGGGCGGCCCTCGAGGAGTCCGTGGAGGCGCTGCTGCGAGAGCCCTCGCTCGACCTGGCGCTCGCGCTGCGCAAGCTGACGTTCGACGTGTTCTGCGTGGCCACGGTGGGCGAGAAGCTGCCCACGTCCGTCTACGACGACTTCATCCTGCTGGCGGCGGCGGCGGATGCGCGCATCCAGGCCAAGCTGCCGCTGCGGTTCGTCTCGCCGCCCAAGGGCTTCGCCGCCGCGAAGGAGCGCTTCTACGGGCTGTTCGCGGACAAGATTCGCGCGGCGAGACAGGCCCCCTCTGCGCACCGCGTGGACCTGATGTCCTGGACGCTGCGCGAGATGCCCGACTTCGACGACCGGGTCCACGCCCACCTGCTGGGCGGGTTCTTCTTCGGCGGCGTCTTCTCCTCCAGCACCACGCTGACGGGCGCCGTCCACCAGCTCCAGAAGTACCCCGCCGTCGAGGAGCGGCTGGCGAAGGAGTCCGCCGCGCTGATGCGGGTGCCGCTCGACTTCGAGCGCCTGAAGGGTGGGAGCTGGGGCGAGGCGGTGGCCTTCGAGGCGCTGCGCATCCTGCCGGCGGTGCGCGTCTTCCTGCGCCGATCTCCTCTCGCGCCGACCCAGCTCGTGGGGGTCACGCTGCCGCCCGGCATGACGCTGATGATCTCCAACCAGCACCTGCACCGGGACCCCTCCCACTGGGTCCAGCCCGAGGTGTTCGACCCGGAGCGTTGGCTGAACGGCGGCGCGGCCCGGAATCCGCTGGGCAGTGGCCACTTCTTCCCCTTCGGCCGAGGCCCTCGTGCCTGCGTCGCCGGGGACTTCGCGATGGTGTACCTGCGCACGGCGCTGGCCACCCTCTTTGCCCGTGTGCGCATCCAGGTCGACTCGACGGAGCCCTTCGAGGAGGGCTTCTTCTTCGGCGTGGTGCTGCCCAAGGGCGTCACCGGAAAGTTCGTCGCGCGCCAGCGCGCCACTGACAGCACCCCCATGGGAGCCCCTCCCTCCTCCGCCGTGGAATCCGCATGACCTTGTTTCGACACCCCCGAGACCGCATCCCTGTCCTGTTGTTCCTCATCGCGTTCGCGCTGGACCTCACGGTCTTCTTCACGGCGACCAGTTGGTGGTTCCCCATCCTGTGGCTGGGCCTGGGCATCATCCCCAAGGGGTGGATCAGCGCGTGGAACCACCACCACCAGCACGTGACGATGTTCCGCCACGCGCTGCCCAACCGCCTGCTGGAGGTGGTGTTCGCGTTCCAGACGGGGGTGACGTCCCATGCGTGGTTCCTGCACCACGTGCTGGGCCACCACCGGAACTACCTGGACCAGACGAAGGACGAGGCGGGCTGGAAGCGCCAGGATGGCAGCACCATGGGCGAGGTGGAGTTCTCCCTCTTCAACATGGTGGTGGCCTATCCGCGCGCGTTCCGCGTGGGACTGGCGCACCCGCGCGTCCTGCGCATCTTCCTGGCGATGGGCGCGCTCCAGGTGGCGCTGCTCGGGGGCCTGTTCTGGCTCAACTGGTACAACGCGCTCTGGGTGTTCCTGCTCCCCATGGCGGTGTCGCTGTACGTCACCATCTGGGCCACGTACTTCCACCACGTGGACCTCGACACCCCGGTGCACGCGGAGGCCTCGTACAACATCCTTCACCGGGGCTACAACCTGATGACCGGCAACCTGGGCTACCACACCGCGCACCATGTGAAGCATGGGCTGCACTGGTCCCAGCTCCCGGAGCTGCACGCGCAGCTCGCCAAGGACATCCCCGCCACGCACTACCGCATGCCGGGCATTCCGTTCGTGTGGTCCACCCCGGAGGCGAAGATCGAGCCGGGGGAGACGCAGCTCGGGGCCGCCGCGCCGTAGCGCGAGCGCGTCACTCCAGCAGTCGAAGGTCGATGGCCTGGGCCATGCCCTCGTAGCCCAGGTCATTGGGATGCAGGCCGTCCACCGTCAGGGACGCGGGCATGGCATCGGGGTGGGCGGGGTCTCTCACCGCCGCCTCGAAGTCCACCACCGCGTCGAAGGCACCCGAGCCGCGAATCCAGGCGTTCACGGCCTCGCGCAGGGCCTCGTGCTCCGGGGTGAAGTAGGCGTGGCCGGCCATGGGCGTCAGCGTGCCGCCGTACACCTTCAGGCCCTTGTCCCGAGCGCGCTGGATGAGCTGCCGGTAGCCCTCGATGATGCGCGCGGCGTCCAGGCCTCCAGGTGGCGCGCGGCCGATGTCGTTGATGCCTTCCAGGAGGATGACGGCCTTGACGCCGCGCTGGGCGAGCACGTCGCGTTCGAAGCGGTGCAGTCCCTTGGGGCCGTAGCCGTCGCTCAGGAGGCGGTTGCCTCCGAGGCCCGCGTTGAGGACACCCACGGGCTTGCCGCCTCGTGTGGAGAGCCGGTGGAACAGCCGGGCGGGCCATGAGGTCTCCAGGTCCACGGTGCTGCCCGCGCCATCGGTGATGGAGTCACCGAACGCCACGACGAGCGATGCGTCCGGGGCCGCGTCCACGTGCACGGCGGCGAGGAAGTAGAGGCCGCGGGTGGTGAGCGCGGGCTCGAAGGTCCTCGCCGCGGTCTGGTTGCCTGTCGCGGAGACAGCGGTCGTCCGAGTCCCCTGGAGGTGCCAGGACACCGCGCCCGAGCGCTCCAGGAAGAAGAGAGAGACGGCGACATCACGGCGGCCATCGACGGCGAGGGAGATGGGCTCGCTGGTGGCGGTCCGGCCGGGAGGGATGACGACGACCGAGGCCCCGCTGAAGCGAACCTCCCGGTCCGTCGAGGGGTCGATGGCGTTGCCCCCGACCCGCAAGGCCACGCGCACGGCTTCCACGCGAAGAGGCGCCGTGCCGTACTGGTTGCTCAGCACCAGTCGCAGCCGAGGGCCCGCGAGCGTGGGGCGCACGAACATGCGCACCGTCTGGTTCTTGAAGCTCGGCCCCGCGAGGTCTCCAGGCTCCAGGCCCGAAGCGGACGGGTGCATCGGCGCGGTGAAGGCCGGCAGCCAGTTCGGCGCCGCTGGCACCGCGAAGGCCGAGGCCACGCACCATCCCAGCAACACACTGGCCACCACCCCACGAAGTCCGTGCCGGTTCATCCGAAGCAACTACCATCCATGGGCTCGCTGCCGCCGTGCCCCTGTCAGCTCCACGACAAGGCCCCACCACCAGCTGCGCCGTCATGAACACCTGGAGTGTCCGCGGACGCATGGTCACGCGTCGCCCTGGGCATGCGGGCATGCACCTCTCGCCGCGAGAGGCGCGTCAGGTCACCGAGAGCTTCTCCACCGCGCCATGGAGGATTTCGAGCTGGCGAGGCACACGCTCCACCAGCTTCCCCGACACCGGGTCATTGGCGATGCGGCGCAAAGGCAGCTCGGGCATCGGCGGAGGGGACTTCCCTTCCCGCAGCGAATCCGCGAGCGCGTCCAAGGTCCCGCTCGCCTTGCTCGCCACCACGTCGAGCACCTCCGATGACGGGGTGACGGCCTTCTGCTCCCCCAGCGCCGTCACCGACGCGGCCAGGCGCCGCGAGTACGTGAGCAGCGCCATCGCGGGCTCCAGTCGGTACGCGGGGCCTCGGTACTCGGCCATGAGCCGCTCGAAGGACGCCTCCGCGTCGAGCATCGCCAGGCCCAGCGCCCTCCTCGCCGCCCCCACCCGAGGCTCCCGGATGTCCTGGCTCGCCGCCACCTGCCGGAAGTAGTGCCCATCCGCGCGCAGCACCGTCGCGACCGCATCCGGGAACCTCCGGCGCTCCGGATAAGGCCACAGCAACCACACCCCCGCGAGCGCGAGCACACACGCCACCAACACCCCCAGCGCCCGGTTCTCCGCCACGGACCAATCCCCCGCGCTCAGCGTCGCCAGCAGGAGGAAGTCCGGCGTGAGGAGAATCTGGAACGCGCCGAAGTTGAGCGGCAGCAGCGACACCGACGTCGCCGTCAGCACGCCAATCACCAGAATCAACACCCAGGGCGACCCCACTCCCGTCGCAATCACCGCCGCGAGCGTGCCGCCCAACAGCGTCCCCGTGACACGCTGGAGCGCACGCTCCTCCGTGTTCGCCGAGTACGGCTGGAGGATGCCGATGGCCGACAGCACCACCCAGTACGCCTCCCCCAACCCCATCACCCGCGTGAGCACCAACGCGATGGAGGCGATAGTCCCCGCCCTCAGCGCATGGCGCAACACGACGGACCGCGAGTTCAGGTTCGCCCACAGCGGCTGCAACAACGGCCTTCGCTCGCCCACCAGCAGCAGCGACTCGGGGTCACGCAGGTCCACCGGGTCTCCTCGCCGCATGGCCATCGCGGCCCGCTGCGCCGCGGACGTGTGGCTTCGCAGCCGGGTGAGCAGCTCCGTCACCGAGACGGGCACCACCCGCAGCCACTTCCCGCGCTGCCCCAGCTCCTCGCGGTTCGTGGGATAGCGAGGCCAGTAGACCGCCACCGTGTCCGGCGCGATGGCCACCGCCGCCACCCGGTCCGATATCGCCACATACCAATCACACACCCGCGCGACTTCCTCCCGGACCGCCCGCAGCCGCCGCTCGGGGCTCGCCACCTCCATGGACTGCGCCAGGGCGAACAGCACCCCCAAGAGCTGCTCGCTCAACTCCAGCAGCACGAGCAGGTGCTCCCCGCGCTGCGACTCATCCGAGCGCCCCACGCGCGTGGCGGCCAGCGTCTCGCGCGCCCGTTCTATCTTCAGCCGCACCGGCATGTGCCGCGTCGTCGTCGCGGCCCAGACCTCCGCCGGGGCCCCCTCGCGAGACAGCGTCGCCAGGTCCCGAGCCCCCTCCGCGAGCGACGTGTACACATACGCGATGGCCCTGCGCGAGGGCCGATACGGATGCACCGGCCAGAGCACCAGCGACTGCAACATCGCCCAGCCGCCTCCCAACAGGAGCGCGCCCCCGCGAGTCAGCGCCGCGTCCACGCCCACCGCATGCGCCCCCAGCGAGGCCACGAAGATCACCGCGAGCTTCTCGCCGATGGAGCCCGCCGTATCGCCATAGCAGCGCACGAAGGACATCGCGAAGACCCCCACCAACAACAGCGAGGCGTCCCACCACAGCCGCCCTCCCGCCAACGCGGCGCCAGCTCCCACGAGCGCCCCCAGCACCGTCACCGCGCCCATCACCCGGGCCCGCCCGCGATACGCGCCCCCTGGATTCGCCAGCGTCACGAGCAGGCCAGTGAGCCCCGTCCACCCCGCGTCCTTGAAGCCCATCAGCGTGGCGAACGAGTACGGGATGGTGACCGCCAGCGCCGCGCGGACACCCGAGGCCCAGGCGGGACTGCCTGGCTGGAGCTGGAAGAACCTCCGGATGTGGCGCCACAGACGATGCATCCCGACCAGCCTCCCGCGTCAGCGTGAATGTCCTCATGTGGCCATGACGCCATGTGCCCGGAAGCTCCATGAGCTCGACCGGGCGACCGGGGACCGACACGGACAGGAGGCGCACGCCTCTCCCCCTGGCGCGGGGGACCAAGCTTAGTAGCCCACGTGCAGCCGGCCGGGCGGGAGCGCCTTCTCCAGACGCTGGACCTCCGCCTCCGGAATCGAGTCCAGCCCCAGCTTGAACTGCTTGAGCCGCGCGAGCGGAGACAAGTCCTCCGGCAGCACCTTCAGCCCCCCTTGGAAGAAGCCCGAGTGGGTGAGCTTCGGCATCCGGCCGATGCCCGCCACCAACGCCTGGACCTTCTCCGGCTTCAGCGCGTTGACGCGCCACCACCAGAGCTTCTTGAGCTTCGGCAGGCGAGTCAGCACCTCGGGGAAGGTCTCCATCCCCAGCGCATCCAGGTACAGCTCCTCCAGCGCCCCCAGCTCATCGAACGCGTCCGGAAGCCGCGCCAGGTGGTTGCAGTAGCGCAGGCTCAACGTCTTGAGCGCGGGGAGCCGGCACAGCTCGTCGGGCAGCGCCTTCAACGGCAGGCTCTCCAGGTTGAGCGTGCGGAGCGAGCGCAGTTCACCGATGCGCGGCGAGAGCTCCTCGATGGGGTTCGAGTCGAGCGTCAGTCCCTCCAGCCCCGTGAGCGAGAACACCGCCTCCGGCACGGCCTTCAGCTTCTTGAGCGAGAGCCCCAGCCGAGGCGCCTTCCCACCCTGCGCCAGCTTCTCCCGCGCCGCGGCGATGGCCTTCTCCACGGGCCCCAGCCGGACATCCGCCAGCACGGGTTTTCCCGCGCGCAGCATCGCCACCAACCCCCGCCGGTCCAGCGTCGAGTCCACGACGCCGTCCTCGTCCTCCTCCTCGGCCGTCCAGGCCCCTTTCAGCAGGGCCTCGTGAGGCTCCAGCTTCTGACGAGGCGCCCCCGAGGCAGCGAGGAGGTTCCCCACGAAGACCTCCACATCCAGCGGGCCCATCACCTGGATGTGATGGTGCGCCTCCACGAGCGCCCGGGCCTTCAGCCCACCGCCGACGCAGAAGACGTCATCGCCCAGCGAATCGCCGACGAGCAGGCCCCGGATCGAGACCTTCCCCGCGACGAAGATGGCGGAGAACGTCGCGAGGTTCTCCACCTCCAGGTCCCCCAGCACCACCAGCAGCGTGTGGTCCGCCTGATGACCATCCTCCAGGAGGCCCTCGAGCCGGACGCTCCCGGAGACCACCAGCGACTTGGGGCCGACCACCAGCGAGTCGGCCACGAGGTCCCCCTCATGCAGGAGGACCTCCCCCTGCGAGACGCCCTTCCACCACGCCGCGAGCCGCTCACGCCACGCGGGGGGCCCGGCCTCTTCGACCCGAGCCCAGACCTCCCGCGCGGACACCTCCCGCCCCCACGCTGCCGTCTTCACCGCCATGCGCCCGAAGCTCCCCTCTCCTGGTGGAAGCCTCGGAGGATAGCGCAGGGCCGGTGGCCGTCACCCAGGCCGCACGACGCCGTCGTAGACGCCGAACCCACCGGGGATGAAGAAGTCCTTCCCAGGCTCCAGGCCGAAGGCGTTGAGCACGGTCGCCGCGATGTCCTGCGAACGCGGCGTGCGGGTGGCGCGCTCGCCGCCCTCCTCCAGCAGCGTCACGGGCAGGCCCATGGGCGAGCCATCCGACCGCTCGTCATAGCCACCAATCATCTGGTTGCCCTGGATGCCCCCGCCCACGAGGATGGCGCACGTCGCCGGGTGGTGGTCGCTGCCGCGCTTGGGGAACGTCCGCCCGAAGTCGCTGTAGACATACACCAGCGTCTCATCCAGCAGCGTGCGGGACGGGTCCGACTTGCTGGGCGTCAGGCTCATCTCCAGGCAGATGCGGCCCACCGACTCCATCGCGATGCGCATGAAGTTGGTGTGCATCATCACGCCCGTCGCGCTGTGCGTGTCGAAGGAGGCGTTGCTGATGCTCGTCGCGCGCATGTTGACGGACGTCACCAGGTCCGACTTCAACAACTGGAGCGCGAAGCCATACGGCCCCATGGACGCCGACGAACCGCATGAGTCCGCCAGGCCGATGCACGCATTCCAGTCCACCGGATAGTCCGGGTCGTTCTTGAGGTGCTCCCACTGCGGCGTGGTGCCGAGCACGCTGAGGATGTCGCGCCGGATGGTCCGGCTGGCCCCTTTGTACGTGTCGTAGAGCTGCTCCATCATGTCGTCGGAGCCCGCGCTGGAGATGCCGCGCTCCTTGCGCACCGCCTCGAGCAGCGCCGCGTCCACCGCGGTGGAAGGCACCGTCCCCGACAGCGACGCGCCGTCATAGCCCACGTCGGGAATGTCCTGGCGCGTGCGCAGCCCCTTCCAGGTGCTCTCGCGCTTGTCGGACAGCGTCGGCTCCACGGAGGCCGCCGAGGCCAGCACCGTGGGGTTCGCCACCGTCGGCAGGCCCAGCGCGCGCGGCAGCGGCCCGCCCAGGTTGACGCTGGGGATGGGCCGGTCCGGGAAGCGCTTGTACATCGCGTTGGCGATGACACCGTGCACCGCGGGCGCGCGGAACGTCGCCCCCGCGACGCCGGACATGCTCGCGATGATGCCGCTCTGGTGCGCGGCCGTGCCCTGGTCCGCGCCCACGAGCAGGGCCGCCTTCTCGTAGAGCTTGTACTTGGGATTGGCCCACGCGTAGCCATAGGGCCGGTAGCGATGCTGGCCCTGCGAGCCGGGGTGGATGCCGCTGGTGTCCTTGGGGTTGTCCCAGTTCCAGGCCACCGGCCCGCGCAGCTTGCGCACCACGCCGGGCGCATCCAGGTCCACCGGTGAGCGGTCGTAGTTCTCCACCTGCTCGGGCACGAAGCCCCAGGGCAGGTAGCCGCCCGTGGGCAGGGGGATGTACTTGTTGATGCCCGCCCGAGTCATCGGCGAGAAGTAGGTCTCCCAGTGGAGCCCTCCGTCCAGCCAGATGGCGAGCAGCTTCGTGGGCCGGTGGCGCCCCACCTGCGCGGACGCCGCGGGGAACCCATACCGAGCCAGGAGCCCCACCTGCGCTGCCCCAAGGGCCGCCTGAAAGAGATTGCGTCGTGAGAGCTTCATGGTGGCGGCCTCAGTAGAAAATCCAGCGCGGGTGGCGAATGAAGTAGGAGCAGGTGCCCACGTACTCGGGCTCGGTATCGGTGGGCGTCGACAGCGGGACGAAGACCTTCGTGTAGAGGTCCTCCACCTGCGCGTCGGTGAAGCGCTCGCCCAGGAAGTGCAGTGACCAGCGGCGCAGCGTCGCCTTCACGTCCACGGGGTTCGCGGTGCGCACCGTCCCCGTGGGGAACAGCGCCGTGTTGCCCGCCTTCCCCAGCGCGCGACGGCACCACCGCTGGGAGACCTGCGTGAGCGTCAGGGCGAAGGTCGGCGAGGCCGTGCGGTCCTCGGAGATCTGCCGCACCGTGGAGCCACCGCCCAGCCCGTGGTAGCGCTCCTCCGTCCCCTTCTGCCGAGGCATGGGCAGCGCATCCGGGCTCAACAGCGGCAGGTGGTCCCCGTCGCGCATCTCCGCCATGGGGATGTTGTGCTCCAGGCCCACGATGTAGAAGTCGTCGTGCACCAGGCCCAGCTGTTGGTAGAGGGCCCGCTGCATCTGGTTGGCGCTCTTGCGGGTGATGCGCGGCGCGTCCACGTTCGGCTCGCTCCCCCGCTGCTGGGCGCCCAGCTCCCGCACCCAGGCGCGGATGCTCTCCATCGTCAGCGAGGCCGTTCCGTCCGTGACGAGCTGCGCGTAGGACTTCTGGCCGATGGGCATCTGCTTGAAGGCACCGGTGCCCTTGCCCTCCAAGAGCCGGACCAGCTCGCTCTCATCCGGCGTGCCCGCCTTCACCATGCGGGTGTCGGCGACAATCAAGCCCTGGAACGCATCGAGCGACGCGAAGTACCCCCGATTGCCCTGGACGTGGCAGCCCTCGCAGTGCGGCTTGAGGCCCTCGTAGACGCGCTTCGTCTCCGCGCCCGGAGGAGGAACACACGTCGACTGCTGCGACTGGGTCGCCACTGGCGCGGGCGCACCGTCCTGCTGACCACACGCCAGGGACACGGCCGCGAGAACCACGAATCCGAAGCGGCGCATGTCAGTGCCCCCTCTTGAACAGGTTGGACTGCGTGAGGGACTTGACGTACGGGCGGATCTTCCGGCCGCCCTCGACGAAGCGCTTCACCTGCGCCTCCAGGTAGCCCGCCTCCGCGGCCGGGTCGATGTCCCGCCCCATCACCTGCGCGTGCATGTGCCGCACGACGCAGCGGTCGAACGAGCCCGACGCGACGATGAGCTTCGCGAAGCCCAGCGGTCCGATGGTCCCATCACTCACCTGGCCCAGCAGCGTCTGGTCCGACGGCAGGAAGTCGATGAAGAGCGACTCCGGGTTCGCCGTCGCCTGCGCCTCCGTGACGGGCGTCAGGAGCGTGTCCGGCTGGTACCACCGATTCCAATGGCTGTACGGGTCTCCTCCGTAGGGGAACTGTCCCTTCCGCCACGCCACGGGCCAGTGCCACGCGGTGCCCACGCCCGGCATGAAGTACTTCGCGCCCCAGCCCTCGAACGCGCTGCTGTGCTTCGCGTAGCGCTTGAAGTGGATGGCCGCGGGGTCCAGCCGGCGGTGGCAGTGCTGGCATGTCCCCTCCGTCCCCGGGTCCCGGCGGTACTCATTGAACGTCTGTCCTTGGGGCGGGGAGAAGACCTCGCACGCGAGGATCTCCAGCGCCCGGGCCCCTCTCAAGCGCTCGCGCGGATAGCCCGCGAGGAAGCCGATGCTCGTGAGGATGCCCGCGGCGGGGACCCCGCGAACCGCACCCGTCTGCGTGCGCGGGTCGAAACGGTAGTCCCGGTCCGCGATGAGGAAGGGATTGCGCGCGGGCACCGAGTACTCGCGCCAGGCATACGGGTCTCCCGGCGTGTGCTCGGGGTCGATGGGCGCCTGCGAGTAGCGCTCCGGACGCCACCACGAGTCATCCTCGTGCAGCGCCGTCAGGCCACCGGCCAGCGCCTGGCTGACATAGGCGGCCTGCACGCGCGTGGGCCCCACGGAGTACGTCCCCAGGATGAGGTCCGTCGCGGGACGGTCGTACCAGGCCAGGTGCGCGAAGAGGCGCGCGGGCTCCTCGAAGAGCAACCGGCGCTGTCCCTGCGCGTTGTGGATGACGAAGTTCTCGTGGCCCGGGTAGGTGCCGTGGTCGGCGTGGCAGCGCACGGCGTTGGGGCCGCAGCCACACGTGCCCTCGGGGCCCACCTGTCGGCAGTTCACGGGGGTCGGCGTGCCGTTGGGCATGGTGATGCCCGTCTCCGACGTGTTGCCCGCGTAGCCCACCAGCGTCACCGTCGTGCCCGGCGCCCACCAGGGCTCCAGCGTCGTCTCATCGGCCGGGGTGCCGTCGGGCTTCAGGCCATCACACGCCTTCGTGTCCCCTCGGTAGAACTTCCACGCGCCCGCCTTCGCGGTGCCCGGCTTGCACAACTCCACCGTCCGCTGCTGCTGCGCACCGTACTCCGGCGCGTCCGCCGTCGAGGCGATGACCGGGATGTCGAACCAGTCCCGCGCCTTCTCGAACATCGTCCGGTAGAACAGCGGCTCGTGCAGCGTGCGGTCCACGAAGCTGTCCACGAAGGCGCGCTGCGCGGCCTCGTCTCCCGCGGCCTCCTGCGCGGCGTACTCCGCATCCGTCGGAGGCACACCCCGCAGCGCGAGTGACGCGCGGCGCAACAGCCGGCTGGCGGCGAGCGTGTCCTTCTTCTCGTCGACTGGGGGATTCTCCGTGGGGCCCGGAGTCTCACAGCCCGCGTCGTGAGAACCTCCATCGGGCTCGCCCCCAGGGGAGCTGCTTCCAGAGCAAGCCACACACGCGAGAAGAGGAAGGACCCACCAGACGGAGCGCCTGAGGCGAGCCGTCTCGTGAGTGGGAATGGCTCCTGACTGACGAGCGTCAGGAACCCACACGAGGCACGGGAGCATGCGCGGCCCCAACGCAACCGACATGCCAAGCCTTTCTGGCTATTCGCAGAGAGGCCCGCTCCTCTGGAAATACTTCGACACGCGCACGCGCGCGACAGCCACCGCCGGGGACTCTCCCCCACAGCTTGGGGTTCGCCCCCCTCAAGACGCCCCTTCGGCGCACGCGGGAACCACGCTTCGAGTTGAAGAGTGATTCAGGTCTCGGTTTCGCGACGTCGCCTTGGATTCCAAGAAGACAGCACGCAAGCCATTGGAGGAGACCGCGTGGCTCCGCGCGTCACGGGGCCACGCAGTTGTCGCCCAGCTCGGTGGACCAGAGCTGTCCCGCCTCGGTGTCGTCGTACGCGCTGAAGAAGACGCGCTCCCCCAGTCGGAAGAAGTCACGGGGATAGGACGAGCCCGTCTGGGCGTCGGGTGCGATGTTCGCGAGCCGCCGGGTCTTCTCCGGCGTGCCGTTGCTCACCCAGGGCTCGATGCCCGCGCCCCCGGCTTCGAAGGCGCTGAAGAAGACCAGCTCGTCGGACACGGCGCGGACGGGGGAGCTGTACTCGTCCGAGAGGCTCAGCGGCCGGTGCAGCAGCACGGTCCCCGCCGCGGTGCCATCCGTCACCCAGAGCTGCGTGTCCCGAGGCGCGGGTCCATCGCTGCCGATGGTGACGGAGAAGTACAGCTTGGAGCCGCCCGGCACGCTGCTGGTCTCGTCGATGAAGGGGAAGGCCTCGCCGAGGGTCGCATAGTCATTGGGGAGGGTGACGAAGGACGCGGGGTTTCCTCCGGACAGCGGCACCCGGTAGAGGACCATGTATTGGGTGCTCAGCGAGGTCACCGCGACATGGACGCGCGAGCCCAGCCGCCCCACCAGCCGAGCGACCCGACTGGGTCCGAACGACGCCAGCCGCACCGTGCCCCCGGAGGAGCCATCCGACTTCCACAGCTCCTGGAGCCCCGTATGCTCGCGCATCACGAAGAGCGCGAGCGAGCCCGAGGTCTGGATGTCTCCGATGAACGCGTCGTGGGACGAGGTGAGCTGCTTGAGGGGGACGGAGCCCGCCGCCGTGCCATCCGTCTTCCAGAGGACAGTGCCGGTGCCCTCGGGCCCCATCACGAAGAAGCGCAGCTCTCCGTCCGCGGCCGAGTCCTTGAAGCTCACGCCCTGGTCCCAGCCGAAGTCGCGAAGTCGCTCGGTGCCAGCGGCGGTGCCGTCCGACGTCCACAGCTCGTAGCGGGTGCGGAACGTGCCGCTGTCGAAGATCTCCTTGAAGAACACCAGCCTGTCACCCAGGGCCGTCAGGTGAGACAGCGTGGAGCCGGGGGAGCCGGGTGTCAGGTCCTTGACGAGTGTGGTGCCGGCCCCCGTGCCATCGCTCACCCACAGCTCGTTGCCGTGGGCGGGGTCCGCCACCTGGAAGAAGAGGCGGGTGGGGCCAGCGGCCAGGTTCGCCAGGGGCGGCGTGAAGCCTCCGTCGATGGAGGGGAAGCTTCGGATGTGAGTGGTGCCTGCCTCGGTGCCGTTGCTCTTCCAGAGGGCCCGCTGGCCGTCCTCGAAGTTCACGGCGAAGTAGAGCCGCCCCTTGAACTTCACGAAGCCATTGGGGGCGGCGGCGAAGCGCGGAATCCCAATCTGCGAGGGCGGGAGGAGGGTCTTCACCCGCTTCGTCGTCGAGCTCGACGGCAGGGGGCAGTGCAGGGCTCCCAGGGCCTGGGGGTCCTCGGAGGGGACGGGGGGCGGGACGTCACCCGGAAGCGGCCCACCACACCCCATGCCCATCATCAGCAATGACATCAGCCATCCCGTGCGCCTCGGCATGCCGCTCCTCCCACAAAGCCTGGGAGGGAGGGTGTGTCCCGAGGGCGCGAGTGCAAAGTGCCCCCTGGACCTACCTTGCTCGCTTGCCTGGAGCGACGGTGCGTGTGAGCGCGTCGAGAGCCCTTAGGGTTCTCTTAAGAATTGCGCCCTAGCCTCCGTCGCGACTCAAGCCAATGGAGGGCGCACATGCAGAACGATGAATCGGGCCATGACCATGATCAGGGGCTGCAGCATGACCTGGCCATCATGGAGAAGAGGGCGGATCGCCGGCAGCTCCTCAAGTGGATGGCGGGGGCCAGCCTGGTTCCGCTCGTCGGCTGTGGTCCTGAAGGCTCTGACGGGCTGCTGACGCAGGCGACCGAGGACGAGTTGCTGGCCTGCACGCGGATTCCGGAGGAGATGGCGGGCCCCTATCCTGGCGACGGCTCCAACGGCGCCAATGCGTTGTTGCTCGCGGGCATCAACCGCAGCGACATCCGCACGAGCATCGGCGGAGCGACGGGTGTCGCGCGCGGCATTCCGCTCACGCTGACGCTCACGCTGGTGAACCGCGCCGCCTGTGCGCCGCTCGCGGGCTACGCCATCTACGTGTGGCAGTGTGAGCGCGCGGGTCTGTATTCGATGTACTCGCCCGGCGTGCAGTACGAGAACTTCCTGCGCGGGGTGCAGGTGACCAATGCGCAGGGCAAGGTGACGTTCACGTCCATCTTCCCGGGCTGCTACCCGGGCCGGTGGCCGCACATCCACTTCGAGGTGTATCCGTCGCTGGCGTCCATCTCGAACTTCCGGAACAAGATCGCGACCTCGCAGCTCGCGTTCGCCCGGGCGCCGTGCCAGCAGGCCTACACCGCGGTGGGCTACCAGCAGAGCGCGGCGAACCTGCGTCCCCTGAGCATCGAGCGGGACCTGGTCTTCGCGGACGGCTACGCCAACCAGCTCGCCGTGACGACGGGCAACAACACGACGGGCTACACGTCCACGCTCCAGTTCGCCCTCTAGGCGCGGGGCGCGACGCGAAACAATGAGGAGCCAGGCCGCGTTGAGGTGGCACGACCTGGCTCCTCCAGGCCTTCCTCCGTCCGGCTAGACGGGGAATCGCTCGGCCCAGGTACAGCTCTATCAAGCGGCCCTGACATGCGCGGTGGAGCTTGCTTCGCGAGTCCCTCGTCTGGGCATGGAGAAGCAAGACATGGGTGAGGGGCACCCCACGTCGCCCGAACGCCACACCGATTGGCGCCATCCCGTCTCTCCTGGCAAGTTCTCTCCATGCTTCGCTTCGCCGAGCCCGAGGGCCTCGAGAAGGTCATCCAGCACCTGTTGAACGCGGGATGGCCAGACGAAGGCATCATCCGGAATCCCAGGATCGTGAGTGGGTCGGCCGTGCTCCAGCCAGACCTGCTCCTCCTCGATCAGGGATGCCCCGCGGCTGTCGTGAAGCTCGAGCCGCCGAATGCCTCTGGCAAGACGGAAGAGGAACAACAACTCCATCTGTACATGAAGGCCCTGGGGGATGTGGTGGGCCTGCTGACCGATGGCTCCCCTCCGATCCGGGTCTTCGCGCCTGGCAGGGCGCATCCCCCGAGCACGTGGCCCCGTCCAGAAGAGCTGCACTCTTTTCTCGGATGGGACAGTCATCCCAACGATCCGCGCCCCTACCCCATCAAGGAACTCGGCAGCCCCCCGTGGGTTCCTCACGCCATCGCGATCCGCCGTGTCCTGGATGCCATCGTCGAGGGCCAGCACCGCATCCTGCTCACCATGGCGGCCGGCACGGGCACGAGCCTCGTCGCCGCGCTGATCGCCTGGAAGCTCCTGCGCTCCGGCTTCCGGAAGCGGATGCTGTATGTCACGGGCTCGAAGCAGCTGGCGGAGCAGGTCTTTCGACGGTTCGAACCGTTTGGCGTGGAGCGCACCCTCCTTTCCCCCAAGAGTGGGGTCCTGCCCCACCGTGTGCAGATCGCAAACCGGCTTTCACTCTACGAAAGCGTCGCGCCAACCCGAGACGGCCACTTCGACCTCATCATCCTGCCCGAGGCCGAACGCACGGAGCACTTCAAGCCATTGCTCGCCCTGTATCCAGAGGCGACGGTGCTCGCGATGGCCCACTCACCGACCGTCTCCGCGAGTGAAGTCTTCGGGCCGCCACTGTTCGAGCTCTCCGTCGATCAGTTCATCGGGTCGGAGCAGGTCAAGACGCCAGAGGGTTTTCGCGCCGTTCAACTGGGTGAGATCGCCACCATCCAGACCGGCCTGCTGATTCACAAAGCCGACGCGTCACCCGACAAGGGCTCCGTCGAAATCACCTGCGTTCGGGGGGCGGACATCCTCCCGGACGGGCAGGTGGACACGTCGACGGCCACCCGGGTTCGGGTCTCGGATGAGAAAGCCGGGGACGAGCGATACAGGTTGAAGCCAGGAGATCTCCTCGTCCCCATCATCAACCCCTCAACGAGGATCCGCGTGGGAGAGGTCCCCTCGGACCTCGGGGAGGCGGTCTTCGCGCATTCCCTCTTGAGGGTCAGACAGCTCACCAACGAGGCCTCGTCGGGAGACATCCTCCAGTTCCTCCAGTCCGACGCCGCGATGCTCGTCCTTCGCCGCGTGTCCTCTTCACTCAAGGGAGACATCCGCATCTCGGCAGACACGCTGGCCAACCTGACCATCTTCCTGCCCGACAAGCCTCCACTCGAGTCAGCCCCCCAGGCGCCAAACCCTCCCAGCGAGCTGAGCGCGGTCATGAGCGTTCTCCGCCAGCTCGAGGACAGCGTCCTCCCCTCTCTGCGGGACATGGGGACACAGCCACAAGAGCGATACACGGTGGTGGCCGAGAAGCTCCGGATGTTGGCGGGAGTGCTGGCGCCCCCGTC
The DNA here is from genome assembly GCF_000331735.1 of Myxococcus stipitatus DSM 14675. Lineage (GTDB taxonomy): Bacteria > Myxococcota > Myxococcia > Myxococcales > Myxococcaceae > Myxococcus > Myxococcus stipitatus. The sequence goes on along the minus strand of NC_020126.1, from coordinate 3,227,935 downwards.
CCTCGCGGAGCAGGTGCCGGACACGTACCCCATGCCCATTGCCTTGGCCTACCGGCGCTTCCTGGACAGCCGGTTCAACGTCTACGAGCAGCTCTCCCGGCTGCGCGACGTCTTCGAGGCAGTGGCCTTCTATGTCTTCCATCTCGTCCTGGCAGACGTCCTCCGCAACTTCTCGCCCCAGGAGCACGCGGAGCTCGGGAAGAGCGCGCGGCAGGCCTGCAACAGCCACTCGATGAGCGACCGGATGAACTTCGTCCAGAAGGTCCTCCAGACCGCGAGGACGCAGAAGAACTGTGAGCTCTTCATCCCGGAGCTGAAGAACAGCAAGTTCGTGCAGCGCGTCCAGAAGCTCCAGCGCGAGTTTCGCAATGTGCAGGCCCACACCGCCACCCAGACGGAGAGCCTCGCCAGGAAGACCTTGGAGGACTTCGGGCCACAGGTGCACGAGCTGCTGGCGGAGGTGTCCTTCTTCCCTCGATACCGCCTCGTGAACGTGCCTTCGTTCTACGGCAAGGAAGGCAAGCTCACCCGCCGCATGGTGCAGTTCTCGGGAGTGGTCCCCACCCTCGAGGAAGAAGCCATCGAGCTGGAGGCCCTCTCGAATCCTCCAGAGCATGACCGCCTCATCCTCCTCGATGAGGAGGACGCGGTGCTGGACCTGTATCCCTTCTATCAATTCCTCGCCAACGCAGAGACGCATCACGAAAGCCATCTCTGCTTCTTCAAAGGCAGCAGGAAGGGAACACTCCGCGGGGAGAGCGTGAACAACTCGCGCCCGTTCGACCTGCCTGGCCATGACGAGCTGATGAAGCTGCTCGACCGCTGGGGCAGGCCTTGACCAAGGGAGGCGCCACGCTGTGATAGCGTCCCGGGCCCATGGACGCCCCGCTGCTCCTGTTGTCGCTCAGTCTGTTGGCCGCGGCCCCCACGCTCGAAGATGCCCGACAGGCCGCCGCTGAAGCCCGCCTCGACGGCGCCGCGATGCTCGTTCAAAGCGCCTTGGAGCAGGAAAGCGACGAGCCCCGCCGCAAGGCGCTCATCGCCTATCAGGAAGCCCTCGCGGAGCTGAAGCGCCAGGCGCTCCTGACCCACGATGTCTATGCCGTGGGGGGCACCGCGGCCATCGCACCGCTCCTCGAGTCCATGAAGGAGTCCACCCGGCTCAAGGACTTCCCGGAGCTCGGCGCGCATGCATTCCGAATGGAGCGGTGGGCCAATGACGTCGCGAGGCTCCGCGCAGAAGCGGCCAGCGCACTCGATGCTGGCGACTACGACAAAGCCCACGAGATCTACGAGCGGCTGACAAAGCATCCCCTCGTCCAGGCAAGGACCCGAGATCTCCAGGACGACATCACGAAGGGCCTGCGAGAGGCGTCTCCCCCCTTCTCCACCCGGGCAGGGAACTCACTCGGGCGCTGGCTGACGACCGCCTGGGGATGGGAGCCGCTTCGGTACACCCTGCTCACCCTCGCCTTCTTCACCCTCGCCTATCTCTTCCTCTGGCCGCTTCGCCGTCTGCGGAAGTGGCATGCGAGTCGCAGCAAGTACACCGAGCTGGTCCTCTATGACGGAACCCATCCCAGCGTCCCTGGCCCGAGCGACTCCCTCGCCGCGAGCTTGAAAGCCGTCTGCTTCGAGGTCGCACGACAGCCTCGGACCACTCGCGCCGTACTCGATGCGGGGGTGGGCGAAGCCCTGGCTTGGACAGACGCCCACCCGCTGCAAGCGTTGGAGTCCTTCGCCCAACACCTCAGCGGGCAGATCACCGTGGGGCCTGTCTCACTTCCCGCCAAGGTGCTCTGGACCTTCTTCGGCCACCTCACCACGGGTGCTCGCTATCGCATGGAGGGCGTGGTCACTCGCGACCACGCCACGACGCGGGTGACGCTGAGCCGGAAGGACCTCGTGGACCCGCGACCTTCGGAGAGCTGGGCTGTCACGTCGGCGGGGACCGATGCCCCCGCGCTCTACCAGGCGTTCCGGAAGCTCGCATACATGCTCGCCTTCACGGTCCTGCCTCACCCGCCTACCCAGAACGTGGATGCGTTCCTGGCCTACCGCGAAGCCCTGGAGACCCTGAGCCAGGCCACCTCTCCCGAAGCCTTGAAGAAGGGTCTCACGGTCGCTCGCGATGGCCTCCAGCGCGCACTGGGGCTGGACCCCAGCATGAGGCCGGCCATCTTGTTGCTGGCCATCGTCCAACGAAAACTCGGCGCGACGGAGAAGTCCCGCGCACTGCTCGCCGAGCTCAAGGGGAGCAAGGATGCGCTGGAGCAGGCGGAGCTCCAGTACCACAAGGCCCTGCTCGACCTTCAGTGCGGCGAGGAGAATCAACTCCAGAGTGCCTTCGATGCCTTGGAGAAGGTGGCGCAACGCAAGGACAAGTTGGGTGTCGATGCCAAGGCCTCGATGCTCGACCTCTGTACGTCCCTCCACTTGAGCGAGCGCTCCCGAAAGGCGACGAAGTCCACAGCGGGCGTGCGCATGGAGAAGATCGAGGCCCTTCAGAAAGAGTTCGAAGAGTTCTTTCTCCAGGACCAGCAGGTAGAAGGCGTCACCCCCGTCGACTACCAGCACGCACGCGGATACGCGCTCTACAGCGTCGGCAGGAGGCACCTCGAGCTTGGCGGCCGGAGGCACGGCATCCGGTTGTTGGAGCGCGGCATCATCTACGTCCCAGATCTGCTGGCCGCACATGTGAAGCTCGCGCGAGCGTACCGAGACCTGAAGGACGACGGGTGGAGCACCGCGGCCGAGCGGGTGCTGAGCCATGCACAGTTGATTGACGCGGATGATCCCGAACTGAACGAGGAACTCGGTCACTTCCATGCGGCACTGCCCGCCCCCGAGCACGAGAAGGCCGCCTCTTGCTATCGCCGCGCGGCACCGCACCTGCACTCCGCCGGGCTCGCGTTGGGCAAGCTTCTCGGTGGGCCTCTCAAGAAGCCCGAAGAGGGCATCAGGCAACTCTGGTTGGCCATCGCTCTGGCTGGCGATGTGGTTCCGCCCTACTACGGAGAAGCCATCCACAACTGCGCGGTGACCGCGGCCCATCAACTCCGGGAGCAAGCAGAGAAGGACGCCTGGGAGGCGGGCAAGGCCCTCTCGACTCTCGCGGATCCAGCCACTCAACTCATGGAACAGGCCCACAAAGCCAAGGGGTGGCTCGCCGAACAGATGACTCGGCACTCTGGACACCTCGCGGCACTGGGCAAACAGACCTCGGGCCAGGGCACTGCTGCGGACAGCCCGGAGGAAGCCATCGCGAAGAAGTGTGTGGCCCAGGCCAACAAGTACCTCCTCAAATGCGACGAGCGCATGAAGAACCTGAGGAGCTGGCCACCTCCGACCAACGCTCCTCAGCCCCCCACACCCTGAACACACTCGACTCGCGGCGTGAGCGGGCCATGAACCTCTCCATGTTCGACGCGTACCTGACCCGCTGGAGCCTGACACCCGACGGCGAGCCCATCACCACCTGGGGCTCACGGCTCCTCCCCGTCCGCTGGCGCGGCCAGGCCGCCATGCTGAAGGTCTCCCAGCACCCTGAGGAGAAATTCGGCGGCCTGCTCATGACCTGGTGGGAAGGCCAGGGCGCCGCACGCGTCCTCGAATCCTCCGACGAGGCCCTCCTCCTCGAACGTGCCCGAGGAGACCGCTCCCTCTCCGAGCTCGCCCGCACCGGCCACGATGACGAGGCCACCCGCATCCTCTGCGACGCCATCGCCGCGATTCACACGCCCCGCCCCAAGCCCCTCCCCGAGCTCGTCCCGCTGAACGTGTGGTTCCGCGGACTCGAACCCGCCGCGGTCACCCACGGCGGCTGGCTGACCCACTCCGCCCAAGCCGCACGCGACCTCCTGGCCCATCCCCAGGACGTGCGCCCGCTGCACGGCGACATCCACCACGACAACGTCCTCGACTTCGGCGAGCGCGGCTGGCTCGTCATCGACCCCAAGCGCCTCCTCGGCGAGCGCGGCTTCGACTACGCGAACCTGTTCTGCAACCCCGACGTCGGCGCCCCCGACACCTCGCCCCCTGTCGCCACGCTTCCCGAGCGCTTCCGTCGACGCCTGGACATCGTCCTGGAGCACTCCGGCCTGGAGCGAACCCGGCTCCTGCGGTGGATTGTCGCCTGGGCGGGACTGTCCGCCGTCTGGTTCCTCAGCGACGGTGACAGCGCCGACGTCGACCGCCACGTCGCCGAGCTCGCCCTGGCCGAGCTCCACCGAAGCCAGTGACAGATTCCGCTCCACGCGGTGTTCCACTCCCCATGAGAGAGGGAGGAAGGACCATGTGGAAGCGCGCGACCCTGGGACTGCTGTCGGTATTCCTGGCTGCGGGCTGTGACCCCGTCGAGAACGGCAACGGCGACACCGTCACCGAGGAACGCAATGTGGGCGAGGCCCAGGCCATCACCCACGAGGGCTCCTTGGACATCATCGTCCGCGAGGGCGAGACGACCACCGTGAAGGTCACCGTCGACTCGAACCTCCAGGACAACGTCCGCACGTTCATGGGGCCCGACTCGAAGCTGGTCATCACCACCGATGGCAACATCCACCCCAGGGGCCCCGCCCGCGTGGAGGTCACCCTCCCCCGCTTGAGGGAGGCCACCCTGGATGGCTCCGGTGCCCTCACCGCCGAGGGCTTCGCCAACCAGCCCACCGAGCACGTCCGGCTGCGCATGGAGGGCTCCGGGACGCTGCGCTACTGCGGCGCGGCCCACCGCCTGGAGGCGCGACTGGAGGGCTCCGGCCGCATGGCCCTGTGCACCCCAGGGGCCTCTGAAGCCGTGGAGCTGTCCATCTCCGGCTCGGGGGAGCTGAGCTGGAAGGGCAGCGCGAACAACGTGCAGGCCCGCAACGAGGGCTCCGGCGACATGACCCTGGAAGGCACGACGCGCCGGCTGGGCGCGCGCCTGGAGGGCAGCGGCGACCTGGATGCCCGCGCGCTGCGCACGGTGGACCTGGACCTGGTCGCCCAGGGCTCCGGTGACGTCCAGGCCACGGTGGAGGGCGGCTCCGTCGTCGTGGTGCACGAGTCGTCCGGAGACGTGGAGCTGTGGGGCCACGCCACCCGGGACGAAATCCGTCGGCGGGGGAGCGGCCGGGTCGTCTGGCGCTGAGACACCCACCGTCCCAAGGCAGGGCCCCCCAGGCAACCGGGCGGGCCCCGCACCCTTCGAGCGGGCTCCTCACGGTGGACCTTTCTTCGCGCCCCCCTCCGGGATATTCACCGGCGGAATGAAGGACGCTGAGACCTCGTCGCCCGCACTCCCCTCGAACACCCCGTCGTCCCTCTCGCTGGACGAGGTGCGCCTGTGCACCCGCCTCCTGGAGGCCATCGCGGAGAACCGCGTCCTGCTGGCGCGGCTCCCGGAAGACGAGAAGCTGGCCCTGGTCCAGGCCGCCAGCCGCGTGGTGTACCCGGACCGCGTCACCAAGAAGCGCATGGACAAGGCCCTCCGGCGTGAGCGCCGCGAGGAGAAGCAGGCGAAGGACCGGATTGTCGTCGCCTCGACCCGGATTCGCACCATGCGCCAGGCCCCGGTCTTCACGGTGCCCCTGCTCCCCGCCCCGCCGCCGGTGGATGCCCCCGAGCGGGAGCTCGAGAAGCCGCGCAAGTGCTACGTGTGCAAGGTCGAGTTCAAGCGGCTGCACTACTTCTACGATTCGATGTGCACCGAGTGCGCGGACTTCAACTACGCGAAGCGGACCCAGCGCGCCTCGCTGGACGGCAAGGTCGCGCTCATCACCGGCGCGCGCGTGAAGATTGGCTTCCAGGCGTCGCTGATGTTGCTGCGCTCGGGCGCCACCGTCATCGCGACCACCCGCTTCCCCCAGGACTCGGCCCGGCGCTACCTGCAGGAGCCCGACTTCGCCGACTGGTCCCACCGCCTGCACATCCACGGGCTGGACCTGCGTCACGCGCCCAGCGTGGAGCTCTTCGCGAAGTACGTGGAGCAGACGCACCAGCGGCTGGACATCCTCATCAACAACGCGGCGCAGACCGTGCGCCGGCCTCCGGGCTTCTACGCGCACCTGCTCGACGGAGAGCTGCGCCAGTTCCACGAGCTGCCGGAGGCCGCGCGGCCGCTGCTCGCCGGACACCGGGCCTGTATCGCCGCGGTGAGCCCCCTGCTCGGCACGGGTGAGGTGGAGACCTCGTCGCTCACCACGACGTGGCGCAGCAGCGACCCGGCGCTGGGCATCCACTCCGCCGCCGCGCTGTCGCTCCTGCCCTACGCGCTGGAGCAGGAAGGCGACACGAGCGCGCTGTTCCCCGCGGGCCGGCTGGACGCGGACGAGCAGCAGGTGGACCTGCGCGACATGAACTCGTGGCGGATGAAGCTGGCGGACGTGTCCACGGCGGAGATGCTGGAGGTGCACCTGGTGAACGCGGTGGCGCCCTTCATCCTCTGCGGCAAGCTCAAGCCGCTGATGATGCGCAACCGCACCACGCCCGGCCACATCGTCAACGTGTCGGCGATGGAGGGCAGCTTCTCGCGCGGGACGAAGACGGACCGGCACCCGCACACCAACATGGCGAAGGCCGCGCTGAACATGATGACGCTGACGTCCGCCGCGGACTACGCGAAGGACCGCATCTACATGAACGCGGCGGACACCGGCTGGGTCACCGACGAGGACCCGGCGCTGTTCTCCGAGCGCAAGGTGAAGGACCTCGACTTCCAGCCGCCGCTGGACATCGTCGATGGCGCCGCGCGGGTGGTGGACCCCGTCATGACCGCGGAGAACTCCGGCCACTTCTCGTGGGGCAACTTCTTCAAGGACTACCGTCCCACGTCCTGGTGAGTCCCCGCCCGATTTGACACGCGGAAGGCCCCCGGGCCCCAATCCGGGGATGACCGCTCCGACTGGCAAGGAACTCTCCTCGAAGCTCAAGTCCCCTCCCGCGGCGCTGACGAAGAACCGCCTGCTCAAGAAGCTGGAGGGGGAGTCGCTGCTGTCCTCCCTCGCCAAGGACTTGAAGAAGGCGGCGGGCGCCTCGGCGTCGGAGTTGGTCGAGGGGTTGACGCATCCCGTCTCCGCCTATCCCCTGGCCCTGCTCCTGCGCGACGCGGCCACCGAGGCGCCTTCCTCCAAGCGCATCAAGAAGCTCGACGTGACGGAGTCCCGGCTCGTCACGGGCGACCTGCACGTCGAGGGAAAGCTCATCGTCGACTCCACGCTGGTCGTCCTGGGCAACGTGGAGGCGCGGACGGTGCTGGTGGGTGAGGGCGGGACGTTGGTGGTGGGAGGCCACCTCCAGGCGTGTGTCGCGGGCGGAGAGGGGTGGCTCCTCGTCAACGGGGACCTGGAGGCGGACCTGGTGTGCTGTGCCTACGAGGCCGGCGAGCTCGGGGTGAATGGAACGCTGCGGGCGCTGCTCGCGGTGTCCTCCAACCACGGGGTCCGCATCGTGAAGAACGAGGCGTCGAACTTCTTCGACCTCTGGGACCCCAGCCCCAAGAGCAAGAAGTACCAGGAGCTGCTCTCCCACGTTTCGCCCAAGGCCGTCCTCCCGGAGGACGAGGACGCTGATTTCGGCGTCCTCCAGGTGGACTTCCACAAGCTCATGAAGCTGGCCCTGAGCGGCAAGCCCTTCCTGCAAGGGTGAAACAACTGCTCGAGGAGGAGACACCGACTCCCGGCGGTGCCTCCTCCACGAGCACCTCCGCTACATCCCCAAGGTGCTGTAGCTGGAGGGCGCATCCACGTGGAAAGCGAGCTCCACGGTGCGCTTCTCACCTGGCGCGAGCGCCAGTTTCCAGACGGCGAGCCCGTCCTCCTTCCCCACCGTGAAGCCCATCGTCGTCGTGGGCTCCACTTCCACCTTCACGTCCTCCAGCTCGGAGACGGGGATGTGCTCGGAGAGCACGACGGTCTCCGCTTTCGCCCGCAGGTTCGCGAGCTCGAAGCGGTAGACGTAGCGGAAGCGCTGCTTGCCCCCGAAGAGGCCCTTGGATTGGACCTCCTCATCCACGGTGCTCCGCTTCACGCGCAGGCCTTCGTCCAGGCCGAAGGTCAGCTCGAAGGGCATCCCCTTCTCCACACGCTCCAGGGATTGGCTCCCCAGGAAGGCCTTGTCGCTGAAGACGCTGACCTTCCCCGGCAGCAAGGGGAACGGCGTGGTGTTGGCCAGCTGTGCCACCCGGAAGACCACGGGCCGAAGCTTGGGCACCGTGCGCCAGGAGAACTCCGCCGGAAGGCGGTGGCGTCCCAGGAGCACGCGCACCGCGGTGCCATCACCGAGCACCGACGTCGCTTCCTTCACCGCCCACTGCACGGAGACGCCCTGGGACAAGACATCCAGGCCGTCACCCTGGGACGGCGGCACCGAGGCGCTCGTCGGGACGTGGTTCTGGGATTCCAACGTGGGGACCAGGACCTTCCGCTCCCGAGGCCGCTGAGTCGCCGTGACGAGCAGCGGCGCGAACTCGGGCGGCGTGGCGTCCTCGCTGGGCCGAGCCGTGGAGACAAACAGCTTCGCCCCCGTCCAGTCCTCTCCCGTCACCTGGCGCACCGTGGCGAAGGACGTCAGGTGCACCACGCCTCCAGCCTCGTCCGCGCGCGCCTCATGGACCGGTGTCCACGACGCACCGGCCACCAGATAGGACAGCTCTACCCGAGCCTGCGTGCCCTCGGGGCAGGCCAGACGGACCTCCACGCGGTGCTCGCCCGCGTTCGCCCGAGTCTTCAGGCGCGCCAGCTCCATCTCGATTTCGTCACGCCGACGCTGAAGGTCGCGCTGCTTCGCCGCGAGCGCGGACTTCTCCTGCACCCCGCGCAGCCGCACCGACAATGCCGCATCGAAGGCCGAGCCCCAGGTGCGGGTGTCGGGTCGCGCCCCTGTCATCTCCCGGGAGATCTGGGCCACGGCCACGTCCGTGTAGCCTTGCGCCAACCGCTCCAGCTCCGCGACCTGGGCCACGGCCGCTTCCTGGACAGACTTCTCCTGGCGCAGCGCGAGCTCTTTCGCCTCCCACTTCTCTCGCTCGGGAGCCGTCTCCTTGTCGAGAGGCTGGAACTCCGCACTGAGCCCCTCCAGGCTGGCCCCCGAGGCACGGGCCTGAAAGCTCTCGCGGGAGATATCCGCGGGGAGGTGCTCGAAGACGGCGGTGGTGGCCCCTCGGCACGTCACGACACTCGTGCGTGTCACCTGGGCATGGTCTGGATGGACAACGACGGAGGAGACCTGGGGCGCCGTGGCGAGCACCAGGAGTGACAAGGGAAGCAAGGTCATGGTGGGCGCCTCACTGCGACTGCGACAGACGCCAGTCCCGAGGCCGGCGCAGGGTGTATTCAAAGGTCACGGTCTTCTTGCTGGAGGGCGGGATGACCAGGTCCCAGCGGAGCTCGCTCGTGGTCTCGTCCCGCTGCGCGACTGGCTCGGCGCGTACCAACGTCACCTCCAACTCGCGTTGCTTGCTCAGGGGCACCTGGTCGACCACGCGTGTCTTCAAGGGGAAGGGGTAGGGATTGGAGACCTCCAGCGTGACCTCGTAGGTGCTGACGTCGTCCTTGGAGATGAGTCCTTCTTGGGACTGGACCAGGCGGACGTTCCGGGCGGTGCGCACAGCGGAGTCCACGCCCAGGGGCAAGGTGAAGGACTCACCGGGGACGACAAGCTTCAGGGCCGCGGTGCCGACCCGGTCGGCGCCCACGAAGAGCGTGGCCTGACCGCCCGGCAGCGCGCCTCGGGACGACCCCTTGAGATGGGCCACCAGGTACGCCTCCGGGGCCAGCGCGGGAAAGGCCTGACGCTCGAGCTCGACAGGCCACGACTCGACGCGCAGCGGAATGGTGCGCTCGCCCTGGCCGCTGAAGACAGACTCCGGACGCGGCGCGGAGAAGGCCAGGTCGTAGCCCCCCGCGAGAGATACCGGGAGGTCCTCGGCCAACACCGGCGCAACCCACCCCTTGGGCGGAGCGAGCCCCACGTAGCGGTCGAAGACAGGCACGGAGAGGTCCGACGTCGCACCGGCAAGCGATACGCCCATGGCAGCGGACTGACTGCTTCCAGCGGGGGCAACCTCCGCCAGGCTCTCGAATGAACGGGCCCCACTCTTGCCTCGCTCGACCGCGACGCGCCTGACGAACTCCTCATCAATCTCCAAAGGCATTTTGGCAATCTCGACGACTTCCCCCAAGGACTCAGGCAGAAACTCCACATCGAGCTTGACGGTCTTGTAGGGACGGAGCGTCACCCCTGTCCGTGCGTACGGTTTGTACTGCTCCTTCTCGAACCGCAGCGTGTATTCGCCAGGGGGCAGCGCCGGAATGCGGTAGCGCCCCTGGGCATCTGTCACGACCAACTGCTCGCCGGGAAGACTGGGGGAGTGCGCTGAGACCACGACGTCGGCGACAGGCGACCTGGCTTGAGAGTCGATGACGGTCCCCACCAGGGTACCGGACGTCGCGGCGGGCTTCAGCGGCATGCTCGCCGCCCGCGCCTGGAGCCACTGACGCAAGACCTGCTCGAAGTCCGGCTCGGGGGCAGGCGTCAACACCGGCAACAGCGGACGGGCCTGCCCCGCCTTTCGCTGGGGCCTTGGGATGAAACGCTCGGCGACACCCAACTTCCAGGTGGGGAGCTTCGGGAGCTGGGTGAGCGTGGACGGCTGCGCGGTGCTCAGCGTGAGCCGGGCCCGTGTCCAGTCTTCCCCTGTCTCCTGGCTGACCCGCCCCGAGAAGGCCACCTGCACTCGCTGCGTCTCCGGATGCAATTGCAGCTCGTACCGCGGATACCACCGGGCATTCTGCGGCACGAGATAGGACAGCCGAACCGTGGCCGCCCCCGCCCCCGTGAGTGAAGCCGCCACTTCGAGCCCCGTCTCTTGAGGTTTCACGACCAGGCGCGCCGCGTCCGCCGACCGCCGCGCGCGCTCATCCTTCAACGAGGCAGCCCGCTCCTCCAACTCGCGCCCGCGAGTCTCCAGCTTCGCCGCCGTGTCGATGAGGAACGCGGTGGAGGTACTCCATCCTCCTGGTGACATGGGCCCGGAGGACGGTTCGGCCTGCGTCGGAGCCGACGGCCGGATGCGCCGGAGGGCCGTCACCTGGAGGGCGATGGCCGCCCGCTCGGCCTCGGCCAACTCGATGTCCCCATCCAACCGGTCCAGCGTCTCCACCAGCGCCCGCGCCTCCTTCTCCGGGAACGGCGGCACGCGGCCCTGGCGAACCTCGACGGACGACACCTGGGCTCCCTCCGCCTCGACCCGGATGGAGTCCGGGTCCACCAGGTCCGGCAGCCGGGGCAGTTCCACCCGCTGGGTGCCAGAAACATCCAGCGTGGCGGTCCGCACCACCCGCGCCTGGTCGCTGTAGACGGTCACATCGGTCACGGGCGCGTCGACGGCGGCATGCAGCACGCCCGCCACGGCCCAGCCAAGAAGGAGCATGACGCCAAGCTATCCAGCCACCCTCACCCACATCTTCACGAAGTCATCATGACGTCGGCATGAATGGTTCAGCGCCCATCCGTTCCCCACGCCTCCGGGACAGGACAGGGCGCCGGCGGCCCTCCCCCCGAACTAACCTGTCCCCCATGCAAATCATCTCCAACGCAAGACAAGGCGCGAGCGTACGACTGGAGCGCATCCCCACCACGCCCCCCAAGAAGGAGCTCAAGTCAGACGCCAAGGAGGAGTTCGATACACTCAGCAACGAATTGTTCGACCTCCAGGACCTGCTCTGGGGCGCCCGCATGAACTCCGTGCTCATCGTCCTCCAGGGCAGGGACACCGCGGGCAAGGACGGCACCATCAAACACGTCGTGGGAAGCCTCAACCCCCGAGGCGTCAGCGTCACCTCCTTCGCCGTCCCCACCACCGAGGAGTCCGAGCACGACTTCCTCTGGCGCATCCACCGCCACACCCCCCGCCAGGGCGAGTTCGCCATCTTCAATCGCTCCCACTACGAGGACGTCCTCGCCGTGCGAGTGCACAAGCTCGCCCCCAAGTCCCTCTGGCAGAAGCGTTTCGAGCACATCAAGGACTTCGAGGAGATGCTCTTCGAGCACGGCACCCTCGTCCTGAAGTTCTTCCTCCACATCAGCCAGGACGAGCAGGAGCAGCGACTGCTGGACCGGGAGAAGGAGCCGCGCAAGGCGTGGAAGATCAGCGCGGGGGACTGGGAGGACCGCAAGCACTGGGCTGACTACACCCAAGCCTATCAAGACGTCTTCGCGCGCACGTCCACCCCGCATGCGCCGTGGATGCTGGTGCCCTCGGATTCCAAGTGGTATCGGAATCTCATCGTTGCCCGCGCCGTCACGGCGGCACTCCGTCCCTATCGTGAACGCTGGCAGGAACGACTGGACGAGGTCGGCACGAAGAAGAAGGCGGACCTCAAGGCGTGGCGGAAGCACCACTGAAACACGCAGCAAGGCCGCGCCAGGGCTGCCTCGGGGTTCGGGCACGGTGTTACATGGAACGCGCCACGATGACACTCAACGTGGCGCGTGTCGGATGTCAAACGCGAACACCCGTGTCAACCCAGGCGTCTCAAGCGAGAAATTGTATTCGTGCATTCCATTGCAGCCCGCGGCTTCTCGAAACGCTGCATCACGCAGTCCTTCGGTGCCGTGGATGTGACGAGTGGAATGGAGCGAAACATGATGAGCAGTCGAAGGACTTCGTTTTGGCGAACGATGGGCGCGGTGCTGGGGCTGAGCGGTCTGGTGGCCTGCGGTGTCGAACCCGAGGGCACCACCCCCGCCGAGGAGCAACCTTCGGAGAAGACCTCCGAACTGGCGATCGACCGGTACGCCGATGCGGTGGCGGCCGGAGGTGTCGTCGCGGTCCTCAACCCCGACAACGCCATCGGAGCACCCGACGGGAATGTCGCCAGCTTCCTCGCCGCGCTGGACGGCTCGCTGACGCTCGACATGGGCGCGGGTGAGGAAGGCAATGGCCCGCTGCGCATCCACTACCGGGGCCTCACCGCGGCCGCCCTCGCGCGAGTGGAGTTCCTGCGCGCCGACCTGACCATCATCACCACCGGCCAGGTCAACCTCATCGACCTGGGCGTGGGAGCCCACACCGCCCTCGTCCCGAACCAGAACCCCACCCCCTACCGCTACGTGAGACTCAAGGGCGGTCTGCTGGCGCTCTACTTCGTGGACGCCGTCGAGTTCACCGGCCCCATCGCCGCCTGCGGCGACGGCGTCGTGCAGACGGGTGAAGGCTGTGACGATGGCGGGACCACGTCCGGCAACGGCTGTAGCGCCACCTGCCAGGTGGAGCCTGGCTACACCTGCTCCGGCGCCCCCAGCGTCTGCACGGACGTCAACGAGTGCACCAACGGCACCAACCAGTGCTCCGTGAACGCCACCTGCGTCAACACCCCCGGCAGCTACACCTGCACCTGCAAGCCGGGCTACTCCGGCAACGGCCGCACGTGCAACGACATCAACGAGTGCACCAACGGCACCGCCCAGTGCTCCGCCAACGCCACGTGCTCCAACACCCAGGGCAGCTACCGCTGCACCTGCAAGCCGGGCTACTCCGGCGACGGCCGCACGTGCAACGACGTCAACGAGTGCACCAACGGCACCGCCCAGTGCTCCGTGAACGCCACCTGCTCCAACACCCAGGGCAGCTACCGCTGCACCTGCAAGGCGGGCTACTCCGGCGACGGCAAGACCTGCAATGACATCAACGAGTGCACCAACGGCACCGCCCAGTGCTCCGCCAACGCCACGTGCTCCAACACCCAGGGCAGCTACCGCTGCAGCTGCAAGCCGGGCTACTCCGGCGACGGCAAGACCTGCACGGACATCAATGAGTGCGCCAACGGCACGCACACCTGCACCCCAGGGCAGCGGTGTGTGAATCGGACCGGTGGCTTTGATTGCGTGCCGGGCAGCTGCCCCTCGCCCCAGGTGCTGTGCGGCACCAAGTGCGTGGACGCCAACACGGACGAGGCCAACTGCGGCTGCTGCGGCAACACTTGCAACACGGGCAAGATTTGCAACTCTGGGGTCTGTGGAGCCTTCGCGCCCCTGAGCCTGGACGCCACGTGGGAGAAGGTGCAGGACGCGGACCTCATCCTCCGGGCCCCCTCGGGCGAGATGTTCACCTACGAGCGCGCCGTCACCCACCAGGAGGCGCTCGCCGAGGGTGACACCGGCGGGGAGCCGCTCAGCGGCACGTACGACGTCTGCCTGAGGACCACGAGCCTCCAGACGTCCGCCCCGGATGCCGCCCGCGCGCCGTTCCACCTCACGGTGAAGCGCTCGGGCCAGAAGGACCTCGTCCTGCGCGGGGTCCTCCTGGACGCCGACGCGGCCGAGGTCTGCAACGCCGACCACCCGGACTTCATCCGGTCCATCACCTATCCCTGACCTGAAGGTCAGGTGAGGACGGGGCGCGCGGGGCCCCTCGGGACTCCGCGCGTCCCCCGCTCACAGGAGGAGCTCGAACGCGACGCTCGCCGGTGGGCGGTGTCGCGGCGGGCACGAAGGACGGGTCCGGAGACCCGGGCGAGGGCCGAGCACACCGCCTGGCGCGAGCAGCCCTCGCCGCGGACCGGTCTCAGCCAGCGACTCCGGCGGACCAGCGCTGGGTGAGGTACAGCTCCACGAGCTGCGCGGGGGTGAGCTCGTGCTCCTCGCCCACCGTGGTGCGCTCGGTGGTGACCCCCGCCTCGGCGCCGACCACGCCGGCGTGAACCCCGACGCCGATGTCACCGTTCACCGTGGTCTTGTCCTGCACGGTGGCCTTGAGGTCGACCTTGCCGCCAAGCTGCGTCACCGCCCGACCCACGTCGCCGTTGGCGATGCTGGTGAACGCGCCGCTGTTCGCGATGTCCTCGAGGTTGCCGCGGATCTCCACATTCACCTCGCGGCCCGTGCTCCCGCCCAGCCCCAGCGCCTGCGCGGTGCCCTGGCGCGAGTCGGTGAGCGTCACCTTCGCCTCGCTCGCCTGGAGGACCGACTGACCCAGCGCCTGCGCGCCGCTCTTCGGGTCCTTCAGGAAGTCGTCCAGGTTGAAGTCCGCCGTCAGGTCGATGCTCTGCTCCAGCTCCACCTTGAGCGACCCCTCGGCTCCGGCCGAGGCATTCGTCGGCAGCGACGCGCTGGGGCCGCCCTGGCCCTGGCTCGGAACTCCCAGGCCCACGTTCGCGCCCGCGTCGGCCGCAATCTCCTGCGACTGGGTGAGCGTCAGCGACGTCGGCTTGCCCCCCTCCATCTCGATGCGCGCCGTGGTGGACTGTTTGATGTCCACGCCCGCGCTCGCGCCCGCGCCGAGCACCTCCTGCAGGCCCTTCATGCCCAGGTCGCCCGCGAGGCTCCCCTCCGCGCCCAGCTCGAACTCCACCGCGCTCACCTTGTCGCGCAGGCCCGCCAGCTCCGCCCGCGGGTCGCCCAGCACGACATTCAAACCCAGGCCCGCCAGCGGGTTGCTCCCCGACACGCCCGACACGGCGGCCGTGGCCGCGATGAGGCCAGCGGCGTGCTGGGCCTCCTCCAGGGTGTCGAACTGGTACTCCACCGTGGCGCCCGCGGTACCGGACGCGTTGGCGCTGGCCTCCGCCGCCCCCTTGCCGCCCATCTTCCCCATGATGCCCGCCCCTACTTCTCCGCTGGCGGAGACGGTGTAGCCCCCGCCCGCCTCGTCGCTGCGGCTGACGGTCAGGTCACCCTTGCCGGTGATGCCGACGGCGTAGACATCCGCCTCGACATCGAGGCCCACAGAGATGCTCTCACCAGGCTTGAGCTGCTCCATCTGCGTGTTGAAGTCGAGCGCGTCCTTGACCGCGCCCACGGTCTTCGCCGAGTCGCGCACCGCGCCGGCCGCCCCCTGGAGGGCGCCCCCGACGACGTCCTGGACGAAGTCCTGCAACGGATTGCGCGCCGGCGCGCCCTGGATGGCCTGCCCCAACTGGTCCAGCCCGTTGGCCACGACGTCCGTCGCCTTGCCCAGCTCCTCGCCCACCTTCGCGGCCGTGTCCTGGAGCGCGTCGCCCGCCTGGGTCCGCAGGTCCTCGAAGAAGTCGCCCACCGTCCCGCGGTCCTGCTGCTTCACGTCGCGCCCGCCCTCGGCCGGCGCCTCGTGTCGCTCGAAGACGTCCTGCGTGCGCTTCGTGGCGACCGGGTCGACCGGCTCCTGGGTCTTCGCCGCCGCCGCCGTCGTCGTCGCCTCCGCGACCTTCTTCGCGGCCTCCTCGACCACGCGCTTCGCCGCTTCCGCAGCGCGTCGAGCGGCCTCCGCCGCGCCACCCATGATTCCGCCGATTCCCATGAGATCTCCTGGTTGAGGGCAAGCCTCCGCGTCCTTGCGCTCCTCACGGAGTGACGCGGGCACCGCCGGTTGACTGGGGTTGGGGTGGGAGCACACGAGCGTGCGACACGTGCCGCCCCGACACGCCGTCCTCGAACTCCAGCACCATGGACGGAGGTCCCCCCGCGGGATGCGAGGACATGGACCACCACATGGCTGACTCCTGCCCAGTGGATGGACAGGAGCATCGAGAAACGTCCTACATTCTCCCCAGGCCGCGGTGAAAGTTTCGTCGGCGCTCGAGAATTCACAGCCGAGGTCGGCGCGCGGAGAAGCCAGTCCACGGCGGGAGCGAAGCGCCGCGCTGCTGGAAGGTCGTCGCAACGCACACCGCCGAGGAAGTCGTGCCAGAAAGGGGGGCGTCCGTTAGAACCGGGCCCCATGACGGCACTCGCGGACCTCTTCCCGGCGGACTCCCAGATTCCCCCCAGCGTTCGGCTCCCGGCCTATCTCGAGCAGCGCGAGTACCTGGTCGACGGTGAGCTGCGGACGTGGACAGGGGAGCTCAGCCCCGTCCGCAGCCCGGTCTTCGTCAAGACGGCGGAGGGCCTCCAGCAGAAGGTCATCGGGGCCACGCCGCAGCTCACCTCGCGCGAGTCGCTCGACGCGCTCGCCGCCGCGGTGAAGGCCTATGACCAGGGCCGAGGCGTCTGGCCGTCCCTGCGCGTCGCCGAGCGCATCGAGGCCGTGGAGCGCTTCGTGACGGCCATGCGCGCCCAGCGCACCGCCGTGGTGAACCTCCTGATGTGGGAGATTGGCAAGACGCAGCCGGATTCCGAGAAGGAGTTCGACCGCACCATCGACCTCATCGTGGAGACCATCCGCGCGCTGAAGGAGCTGGACCGCACCTCGTCCCGCTTCGTGCAGGAGCAGGGCATCATGGCGCAGATTCGCCGCGCGCCCATGGGCGTGGCGCTGTGCATGGGGCCCTACAACTACCCGCTCAACGAGACCTTCAGCACGCTCTTCCCCGCCCTGCTCATGGGCAACACGGTGGTCTTCAAGCCCGCGAAGTTCGGCGTGCTGCTCATCCGCCCCCTGCTGGAGTCCTTCCGCGACTGCTTCCCGCCCGGCGTCATCAACATCATCTACGGCAAGGGCCGCGAGACGGTGGGCGCGCTGATGGAGAGCGGCCAGGTGGACCTCTTCGCCTTCATCGGCACCAACAAGGGCGCCAGCGAGCTCAAGCGCATGCACCCGCGCCCCCACCGCCTGAAGTCCGTGCTGGGCCTGGACGCGAAGAACCCCGCCATCATCCTGGAGGACGCGGACCTGGATAACGCCGTGAAGGAGTGCATCACCGGGACGCTCTCCTTCAACGGCCAGCGGTGCACGGCGCTCAAGCTGCTCATGGTGCACCGGAGCATCGCCGACGCCTTCCTGAAGAAGTTCACCGCCGCGGTGGACCAACTCAAGCCCGGCATGCCGTGGGAGCCCGGCGTCTCCATCACCCCGCTGCCGGAGCCCGGCAAGGCCGCCTACCTCCAGGGCCTGGTGGATGACGCCATCTCCAAGGGCGCGCGCATCGTGAACGCCACGGGAGGCCAGTCCGCCCACTCGTTCTATGCCCCCACCGTCGTCGCGCCCGTCACGGGTGACATGCGGCTCGCCACCGAGGAGCAGTTCGGCCCCGTGATTCCCGTCATGGTGTTCGACCAGGACGAGGAGGTCATCCAGCAGGTGGTGAACTCGCAGTTCGGTCAGCAGCTCAGTCTGTTTGGAAAGGACTCCGCGCGCATCGGCCGGTTCATCGACGCGTTCGCCAACCAGGTGGGCCGCATCAACCTCAACTGCCAATGCCAGCGAGGCCCGGACACGTTCCCCTTCAACGGGCGCAAGGACTCCGCCGAGGGCACCCTGTCCGTCGCGGATGCGCTGCGCGTGTTCTCCATCCGCACGCTCGTCGCCACCAAGACGACGCGCGACAACACCGCGCTGGTTCAATCCATCCTGACGCGGCGCGAGTCGGACTTCCTCACCACCGACTTCTTGTTCTGAGACAAGGGGGCACGCCTCCACGCGTGCCCCCTTCCCTCACGGCCCCTCTGACAGCGGAGCCCTACCAGCGATAGCGCCAGCCCAGCCCCAGGGTGATGAACGTGGGCTTGTTGTAGCGACCGGTGCCGTCGACGAGGGCCTGGTGGATCCTCATGTCGAAGGACAAGGGCAACCACTCCACGGGCGCCCCCTCGAACTCCACTCCAGCCGAGAAGCCCAGGCTCGTGGAGTCGTCACCCGCGACGTTCAAGCCCACTCCCGCGACGAGACCCGGCCTGAAGCCATTCACATTCACGCCCAGGCGGGTCACCAGCCCCAACTGGCCGAGCGTTCCATCCACCCTGCGGTATTCATGCTGGCCGCTCCCAGAGACTTGCGTGTGCGAGCCTGCCCCCGTGTACACGCCCGCCTCCGCGCCCGCGGAGAAGTACGGCCCCAGGTGCCGGAGCAGATGCACCCTCACTCCGGGCCCGACATGCGACTCCCCTTCAGTGTCCGCCGTCGCCAACGCCATCCCCAGATGGATGCCCAACTCCATCGTCTCAGGTGTTGGCGCCGGCTCCTGAGCCACGGCAGTTCCCCCCCACAGCAACACGCCTGCGAACAACGCTCTCATGTTCCATCCTTCCACGGTCACCGGCCTGCGGAGGGGGGCGGCTTTCAAGTTTCAGGCCGAGACGCTCCCTCCCCGTGACGTGGCCCTCACAGCAGCGCGCCGCACGGGGAGCCCCCACGCTGGCTCGTCTCGGGGGATGACAGGAATTCCCGCCCCCCTGACAGGGAAGCCCTACCAGGGCGACGGCCCCCCTGACTCAGGGACTCACGGTCACGCCTCGCGACGACAGGCGCCCGCTCCGGCTTCAGGCCGGGTCTCGTCCCTGTCGAGGCTTCGCGCCCGGTGCTTCGGGAGTCATCGCGGGTGACTTGCCACGCCGCCGTCGTCGACGACGCTTCGCCGCGGCCCCTCCTGGCGCACTGCCCAGCTCCCGCAGCACCCGCGCCCGAGTCGGCCCATCCAAGCGCAGCTCCTGCATGAGCGGCTGGGCCCGCTGGACACCCGGCGGTTGACGCAGCGCCTCGGCGAGCCGCTCGACGATATCGATTCGGATGGCCACGCTGCCCAGGACTTCATAGCCAAACGCGCGGGCATCGCGCCCCTCCAGCGCGGAGACCTCCAGCACGGGCTCGCGCGGAATCCCCTGGGGCTCGGGCCGCTGCTGGAACAGCGCCGTCAACAGGCACCGCCGCGCCAGCGCATGCGGACTCAGGGCCCCGGCGACGAAGAGGAATCGCCGCCCCTCGCGGACGCCCACCTCTCGGAGACGCTCTTTCGACTCCTCATCCAGGAGCCCCCACTGCTCCCGCGCGTCCGCCTGGGTGATGACGCCCAGGCCCTCCGCCAGGCGGTACGACAACCCTCGCATCACCGGTGAGCGCCCCGCGCCCGCGAGGGACTCGGAGGGAAAGCCGCCCATGGCCTCCGTCATCAAGTCCCGGGCCAGGGCCAGCAGCCGGCGCTCCAGCCGTCGCCGCGCGCCCCCCGTCCACACCTCCGGCTCCGCCAGGGCGAGCTGCGGCGAGCGCCGGTCCGCGCCCTTCACCAGGCGCGCCAGCGGCTGCGCCTCGAACGAGATGTTGCCCAGGGCATCCACCTCGAAGGCCTCGTGGGTCGCGTCGACGACGCGCTGGACGAACTGCTCCTCGGTGAGGACCCCGCCGTCGGCCCCGGGGAGCTCTCCGAGCAGCTGCCCCAGCTTCGCGAAGGGGTTGTCGGAGGAGCCCTGCGCCGGAGCGGTGGTGGCCCTCACGAAGCGCCGCGCGCTGCGCCGCGCCGCCCGCTGGACGAAGCGCTCCACCAGCCGCTCGTGCAGCGCATCCCCCAGCGCATCCTCGATGTGGCGGGTGCGCTCCTGCCAGTCCTCGGCGTCGCGCAGCCAGCTGGAGCGATGGCTGATGTACGTCCAGATGCGGATGGCCGCCAGCCGGTCCATCAGCGTGTGGATGTCTCCGGAGACGTCATCCAGCGGAGACACCTGCTTCGCCAGCCAGGACGGCTCCAGCACACCTTCCCCCGCCGTGAGCTGGAGGAAGGTCTCTCTCAGCAGCGCGACGTGCTGACCGAACAGGCCCTTGCGGAAGTCGGGAATCTGGCAGACCTGCCAGAGCAGCTCCACGCGGGAGCGGTCCGTCAGCCCGTCGCGAATCGCCGGGACTTGCGACAGGTCCTTGAGCGCGTCGAAGTCATCCGCGCGCTCCACGCGGACGAACCCACCCTGCCGAGGCGCCCGCGCCAGCGAGTCCAGCAGCGCCTCCGGGCTCGTGAAGTCCAGCTCGGAGTTGCGCCAGATGAGGCTGCGCACGGCGGGGAAGCGGTGCGTCTCGATGGCGGAGACCACGCGCGGGTGCAGCTCCGGCAGCGTGTTGAGCATGCCGAAGCTCCCATCGTTCAAGTGGCGTCCCGCGCGGCCGGCGATCTGCGCCAGCTCGTCGGAGAAGAGCTCCCGCTGCTCGGCGCCGTCGTACTTGGACAGCGCGGCGAAGGCCACGTGGTTCAAGTCCAGGTTGAGCCCCATGCCGATGGCGTCGGTGGCCACCAGGTACTGGACCTCGCCGGCTTGATACATCGCGACCTGGGCATTGCGCGTCCGGGGCGACAGCGCGCCCAGCACCACGGCCACGCCTCCCCGCAGGCGGCGCAGGGACTCGGCCAGCTCGTAGACGCGGTCCGCGGAGAACGCGACCACGGCCGAGCGTGGAGGCAGGCTCTTGAGCGA
Source organism: Myxococcus stipitatus DSM 14675 (assembly GCF_000331735.1). GTDB lineage: Bacteria > Myxococcota > Myxococcia > Myxococcales > Myxococcaceae > Myxococcus > Myxococcus stipitatus. Next base: position 3,206,872 of record NC_020126.1, on the reverse strand, counting down.
CTTGCGCCCGGTGTAGCGCAGCTGGGACAGGCGGTTGGCGCGCTTGAGCGACGCATGCGGGATGAGCGACTGCACCATGGGCCGCATCGTGTCCGCGCCCAGGAACCAGGTCTCCTTGCGCCCTCGGGCGTGCAGCAGCCGGTCCGTGAAGACATGGCCTCGCTCCCGGTGCGCCGCGAGCTGGATTTCATCCACCGCGAGGAAGTCCACCGCGCGGTCCAGCGGCATCGCCTCCACGGTGCAGATCCAATAGTCGGGCCGAGGAGGCAGGCGCTTCTCCTCGCCCGTCATCAAGGCCACCCGCCCCTCGCCCACCCGGGCCGTCACCCGGTCGTAGACCTCACGGGCGAGCAGCCGCAGCGGCAAGCCCATCATCCCCGTGTCGTGCTCGAGCATCCGCTCGATGGCTCGGTGCGTCTTTCCAGTGTTCGTGGGCCCCAGCTCCGCCACGACGACGGACGACCGGCCAGCTGCGCTGGAGTTCATTGTGAGGAGTCTAACCGCAAGGCCCCCTCCGAGCTTCCAATAGACGCGGCCAGGCGGGCCCCTCTACCGTCGGGCCCCATGGCGAATCCCGTCAGAGACACACTCCTGAGCCAGCTCGACATCGCTTGGGCGCTCACGCGCTACCACCTGGACGGCTTGACGACCGGGGACTGCCTGCGGCGCCCCGCCCGGGTCGGCTTGCACGTGGAGCAAGGCGCCGACGGCCGCTGGCGCGCGCAGTGGCCGGAGCACGAGGGCTACGACCTGGGCCCCGCCAGCATCGCCTGGCTCACGTGGCACCTGGGGTTCTGGTGGTCCATGGTGGAGAACCACTCGTTCGGCGATGCCTCGCTCGGCCGTGAAGACGTGACGTGGCCCGGCACCGCCGACGAGGTGCGCGCCTGGCTCTTCCGGCTGCACGACACCTGGCGCGCCGCCCTCGAGAAGCTCACCGACGAGGACCTGCGCTCGAGCGAGCGCACCCGCTGGCCCCTCCAGGGCAAGCCCTTTGGCGACATCGTGGCCTGGGCCAACGTGGAGCTGATGAAGAACGCGGCCGAGCTGGGCTATGCGCGCTTCGTCATTGCGGTTTCTCCCGCGCCATAGACAAGCAAAGACAATCTCGACTCGGCCCACCCACCCCCGAGTTCAATTCTGACTCACTTGAAGAATTCCAGTGTACTCCCCTATAGCCGGGTTCGCGGGGTGTGCTCCGCGTAACCGGTTACCAGAGGGGCGAGCATGAAAAGCAACTCCAGACCGCAGTGGGCGTGGCAGTGGAGACATGGGGTCCGGCTGTCCGCCGTGGGATGGTTGGCGCTGGCGGCCTGCGGTGAGCCGGCGCTCCCCCCGGCGCCGGAGGCCCAGGCCCCGATGGAATCCCTGGCGCCGCTGGAGCACGTGCCCCTGAATCACTGTCAGGTGCAGCCGCCCTTCGAGCCCAACTTCGAGCCCGAGCTCGAGTGGGCCTGGAGCGCCAGCATCTTCATGCCCGCGCACGTGCAGGTCATGATGACGCCCATCGTCGTGGAGGTGAACGGCGATGGTGTCCCGGACGTCGTCTTCAGCACCTTCGCGGGCTCCAACTACACGACCCAGGGCGTGCTGCGCGCGGTGAGCGGCGCGGACGGCTCCGAGCTGTGGACGGTGATGGACCCGACGCAGCGCGTCCGAGGCGCCGCGAGCATCGGCGCCGCGGACATCGACGGAGACGGCCTGGTGGAGATCTGCGCCATCCCCGAGAGCGGCCAGGGCCTGCTCTGCTTCGAGAACACCGGCGAGCTCAAGTTCCGCGCGACGGCGTCCCTGAACAACTGGGGAGGCCCCTCGTTCGCGGACCTGGACGGCAACGGCACGGTGGAGATCCTCAACGGCCCCTCTGTGTTCAGCAACACCGGCGCGCTGCGGTGGACCGGCTCGGACGGCGCGGGCGGCCCGGTGGGGCCCATCTCCTTCGCGGCGGACATCGACGGGGACGGGCTCCAGGAGGTGGTCAACGGCCGCTCCATCTACCGCCACAACGGCGTGCCCTTCTGTCGCAACACCACCATCGGCAACGGCCTGTCGGGCGTGGCCAACTTCGACGCGGACTCGCGTGGCGAGGTCGTGGTGGTCAGCGGAGGGGTCGTCTCGCTGATGGATGACGACTGCACGCTCCTGTGGTCCCAGCCCATCCCCGGCGGCGGCAGCGGAGGCGCGCCGAACATCGCCGACTTCGACGCGGACGGGCAGGCGGAGATTGGCGTCGCGGGCGCCAGCCAGTACGCCGTGTTCGAGGGCAACGGCACCCTCAAGTGGTCCAGCCCCACGCAGGACCAGAGCTCCAACGTGACGGGCTCCTCCACCTTCGACTTCGAGGGCGATGGCCGCGCGGAGGTCGTCTACGCCGATGAGACCCGCCTGCGCATCTACGACGGCGCCACGGGCACGGTGCGCTTCAGCGTCCCGCACTCGTCGGGCACCACGTACGAGAACCCCGTCATCGTCGACGTGGATGGAGACGACAACGCGGAGATCGTCATCGCGTCCAACAACTACAACAACCCGGCGGCCACCACCGGCATCCGCGTGTTCCGCGACCGCAAGGACGGCTGGGTGAACACGCGGCGCATCTGGAACCAGCACGCGTACTCCGTCACGAACGTCAACGACAACGGCACCATCCCCGCGCACCCCGTCGCCAACTGGCGCACGCCGGGCCTCAACACCTTCCGCGCCAACAGCCAGGGCTCCGGCACCACCAGCCCCTACGCCGCCGCGGACGTGACGGTGGCCGAGGTCTCCTCCGCGTGTGACCAGGCCACCGGCACGCTGACCTTGTCCGCGCGGGTCACCAACCAGGGTGACGCCGCCACCTCCGCGGGCCTGCGCGTGGCCTTCTACCAGGGCAACCCCGCCTCCGGAGGCACGCTGCTGGGCGTGGGCGTGCTGCCCACCGTGCTGCCCGCGGGCATGCAGGCCGTGGTGACCTTCACCCGCACCAACATCTTCGCGGGACAGGTGGAGGTCTTTGCCCGCGCGGATGACGACGGCACCGGCACCGGTCGCGAGACGGAGTGCATCGAGACGAACAACGCCGGCAGCGCCCTGGTCAACCTCACCTGCTACAACAACCTGCCGCCTGTCGCCCTCTGCCGGAACGTGACGGTCAACGCGAGCGCCACCACGTGCGGCGCTCCCGCGAGTGTCGACAACGGCAGCCATGACCCGGACCAGCGGCCCGGCCCGTTCACCGTCTCCCAGTCCCCCACGGGCCCCTTCAGCGCGGGCGTGCACTCCGTCACGCTCACCGCCCACGACGGCCAGGACACCGCCACCTGCACGGCCACCGTCACCGTGGTGGACGTGACACCTCCGGTCATCGCCTGCCCCGCGGAGCGGCTCGTGGATGCCACCGGCCCCGACGGCGCCTTCGTCACGCCCGCCGCCGCGACGGTCTCCGATGCATGCGGCGCGCAGGTCAGCGGGCCCGCGGCGCGCATCTATCCGGTGGGCACCACCTCCGTGACGTACACGGCCACGGACGCGGCGGGGAACAGCGCCTCCTGCACCACCGCCATCCACGTGGTGAACCGCACGCGGACTCCGCCGAGCCTCGTCATGTGCGACGTGCCTCGCTACACGTCCGCCGCGCAGGTGAAGGCCTGCGGCTGGGCCACCTCCAGCCCGGGCGGCGCGCCCATCAGCGTGGTGCTGCTGTCCATCAATGGCGGCGCCCCCATCCGCCTCACACCCGACGCCGGCGGCGGACACGTCGTTGAGTGGCTGACGCTGGCCGAGGGCCACTACACCCTCACGCTCACCGTCATCGCCACCGACGGCGCCATCGCCACCCAGAGCCGGCAGGTGACGGTGGACCGCACCCCGCCGCTCCTGCGCGCCGTGGGCCCCAACCCGCAGCAGACGCAGCCTCGCACCGTGGACATCCTCACCGAGGTGACGGACCTCACGCCCGTGCAGGTCGTCGCCAACTGGGTCAGCACCACGAACGTCGCCGCGGGCACGAACGTCGCCACCAACCGGGTGACGTTCTCCAGCGCCGGCAACCACGCGGTGCTCATCCGGGCCACGGACGCGGCGGGCAACACCGCCGAGCAGACTCTCCAGTTCACCGTGCAGTAGCCACGCGCCGCGAAGAGGTGCTCCGGGGGCTCGGACAGCCCCGGCGCGCCCCGGGCCTTCAGCGCCCCGGCCGGGCCTGCTTCCGCACCGTCTCCCACGCCTCGATGATGCGGCGGGTCTCCTCCAGCGCCAGGGCCTGGAGCTTGGGGCCCAGCGCCGCCACCTTGTCGGGGTGGTACTGCGCCACCAGCGCCAGATAGGCCCGCTTCGCCTCCGCCAGCGGCGCACCGCGCGGGATGCCCAGCACCTCCCAGGCGGACGGCGGCGCCGAGGAAGGAGGCGCGGCGGGCGCGGATGGCTCGTCCTCCTCCTCCTCTTCTTCCTCTTCCGCTTCGTCCTCTTCGGGCGCCTCGCGGGCTGTCTCCTCCGCGCGGGCCGCGGGTGCGGCCTTGTCTCCACATTCCGAGCACAACATCCGCTCCTGGGGTGCCCCCTCGGTGGACTCGGTGACGTGGACGTCACAGCAGTCGCCACACACGATGTGGCGGCATTGCTCACACCGCGCGGCGGACGCGGCCTTCTCCAGCTCCAGGCCACACCGGGGACACTCGTCGGGGAGGGGCGCCTCCTCGCCGCAGCGCGCGCAGAACGCCCAGGACCTGTCGAGCGAGGACTCGCACTCCACGCACTTCAGCGCGTGGGGATGGGGCCAGTGCTTCTCCTCGCCGCACCACGGGCAGAACGGCATCAGCCAGGCCATCCGCCCCGAGCAGTCGCCGGCGTCGCACGCGAAGTCCAACCTGTACCCTCGGGCGACCTCCTGCGGCGCGTTGTCCTCCTCGAACGACTCACCGCATGCCCAGCAACAATTGAAGGTTCGGTGGGACGGCGCGCCGCACGCCTCGCAGGAGGGATTGCCGTGCTCGCTCTTCCATGCGACCTCGTCCCCACATGTGGGGCAGAATCCCATACAAGGTGTCACCGCCGAGTGAGCACAGGCCGCGCGTGCGGCCCGTCTCGCGCGCTGACGCTGTCCCGGAGGCGCGACGAAGTCCGGCGTGAGCCCTTGCTCCGTGAGGGTTTCCCACACGCACGAGCGGCACATGGGCCCCTTCCCCTCCACGCCCCGCGCGCTCCAACACGTGTCACACACCGCGTCGCCACACACCTCGCAACGTCCCACCAGGCGCCGGCTCCCGAAGCCCAGGAGCCCGGGTGTCAGAGTCTCCATGCAGCATGGACAGGCTCGCATGTACTTCCTTCGCCGGAGGGGGCTCCGCGGCGCGGAAACCCAGGGATGAAGCACTCGGCATGCCTGAGTCCAGCGAAGAGGTCCAGAAAGCAATCCTCTCCCCTCACGCAAAGCCGAGGAGGCTTGGATTGCCAGCAACCCATGCGAATGATGTATCAAGTGTCATCACTCGCCGTGCCCTTGAGGAGTTCTCGATGCGTCGTATCGGTTCAGCCCTACTGTCCGTGAGCCTGCTGGTTGGCTGTGGCCCCACAGGCGAAACCCCTCCTCCTCCTGCCGACTCGCCCGAGAGCCAGAGTGCTCCCCTGACGACGACGGACGTGGACGTTGCCCCCGAGTGCCAGGGCATCCTCACCTTCGTCAACACGGCGTCCTTCGCGACGCTCGACGCGTACCTGCCGAGCAACGCCGTCGCCAACCTCGTCGCGCAGCGCACGACGGCGCCCTTCACGACGCTGGCGCAGGTCTCCGCCGTCAGCCTGGTGGGCGAGTACCGCCTGACGCAGATTGAAGGCGGCGCGCGCGCGCAGGGCTTCATCGGCGGAAGCTGTGTCGGCATCGTGGATGAGCTCGCCGTATCCACCGACGACGCCGCGGCCATCGTCTCCCTGGTGAACACCGCGAGCGCGCAGGCGCTGCACTCCGTCCTGCCGCTCGCGTGGAACGGCGCGACGAACCTCCTCAACCTGCGCCCCTTCACCTCCGTGCAGGCCATCGCCAACACGGCGGGCATCGGCACGGTGAGCATCCGCGCCCTGCGCAACACGGCCACCATGGGCTACTCCATCGAGGCCCTGGGCGCCGCGGTCAACTCCCTGCCGCCCGATGACTGGACGGTGAAGTTCGACTTCGACTTCGACGAGGTCGACGTGATGTGGAGCTCCGGCGAGGACCGCATCACCTCCGCCACCTGCTTCGGCATCGACCCCAGCAGCTTCCCGGCCTCGTGGTGGGGGAACCGTCCGAACCTGGCGAACGCCACCGAGGTGCGCAACTACATCACCAGCGCGGTGAGCACCGCCAACCGCAATCACCAGATCGAGAGTGAAATCGTCACCGAGGGCCTGTCGGACCTCGAGTCGCACATCGTGGGCCACACCTTCAAGGGCTGCCACCTGGGCATCGAGCGCGGCCCGTGGGCCGGCGTGCAGGTCTCCTTCTTCATCGACACCACGTCCAACTTCCGCGTGATGACCCAGCGTCACTGGGTGGAGTGATTCACCCAGACACCCCGGGCCTTCTTCCCTGGCCCGGGGTGTCGTCCCTGCATCCGCACGGTTGAATTGCCCACGGCCCGGCGGCGACCTAGGCTCCAGGTCTTCACCGCCTACCAAGGATAAGCCGTGCGCCTTCCCTTCCGTGCCTTCGTCGCGGCAGCCCTCGTCTTCGGCGCGTCAGCGCCCGCGGGGGCCAGCGAGCCCCCTCCTGAGTTCGGCACCGACTGGGATGACCCGCGCACCGCGCTCCCCGTCGTGGAGCCGCCCGGGAGCGCGTCCTGCACGTTGAAGATTGTCGACGAGAAGTTCGACGACTTCACGCCCTACACCAGCACCTTCACGCCGCCCGCGGAGTGTCCGGGGCCGTGGAACAAGGTCGTGCTGCGCATGGAGGGCAAGGTCCGCGGCGTCCAGTACGACCGGCTGGGGCATCTGGAGGTCGGCGGCGTCACGATCTTCAAGACGTCCACGCCGGAGCCGTCGCGCGATGGCATCACCTGGGCCGTGGAGAAGGACGTCACGGCGTATGCGCCGTTGTTGAGCCAGACACAGCCTGTCTGGATGTTGATTGGGAATGTGGTCAATGACACGTACACGGGCGTGCTGGACGTCCAGGTGTACCTGACGTTCTACCCGGCGCAGCGCCCCTGGATTCCGCCCGCGCCCACGCCCGACGCCGTGCTGCCGCTGACGAATCCGCGCCGCGAGGGAAGCGCGCTGGTGGGCGAGGTGACGGTGCCGGCGAACACCTCGCGGCTCGTCGCGGAGGTCTATGCGACGGGCTCCGGCGGAGGCTGCGAGGAGTTCTGGTATCTCACCGCGCCCGCCTCCGTGCCCTACTCCTGCCCCGCCGACGTGGGCCCCTATCGCGAGGTGCAGATCGAAGTGGACGGCAAGGTGGCCGGCATCGCCATGCCCTTCCCGCATGTCTATACGGGCGGCTGGGCCAATCCCTTTCTCTGGTATGTGCTTCCGGCGCCGCGCGCCTTCGACGTGCGCCCCATCCGCTATGACCTCACGCCCTTCGCGGGCCTGCTGACGGACGGCCAGCCGCACCAGGTCCGGGTGAGCGTGCTGGGAGTGCCCGAGGGCCGCCCCGGCTGGGACCTGCCCACCAACGTGCTCGTCTGGAGGGATGCCCGCTCGACGCGGGTCACGGGCGGCTTGATTCATCACCAGTTGGGGACGTTGACCAACGGCGCGGACCACACCCTGGTGGACGGCTGGCACCAGGTGGACACGCAGGGGGCGCACCAGCTGCGGGTGACGGGCTACGTGAAGACCTCGCGCGGCTGGGAGGTCACCCGCGTGGAGCAGAAGGTGTCCAACGCGAGCATGCACCGCTGGCTGGGGGAGATGGAGAACCCGGACGAGCTCGTGTCGACGTGGAAGGACAGCAGCACCGTCACCGTGACCGGCCGCGGCCCGCTCCCCGAGGTGAGCCACTCCCACAAGCACTTCGTGCTCGATGGCCGCATCGACGTGTCCGACACGAACCGGCTCACCACCACCATCACCGTGAACGACGCGGAGGAGGCGCTCTCCTTCCAGGGCCTCCACTCGCTCGCGCACCACGAGATGAGCGATGTGTACACGGGGGAGGCCGCCTACAACCTGGGCGTCCCCCGTCCGCAGCGCAACGCGGTGGGCACGTCCACCCACCGCTATCGGCTGAACGGGCACCCGGCTGGCTGCTATGACCGGAGCATCTCCACCCGGAATGGCTTCGTCACCGAGGACACCCAGCGCTGCGGCACGGCGGTGGCTCCGCCCGCGCCGCGCTGAGGCGGGACAATCCCTGTCACCTTGCCGGCGTTGGGCCTTATGGAGTGGCCACGCGCCGGTAGGTGACGGCCTCACCCGGGCCGGCCTTCGCGAGCTGTGGGGGCGTGCTGCCGTTCTCCACGTAGGTCTCGCCTCGGGCGAATGCGTCGGGCCCGTCCAGCCGCACCCAGAACGCGTGCTGGTGGGACTTGCCCTTCACCTTCAGGTTCGTCCCATCGCGGAACACGAACGACAGCGAGTCCCCGTCCGCGCGCTTCGCCAGCTCGAGCCGGGGAGTGTTGCCTTGAGGGCAGTAGTGGTCCGCCACCAGGGTGTCTCCATCCAGGTGATAGAGCGTCAGGGACTCACGCTCCGGCCCCAGGGCCCAGGTCTCGACGAGGACGCTGTTGACCGCCGAGAGCCTGTACGTGACGTGGTGGACCTTCCCGTTGGAGAACGTCCCCTCCCAGGTCCCCACGAGCGCGCCCAGGCGCTTGAAGGCGCGCGCCCCCGCGCTCTCCACCGGCTCCGCGGCGCGGGCACTCCAGGGTGACAGCAAGGACAGCACGACCCAGCACGAGGCAACGGCACGGCGCATGAGAGGCTCCCTGTGTGACGAATCCGGCTCGCTCGAACGCCGCCCCGGCGCTGGGGATTCCTGGAGAAGTGGATGAGCAGGGCCAAGACATCCGCGCGGCCCTGCCCGGTCGCGGTCATCAGGGCCGCTGCTGCGCGAGCATCCAGGCGATGACCTTCGGGTCCTGGTAGACGGAGTCCCAGATTTCGTGACCACCCGCGGGGTAGTCGGTGAACAGCATCTGCTTCTCGGGCGGCAGCCCGTTCGCGTCGGTGGCCACCTGGCCGTTCGTCCACTCCCATTTCAGAATATCCAGAATCAGGGCGAATCCTGGGCCGAAGTGGCCAACCTGACTACCCTGTTGCATCAGTACTTCATCTTCGAGAGGACCGAGGCCCGGCGTCAGCGCACGCGCCGGGCCTCGGGAGGCGGCTCAGGGCCGCAGGGTCAACGTGTAGTTCGTGTAGCTCCCCGTATCGAGCTGCCTGTAGCCCAGGTTGCGCGAGGGGCTGAAGCACTGATGATCACACAGGTTGAACGCGGCGTAGGGCGTACAGGTGTAGTAGGGACCCGACCAGGTCCGCCCCCCACCCTCCGCGAAGTAATAGGAGTACCGGTTGGTGATTGCGGGGCCGTAGACAATCTTGCATTGCCCCGGCGTCAGGCTCCACCAGCCTCGCTTCGCCCAGCCCGTCGCGCAGCTCGTCTGGCGCCACGAATAGGCGGTCCAGATGGTGGCGCTGGTGCCGTTGCAGAACTGCACCCACGCATGGGCCGGCATCGCGAACCCGAGCCCGGCCAGGGCCCCCACGGCCATCATGAGCTTTCTCGTCGTCATGTGATGTTCCTCGCTCGTTCCGGCCGACTACTTGAGGGGACGCCGCACGGCGCCCGGGGTTTCGGGCGTCTGGAGGGACGCAGCGGGCTCCGCCTGCTCCTCTCCCGACGTCACGGTGAGCTCCACCGTCGTGGAGGGGTCGATGACGTAGTTCACGGGAACCGCCGTCACCACGGCCGCCGTCCGCGCCGCGGCCAGCTCCGCCTCGGACGGCATCGACTCCTCGAGCGCCGCCTCGTGCATGGAAGGAGGGGGTTCGGCCGCGGGCTCCGGAGAATTCTCACCACAGCCCACGGCCAGGAACACCAGCCCAAGGACCGTGACTCTCACAAGTGACCTCATTGCTGTACCTCTCTTTCAGGACGACCCAGCGGTGGACCACCCACCGCACGACAAGCAATACACCTCCCGTCGTTGTTTTTGTTTCAACCCAGGTATCACCCGACCCGGACGTCGGAGTTTGTTTTCATAGAAGACATCTCATCCATCCACTTCGAGACACTCCCGAAAACACGTCCTGGACACACGAAACCCCAACAAGAATGCGGGCCTGGCCAGCGGGCCACGCCTGGCGGGCAACCCCAGACGCCCGCAGCGTCACCCCACCTCCTCCAGTGCGATGGTGATTCAGCGACAAGACAGATGAGACTTCTCACTCCGCATCGAGCGGGGTGTCTCACGGGAGCGACAGTCCATGACTCAGACAGGGTGTATCTCATTCATGAAGCGGTGGAGCCTCGGGGCCATGCTGCTGACCGGGGCCTGCAATGCCCCCATCGAGGCCGAAGAGGCGCTGCAGGAGTCGTCCCAGGAGTCGCCGCTCGTTCCAGGCGTTCCCTGTGCGGATGGCTCCATGGAGCAGATATTCGCGGGAGGGATGGCCGGGTGCGCGGGGTCCGTCCCCTGGAGCAACCGAGCCTCCCTCTGCGCCGCGGGGTTCCGGCCCGCCACGGCGCGGGAGTGGGACACGCTGTTCAACGGACTGGCGCCAGCCCACAACTACTGGACGAACGACGACCTGCGCTACACCGGCGCGTCCGGGGCATGCTCCGTCGCGTACGTGTCGGGGACGGCCTGTCCCGCGGGGCAGCCCATGCGTGTGTGTACCGCGTCAGGCAACGACGCCGAGGGCAACCAATGCAACTGGAAGGGCTGCGGCCTGCTCGCGAACACGCCCAACCGCTTCTTTGGAGGCTGTGCCGGGAACAACACGGCGGGCACCCTCTGCGTGCCTCGCGGGTGCGCGGACGGCACCATCGAACAGACCTTCTCTCGAGGCCTGGTGGGCTGTGCGGGCGGGATGACCTGGGCGAACCGCGCCGCGCTGTGTGGCCCGGGCTACCGCGTGGCCACCGCCGCCGAGTGGGTCAACCTGCGGGGCGCGACGGCGCCGACGCATCACTACTGGACCAGCGACGACCTCGAGTACACCGGCACGTCGACGGCGTGTTTCGTGAGCACCGCCAGCGGCACGGCCTGCCCCGCCGGGAGCCCCATGCGCGTCTGCAAGGCCGCGGGGACGGACCCGGAGGGCAACACGTGCAACTGGGGAAACTGCGGCTACAACGCGCTCCCCCCGCCCAACGCCTACTTCGGCGGCTGCGCGGGAAATCCCACGGCGGGCTCGCTCTGCCTCCCGACCTCGGGCTGCGCCGACGGCACGGTCGAGCAGGTCTTCACGAGCAACCTCGTGGGGTGCGGCGGCGCGGTGACCTGGCCGAATCGCGACACCTTGTGCGCCCCCGGATGGAGCGCCAGCGCGGCGACGACCTGGACGGGCCAGCACGGCTCCGCGGCCCCGCTCTTCAACTACTGGACGGGTGACAACCTGCGGTACCTGGGCTCGGGCTCGAACAACTGCGCCGTGTCGACCACCTCGGGCACGGCCTGCACCACGAACCAGCCCATGCGCCTGTGCACCCCCGGCGGCTCGGACGCGTTCGGCAACCAGTGCAACTGGACCCACTGCGGCTACCTGACCCACACGCCCGACCACTTCTTCGGAGGCTGCAACGGCAATCAGTTCGCCGGAACCCTGTGCAGGCGGTAGCGCACGGCCCACCTTCGCGGATGGGCCGTGCTTCATGCGGCGGGCTTCCCGCTCAGGCCGCTTCGCTCGACCGGGCCTGGTACTCCTCCATGGCCCGGTGACGGCCCAGGTAGTTGCCAAAGGCATTCACGAACGCATCCCCCTCCTCGAGCTTGCTCAAGCAGATGGAGCGCTTGCCCTTGAACATCCCCGCCCCTTCGAGCTGCAGGTCCAGGTACTTCTTGAACATGCGCTCCGCGGTGGTGGCGTTCTTCACCTGCCCCAGGCGCACCGGCTCCTCCCACTGCGCGCAGCTCACCTCGGCGAAGTCCAGCCGCACCTCGTGGCCCTCCTCCTTCGCGGCGAACTCCAGCGGCGGGAAGTGCTTCTCCACGTGCTGCCGCTCCTCGTCGTTGGACGGCCGGTAGCGGTAGGCCAGCGCCATGTCATGCGCCTCGGAGAAGCGCGCCTCGTAGGCCCCCCACAGCCGGGCCTCGATGGCCTCCGCCTCCAGGAAGGCCTCCACCCAGGAGGACTCCACGGGCTCGAGCAGCGTCTGCGCCATGTCGTCGGGCTTCAGCGTCACCCCCACGTTCTCCAGGCGCATCGCCAGCGGCGGGTGCGTGTCGAACGGGTGCGGCGTCACCGCGCCCTGCAGGTCGTCCTGCACCGCCTCCGACTGCGCATACGCGGCGAAGCCGTGCGCGACCCGGCGGGCGATGGCCACCGACTGCTGCTGCTCGTTGCGGCCGAACAGGTCCGCCTCCACGCGCTCGCGGAAGTTCGCGTACGCGCCCACCTTCACCAGCGACCGCGCCACCTCCCTCCCCGAGGTGACCTCCGCCGCCAGCCGGTCCGCGGCGAGCTCGCTCGCGCGGCGGCTCTTGCCCAGCGACAGCTCGAAGAGCCCGCGGTAGGCCACCATGAAGTAGTAGACGGGCCGGGTCATCCCGCCCTCGTAGAGCGCGCCCAGGTAGTCGCTGAAGTGCGCGAGCTTGGGCGCCAGGCGCTTGCCGTGGCCCGTGTCGCCCCCCAGCAAGTGGCCCATCTCGTGCGCCAGCACCGCCTCCGCCTCTCCCCGCTCCAGGAGCCGCAGCAGGGAGACACTCACGAACAGCGTCCGCCCGGAGAGCGTCTTCCCGCCCGCGCGGATGTCGCTCTCGGTGACGAAGAAGTTGGCGTCGATGCCCACCAGGATGTTGTTCGGGGGCGGCGTCCGCAGGTGCTCACACAACTGGCGCACCTGGGCCCAGAACTCCGGCGCCGCGGACTCCTCGAGCACCTCCGCCTCCACCTCGAAGTCCATGGACGGGCGCTTGAAGATGGCTATCACCACCATGCCCACGCCCACCGCCGCCAGCAGGCCAATCACGATGATGAGCTTCGGCGAGTAGCGCTGGAACCAGAGCGCGGTGACCCAGAAGGACAGCCACGTCGCGAGTCCGCCCTGCCCCGCCACCTGGAAGGCGCTCGCCACGCGCAGCACGTTCCAGCCCACCACGAAGCTGCCGTACTGGAACGAGCGCGAGATGAACGCCGCCAGTCCGCACAGGAGCGCGATCAACGTGGAGAACACCCCCAGCACCACCAGGCCCAGCGACAGGCGATACATCCACCCGAACTGCACCGCGTCCGAGCACGCCTCTCCCAGGTTCGCGCGGAAGTTCGCCAGCTCCTCGTTCGTGCCGAGACACGCCTCCGAGGCCGACGCGGACCGGAAGAAGGCCAGCGCATCCTGGCGCTCCGTCTCGCTGAGCGACTTGTCGCGGAGGATTTGCGGCTCGATGGCTTCGAGCACGCGTGTATCAAACCGGTCTTGCGCGTGTCCGGCGAACCACAGGCCGAAGAGCGGGAGGGCGAAAAGCAGGAGCGCGGGCAACACATACCCGCGCAACACACCAGGAGTCTTTGAGGTCGAGCGCATGGAAGTCAGGGGCTTCCACCGTTATCGCACGGATGGAACGACTCCCGCCATCCGTCGAATGGGCACGACAATCCCAGTTATCGCGGGGATTTCCACGATAGGGATTGGACGCGGTCGCCCCCGTCACCCGGTGAAGGTTCGAGGAATGGACGTCGACGACGGGCTGCCGCCGCGCTTGAGCGGGAGCACGTCGAACCCGATGGAGATGAGCGTGCCGATGCCTTGAATCTTCTCCGGCACGGTCTCCAGCAGCTGCTTCAGGCTGGCGCCCCGCTTGGCGACGACGAGGACGATGTGCTCGGCGTTCTTGTTCTCGCCCAGGCCCACGCGCGCGATGCCCTCCTTGTTGGCCAACAACTGCTGGGCTGTCGACACCGCGGACTGGAGCTTCCCGTGGAGCTCGGTGCCCGCCAGGGACGACAGGGCCAGCTCCTTCACGAAGGTTCCCACCGCCTTGCCGGTGGCGAGCAGGCCGTGGGCGTTGAGCGGCGCTCCCGGGCGAGGGGGCGAGGAGACGCTCGGCTTCTGGGACGCCACGGACGGCTGCGCGGAGGACACCGCCTGCTGCGGAGCCAGCGCTTGCGCGGCCTGGGCCGCCTGGGCCTGGTCGATGCCCCGGGGCTTGGAGCCGAAGATGCTCCGGGTGGGGTTGGACTGGGCCGCCGTCTGGAGCTCGGCCGTCATCCGCGTCGAGTTCGCCTCCTCGCGTGCGCTGTGCTCGGCGCGGCCGCGCTGCTGGTCGCCCCCGACACCCGCGTTGCTCTTGTTGCGGAACTGCTCGAGCTGCGCCCAGGCAGTCTCGCGCTGGTCGCCGGACTTGCCGCCGTTGTGGCCCAGGGAGGCGGCCTCCTCCTGCATCTTCTCGAGCTCGATTTCGTCTTCGACCTCGTCGATGCGCTGGGGGCCACCTTGAACCCCCTGGTTGCGCGACGCGCGGCGCTGATTCGTCGGCCGCTGCGGGGTCCGTGTCGGGTTCGGCGGGCGGAATCCTGGGGGATGGGATACCTTGCTCATGGGCGCTCTTTCCTGGCGGACTCCATGGTAACCAATGCAAGCGGGACCGAGTACGAATATGGCAGCTGCCCCTGCGCCGGGGCATACGCGAGCCGCTTCATCGAAGTCGAGATGGAGGTTTCCGGACGAAATGTGGTCGTCTCTGCGATCCCCCAAGGCGAATGCCCACAGTGTAGCTCCCAGGTCTACAAGCTCCAGGTCATCGAGCGCCTCGAGACGCTGATGCGGCCGGAGTAGACGGACGCGACTGTCACCTTCTCAACAACAGGGAAGGGCTCGAGCGGGCGGCGCCCCCTTGAACCTTCTTAACTCCCAGGCAGGCCCACACCGCGACGGACTGTGAAGTCAGCGTCGCGGCCCCCTCTGCCTGGAGCTCCGCGATGGTGAGCAACGTCGGCAACAAGCCGCCTCCCAGCATCAACAACTACAAGCACGTCGAGACGAAGGAGCTCACGGAGCAGCGGGAGGCGTTGGACCAGGCGCTCAACGACAAGCTCAAGGACACGCCGGCCTATGAGCAGCTCCAGGCGAAGCGCTACTCGGACGGCCCCGCGAGCCCCACCACGCTCGCCTTCAGCGTGAAGCAGACGCTGGACCAGCTCGAAGCGGGAAAGAAGCCCGCGCCGGAGAACGTCCAGGCGCTCAAGGTCGCGCACGCGGCGCTGCAAACCCTCTCCAAGCAGCCCGCCCCCACGAACCTGGACGAGGCGAAGGCCACCGCCGAGCAGACGAAGGCCATCCTGGAGCAGGCCAAGGGCGCCCTCGTCGACAGCAAATCCGCCGCCAAGGCCAAGGCCTCCTCCAGCAACGCCCCGGACCCCGGCGCGCGTCTGGACCACATGCTCAAGACGGTCAACCACACCCTGGGGCGAATCGAGGAGCAGAAGACAGACCCGGTGAAGCACCTCAACGGCGTCAGCACCGTCATCGCCAATGCCTACCGGGACCACTCCGCCAAGGGCTCCTACGAGTTCATGGTGAACGGGGCGGAGTCCAAGAACCTGAGCCCGGAGCAGATGAAGGTCTACGCCCAGAAGACCTCCAACGCCAACGCACTCTGGGGGCACAAGTCCGTGAAGTCCGCCGACAACACGGACACGGGCATGGACTTCGTCCGCAATCTCTCTCAGGAGAACATCAAGCGGCTGGAGACCGAAATCAAGGCCTCGGGTCCCCTGAAGCCCTACGAGAAGGAGATCCTCCACAGCTTCATGACGTGTGACTTCGTCATGTCCCACAGCACGACGCCCGAGGGCCGGGAGGCCATCGAGAACTCCGGCAAGGTGCTATCCAAGGTCCGCATCGAGAACCTCGCCACCGACCCGGCACAGGTCCACAACAACACGCCCAAGTCGGATGAGCAGCTGCTGCGCAACAACGACTTCGTGTTCTTCCGCTTCGAGGCCGGCACGGCCTCCGACTCCAAGACGCGCTACGGCTCGGAGACCCTGCGCTACAACGCCAATGACACGCAGTTGTTCCAGCGCGGGTGGATAACGATGGAGGACCAGCTCACGCCCAAGGTGCTGGAGCCCCTCAAGCGCGCGGACAGCACCCCCATGCGCAAGGGGGGCTTCGAGCAGGACTCCGGCAACCAGGTCTTCGCCGCCAGCGCCTCCGCGACCACGACGGGTGCGCCTTCAACGAACAAGGTCGTGCGGGAGTATCAGCTCTCCAAGAAGAAGAGCCCGGAGGGCGACGAGCTGTTCAAGCTGAAGATGGACCACCACACGCACCACCAGGTCTTCTACGGGCCCGACATCCGCCAGGGCGTGGGCCTGTCCGTGGTCGCCGAGCTGCGGCGCATCCAGGACCCCAAGTACAACAAGGAGCTGGGCGTCGAGGACACGAAGACCATCAAGTCGTTCTTCAAGCTCGAGCAACCCGGCGCCAAGCCCGTGACGGACGAGATGGCGCAGAAGCTGTTGAAGACCCTCTTCCGCCCCGAGGCGAAGCTCCCGGGTCAGGTCTTCCTCGACGCGCAATCCCAGTTCACCTCCAAGACGTAGCCCCCCGGCGAGGCCAGGACCTCGGCCCCACCGGACGCGGCCCCGCGCGCCTCAGCGCGGGTACACGGAGAGGTCCACCTCCGGGAAGTCGGAGGAGTTCCCGTTCAGGAGCGGCGTGGACAGCCCTCGCAGGTGCTTGTCGAAGAACGCCAGCGGATAGACGCTCGACAGGGTGAAGCCGCGAGCCCCGTCGATGGGACCCAGGTCGACCGACGCCGGGTCGAAGTCCGGGGCATAGGCATGCACCAGCGGAAGGAGCACCTGGATGTCACCGAAGTTGGCGTGCCCCGCGCCCTCGATGCGCGCCCAATAGCCCGGCCCCTTCAGGTTCTGGCTGAACGTCACCCAGGACGGGTCGTTCTCTTCACGCCCGGCCCCCAGCATGAGGAAGGGCACGGTGGCCCCCGCCCCGGGCTGGCCGAAGAACGTCCCATCCATGTTGATGCCCGCCTTGAAGCGCGCATCCACCCGGCACGCCTCCGCCGACGTCGAGCCACCGAACGAGTGGCCGAACATCCCCACCCGCGTCAGGTCCAACCGTCCCGTGAGCCGCCCCCGCGGGTCGTTCGCGTTCAGCGCCGTCAGCTGGTCCAGCACGAAGCGCGCGTCCGCCGTCCACGCATCCTGAATCGTGCGGTTCAGGGCCTCGTCCTCCAGCGTCACCTGCACCGTCTGGGGCAGCTTCCGTCCGTCCGGGAACGCCACCGGGGCGCTGTAGGTGTGCGCCATGGCCGCCACGACGTAGCCTCGGCTGGCCAGCTCCTCCGCCACCGCCGAGTAGAGAATCCGGCTCATGCCGTAGCCCGGCGAGAAGAGCACGACGGGATGGCGCTCACCGCCCGAGACCATCGCCGCGTCCTGGTAGGAGTGCGAGAAGACGAACCCGAAGGCCGGTGAGGGCAGGTCCAACGACTCGGCGAGGAACTCCGCCTCGTGGAGCTGGAGGAAGTAGGGCGCGGGCTGCGCCCCCGACGGCACGCTCGCCGGATACCACACGCGCACCATCACCTCGCGCTTGTCCCCCGCCGCCGTCGTGAAGATTTCGTCGCGGCCCGTGTCCGTCCACGCACGCTCGAACGTTCCCACCGCATGCGGGCCCTTGGGCGCGGGGAGCACCACGCGCGGCGCCTTGTTGTCCGACAGGCCGTCGCGTCCCACGAAGTTCCCCCGCTGCTTCGTCCTCGCGCGCAGGCGCACCATGCTGGACTCCGCGGTGAGCACCTGCTTCTGCGTCAGCTCCGCCACGGAGAACACGAGGAGCGCATCCAGCCGGCCATCGCCATCCACGTCCTTCGCGGGGCGGGCCTCTTTCGCGCCGACCCAGACCTTCCCGGACGCATCCCCCAGCTGCGACGCCCGCGCGTCGACGGACTTCGCATCGAAGGCCTCGCTCCCGAGAACGGCGACCTCGAGGTGCTCCGTGGACGCGATATCCAGCCGGTTCGGATGGGCCCCCGGCAGGACGTCCATGGCCACCGAGGGTGAGACCTCGTCCGAGGGCCAGATGATGGGGCGCTCAGCATCGTCGCCGCACGCCTGGAGCAGCGACATGCCCGCGCACAGCACGAGCGCGACGCGCCTGCGTGTGACGGACGAACGGCGCGACCAGGGAATGCCCTGCGTTTCAGGTGAAGACATACGTGTTCCTTCCAATGGGATGAGAGGGGTTACTGCTCGAAGGGAGGCGCCAGCCAGAAGTCGCAGTGGTGCTCGGCCGCGAAGTCGACGTTCCCGATGCCACCGGCGCCCGGCGCGAGCGACTGCGTGTAGGGTCTGGAAAGCTCGTACCGAGGCCACTCGGGCGCCCCCGCGTGGTTGGGGCTGCCGGTCCGCGCGAAGCTCGCCCAATAGCGAATCATCGAATCGGAGAGCGCCCGCTGCTCAGGGGTGAAGAGGGCTTCGTCGACGGGCTTGAGCACCGGCCACAGCAGCATCGCCACGTCGGAGCCATGCCACGCGCCGCTGGGCCGGGGCTGCTCGGGGCTCATCACCGGGTGGGGGTCCGCGAACTCGAACATGTGGACGGGCATGTGCGAGGCGAACAGCCGCGCCGACTTGAGCGTCGTGCACGCCCACACGCGGTCCGTGAGCACCGCCGCCCACGCCTCGCTGGGCGAGCGAAACGCGGACAGGGGATACCGCGCGCGCACCGCGGCCCCATGCGCCCCGAAGCTGCTGTTCGTAAGCGCCTCGTACATCGCGGGCGTCACGGGGTTCTCCGTGCCGTCGAAGGCCAGCCCCACGAACAGGCGCGACTCGTCCCGGGTATTTCCAATCAGGACCGGCACCTTGTTGAACTGGCCCCCCTCCACCGGGTTCGCCACGGGATTGATGGGCAGGCCATACCCGCCGCCCAGGCCCGTGGCCGAGGTCACCCGGTCGATGAACCGCTGAATCGTGACGTCGTGGCGCAGGCACGCGGCCGCACGCACGGGGTCCGCGTCCGTGCAGCCCAGCGCCTTCGCGTCGAGGACACCCCCGGCCTCCGTCTCCGCCTGGGAGCGCGAGGGGCCCGTCGCGGGCGTGCCCGGGAAGATGCCGTTCTCGGGCCAACTCAGCGTGCACGGGCCGCTCTGGATGATGGCGCGATGGAACAACCCCTCCGAGAGCGGGGAGATGATGTTCTTGCAGACGTTCGTCGCGCCCGCGGACTCACCGAAGAGGGTGACGTTGCCCGGGTCTCCGCCGAAGGCCCCGATGTTGTCTCGCACCCAGCGCAGGGCGGCCTGCTGGTCCTCGAGCACGAAGTGGCCCGAGCGCTCGAATCCGGGATGGGAGAGGTTGCCCAGCATCCCCAGCCGGTAGTTGAACGAGACCACCACGACATCGCCCACCTGGGCCAGCCGGCGCGTGTCGTGGTCGCTGCCCGCCCCCACGTGCCCCATGCCGCCGTGAATCCACACCATCACCGGCCGCCGGTGCCGGGGGCTCGCCGCGCGCGGAGTCACCACGTTGAGGAAGAGGCAGTCCTCGGTGTTGCTCGGCGCGCCGAAGGCGTCGGGCGGCTGGGGGCACCGGTTGCCGGGCTTCGTCGCGTCCCGGTCCTCGCTCCAGGCCGCGACGGGTTGCGGCGCCCTGAAGCGCAGGTCTCCCACCGGAGGCGCGGCGAAGGGGATGCCCTGGAAGACGCGGACCTCGTCCGTCACCGTCCCACGCACGGGACCACTGCGAGTCACCACCCGCGCGGGGTCCACGGGCGGGTCATCGTCGTCACACGCGGACAGCGTGGACAACAGGCCACTCAAGGCCAGGAGGGGAACGGTGCGGACTTCCGGAGAGAGGAGACTGCGACGTCGGAGAAAAGTCACAGGTGTCTGCTTTCGGGATGACGCGGCCCCCGGCCCGGCCATGCAACGCACGGCGAGCGGACGTCCTCTCCGCTCACCCCACGAAGCGCCGACCCTCGAACACCGGTGCCGGATGAAACTGTCACCCGGAAAAGAAGTCCGCGGACGCCACGGCGCCGTGAGTCTCGCGAGACTCACATGCAATCGCGTTGCGATGAATTGGAACAGTCCTGGATGCGCTCCGGTGTCGTGCCTGGGCGTTCTCGTCGCACGGCGAATCCCCGCGCGCCTCGTGCTTTTCCAGGCGCCCACCTGTGCGTGGAAGTAGAACCCCACCCCATGACTGTCCGCATCGTCCGATTGGGAACGCCGCGCCTCGCCCACGAAGGGCTGCGCATCGGCACCGTGCGCCGCCCTCCTCGCGGTGTCCCCGCGGCGCGCTTCGCGTCGGAGGATTGGTATGACGTCTGGTACCCCGAGCTCTCGCCCAGCCCCGAGGTGGTGAAGCTGGGACAGCAGGCCCGGAGCGAGCAGGACTGGGCGGTGTTCGCCAGGAAGTTCCGCGCGGAGATGGCGGAGCCTCACGCCAACCGGACGCTCGTCCTGCTCGCGGCGCTCTCACGAACGGCGGACTTCTCCGTCGGCTGCTATTGCGAGGAGGAGGCGCGCTGTCATCGCTCGCTCCTGCGGGAGCTGCTCGCGGAGCGCGGCGCGCGGATGGAGTGACGGCGCCGATGGGAATATGACGCTGGGAGCAAGCCTTGGAGGGCGATACCTTCGAGGCCACCCATGCGGCTCCCACTCCTCGCCTCCCTCACACTCCTTTGTGTCACGGCGTTCGATGCCGCGGCGCAGTCCCCCGTTGGCCCGCTCTCTCCCACCACGGGGCTCGTCCTTCGGGATGACGTCGTCCGCGCCTTCATCCACGAGAGCTCCGGCGACCGCATCCACGACCACGTGCAGCGGCTGTCCCTCCT